>CAMWTO010000037.1 GCA_947177205.1 uncultured Ruminococcus sp. | reverse complement strand
CATGCACATATCCTTATCATTACAAAGACGCATTATATTACATCCATTCATAATTATATTTATTATAACATGCGCTGAAATGATTTGCAATACTTTTCATGAATTAATTTCCGGAATCACTTGCAATTTTCAGAAAAATATAGTATAATAAAATTATCATCACAGAAAACGGAGAATTATAACATGCTGAAAAAATTACTGACGCAAAATATTTGTTCAGAATGCAAACAGTGCTGTATCTTCAGCAATTATGATGTATGGGATTTGCCGGTCTTATCCGGAGAAGTCCGGGAACAATGCCGGACAATCCTGCCGAAGCTGGAATTTATCTCTAAAGGCACAGAATCTTACTTGTTCCGGATCAAAAAAACAAATCCGGACGGATTGTTCTCCTGTCCGGTGCTTGATCCAGAGACCGGCTGTCTCCTAGGAGATCAGAAACCTTTTGACTGCCGGATCTTTCCATTTCAGATTGTCAGAATCCAGAACCAGAATGCGATTGTGTTATCCCGTCTCTGTGATCCTATGATGAATACACCTGTCCAGAAATTAACAAATTTTCTGAAACAGGAACTTGCACAGAAAATTTTTTCCTACGCCCAAGAACACCCCGATGTGATCCGTTATTATGACGGTCACAGTCCAGTATTATTCTGGGAACAGGATAAATTTTAATATTATTTACAGGAGGCTAAAAATTTATGTCAAATCAAAGCTATGAAAGTCCGTTCTGCACCAGATACGCCAGCAAGGAAATGCAGTATCTGTTTTCTGCTGACAAAAAATTCACCACATGGCGCAGATTATGGGTGGCGCTTGCCCGTGCCGAAATGAAACTTGGCTTGCATGTGACCCCGGAACAGGTGGACGAACTGGAAGCCAATGTTGAAAATATCGATTATGCAATGGCTGCTGAACGGGAAAAAATCGTCCGTCATGATGTCATGGCACATGTCTATACTTATGGACAGGCTTGTCCGAAAGCCGCAGGAATCATTCATCTGGGTGCAACATCCTGCTATGTCGGTGACAATACAGATATTATCATCATGCGTGACGCTTTGCAGGTTGTTAAGAGAAAACTTGTCAAAGTCATCTCTCAGCTTGCCGTATTCGCTGACAAATATAAAGCACTTCCCTGTCTTGCTTATACACATTTACAGCCTGCACAGCTCACCACGATCGGCAAGAGAGCCACACTCTGGTGCAATGAATTATTAATGGATCTGGAAGACCTGGATTTCCGGATGAATTCTTTGAAATTACTGGGATCAAAAGGCACAACCGGCACACAGGCATCTTTTATGGAATTATTCCACGGCGATACGGACAAAATCAAACAACTTGAAAACATGATCGCCGAAGAAATGGGATTCCGTGCTGTTGTGCCGGTCTCCGGTCAAACCTATTCCAGAAAAGTGGATTATCAGGTTTGTTCCGTTCTTGCTGGAATTGCACAATCTGCAAGCAAATTCTCCAATGATATCCGGTTAATGCAAAGTTTCAAAGAAATGGAAGAACCATTTGAAAAAAATCAGATCGGCTCATCTGCTATGGCATATAAGCGCAATCCGATGCGTGATGAGAGAATCACATCTCTGGCAAGATATGTAATGTGTGATGTATTGAATCCTGCTTTCACAGCCGGGACACAGTGGTTTGAAAGAACACTAGATGACTCTGCGAACAAGAGAATTTCTGTAGCAGAAGCATTTCTTGGCGTGGATGCAATTCTGAATATCATGCTCAATGTCACAGATCCGGAGAACGGACTTGTTGTCTATGAGAAGATCATTACAAAGCGTGTCATGGCAGAACTGCCATTTATGGCAACGGAAAATATCATGATGGATGCTGTCCAGAAAGGCGGCAATCGGCAGGAACTGCATGAACGTATCCGGCAGTTATCCATGGAAGCCGGGAAGCGTGTGAAACAAGAGGGACTTGACAACAATCTCTGCGAATTGATTTTAGCAGATCCCATGTTCATGATTACAGAGCAGGAAATGCAGGAAATCATGAAGCCGGAAAATTTCATTGGCAGATGTCCGCAACAGGTGGAAGAATTTATCCGTAATTGCGTACAACCGATACTGGATGCAAATGGCGTTTCGGACGACCGAGCAGAAATTAATGTTTAATATCAAAATTTATGCGTGAAAATACGTAATCGTTACTTTAAAGTAACTATGTTACTGAAAAGTGCGTACTTGAAAAATATTTCTGTTTATGCTATACTTAAAATTACAGCAGAGAAAAAAACATCCCTGCATAAAATTTATACTATGCTATTATGGAGGTATTTTACAATGAAAAATTATCAGAAAATTCATGTTGACAACGAAAACAGAACAGAACTACATGACGTTCTGGGACTGACCGGTGCAGAAATCAGCATCAACAATCTGCCGGCAGGTGCAGGCGTACCGTTTGTTCATGCACACAAGCAGAACGAGGAAATCTATATCATTCTTGAGGGTAGTGGCAAGGCAGTTTTGGATGGTGAGGAAGTAGAATTGACGGCAGGCGATTTTGTCCGTGTTGCACCGGCAACCAAAAGACAATTTTCAGCAACAGATCAGGGAATCAAATATATCTGTATTCAGGTGAAAGCAGGATCCCTGGACAGCTACACAGCAGACGATGCAATCATGTAAGAGTCCGGTTACTTTTTCTGAAACGGAGCTGGGAATAGCTCCGTTTTTGTTTTGTAAAAACAACTTGACATTTTTTGCAAAATGCAGTATAATATTAGTAAATTTGAAAACTGGAGGACGTATCCATGCGGAAAATAAGAGAATTACCTGCTTGTCCGGTAGAAACGGCACTATTGATAATTGGAAGTAAATGGAAATTATTAATCCTGCGAAATCTGTTTCTGCGTTCGTGGCGATTCAACGAATTACAAAAATCTCTCACCGAAATTTCACAAAAAGTTCTGACCGACAGCCTGAGAGCCATGGAAGCCGACGGCATTATTAACCGCACTGTATTTGCAGAAGTGCCATCGAGAGTAGAATATTCCCTGACAGAATTAGGAAAGACTATGAAACCAATTCTTGATGCCCTGGAATCCTGGGGCGAAAATTATAAAAAAAATGTTTAATTTACACTTCGACACGTTCTACTCTGCGATTATTCAGCTGAGAAATATGCACACCGTACTGGATGCAAACGATGTTTCGGACAATCATGCAGAAATCAATGTATCATATATAATAATTAAATAACAAAACAGCTCCCGAATCGCACCGGGAGTTGTTTTTTATTTTTTAAAGAATTTTTTTGAGATATCTAATTTTTTATTTCTTCATATTGTTCTAAAGTAATGCCATGTTTCCTGCCTTCTGAATCTAACATAGAGGAAGGTTGTTCACCAATTTCAAAAATATAACACTTTGGTTTTTGATGATCATCTATCGTAGCATAATACTTTTTTGAACAATAGGGACAATGAAATTCTCCAAGATTACCATATCTTCCCATCCCTGTAATCAATTCTGTTTCCTTTTGGCATGTAATGCAGGAAAATAAGTAATGATATCCATCTGATGATGTGCTGATTTTAATTTTTTTCATCCATACTCCTTAATTTCAAAACCGGACAAAAATTTTAAATTCCTGTCCGGTTAAATTAATTTCATAAATTAAAAATTTATTTATTATTTTTCTTTCTTGCCATGTCTGCAAGCGCTTCTTTTCTGGAAAGATTAATTCTGCCCTGTCTGTCAATTTCCGTCACTTTCACGATAATTTCATCACCGATCTGAACAACATCTTCGACACGTTCCACTCTGTGATTATCCAACTGAGAAATATGCACAAGTCCGTCCTTACCGGGAGCAATCTCCACAAATGCGCCAAAATTCATCAGACGAACAACCTTGCCTTTGTAAATTGCACCAACTTCCGGATCATTCGCAATGGTTTCCACAATCTGGACTGCCTTTTTCGTGTTCTCCATATCCATACCGCTGATGAATACACTGCCATCTTCGTTAATATCAATCTTGACATCACATTCCGCACAGATTTTCTGGATCACTTTGCCGCCCTGTCCGATTACATCACGGATTTTATCAACTGGTACTCTTGTCTGAAGCATTTTCGGTGCATACGTGCCAACTTCTGCACGAGGTGCAGGAATGGCTTTCAGCATAATCTCATCCAGGATATATAATCTTGCTTTTCTGGTCTTTTCAAATGCCTGTTCAATAATGGCAGGTGTCAGACCATCTACTTTGATATCCACCTGGATTGCCGTAATACCCTTATGTGTGCCGCCGACTTTGAAATCCATGTCGCCGAAGAAATCTTCCAGACCCTGAATGTCTACCATTGTCATGAAGTCATCGCTGTCCGGGAGTGTAATCAATCCGCAGGAAATACCTGCCACAGGTGCTTTGATCGGTACACCGGCATCCATAAGCGCCAGTGTAGAACCGCAGATAGATCCCTGAGACGTTGAGCCGTTGGAACTGAGCACTTCCGAAACCAGACGCATTGCATAAGGGAATTCTTCCACACTTGGCAGAACCGGAACAAGCGCCTTTTCTGCAAGAGCTCCGTGACCGATTTCACGTCTGCCCGGTCCTCTGGACGGCTTTGTTTCACCCACAGAATAGGACGGGAAATTATACTGGTGCATGTAACGCTTGGATGTTTCTTCGTCAAGTCCGTCAATTTTCTGTGCTTCGCTGACAGGTCCCAATGTGACAATCGTCATGACCTGTGTCTGTCCTCTTGTGAACAGTCCTGAACCGTGTACTCTCGGAAGTAAGCCGACTTCTGCGGACAGCGGACGGATTTCGTCAATGCCTCTCCCGTCCACACGCTTGCCGTTATACAGCCAGTTACGAACAATTTTTTTCTGGAGTTTATATAAACATTCATCCAGTTTTGCAATGGAATCCTCGCCAAACTGTTCGTCAAAAGTTTCATGCACTTCATCCATAATCGGCTTTAATCTTGCATCACGGATGTTCTTGTCATTTGTGTCCAGCGCCTCCATGACTTTTTCGCCGACAAGTGCTTCTACAGCATCAAACATATCCTGTGGAATTTCCTGGGATTCAAACTCAAATTTCGGCTTGCCGATTTCTTTCTGGATCTCAGAAATAAACGCTACCAATTTCTTAATTTCTTCGTGACCTGTCATAATCGCATTTAGCATGGTCTTTTCATCTACTTCATTTGCGCCTGCCTCGATCATAACAATTTTTTCTGCACTGCCGGCAACCGTCAGATTCAAGTCATTGTGTTCTCTCTGTGCTTTTGTCGGATTCAGAACGATTTCACCATCCACAAGACCGACACTGATTCCGGCAATTGGTCCATTCCAGGGAATATCAGAAATAGAAATTGCAATAGAAGTTGCAATCATGCCGGCAATTTCCGGCGAGCAATCCGGGTCGACAGCCAGAACCGTCATCACAACAGATACATCATTGCGCATATCTTTCGGGAACAGCGGTCTGATGGGTCTGTCAACCATCCGGGATGTTAAAATTGCCTTTTCGGACGGTTTTCCCTCTCGTTTGGAGAAAGAACCCGGAATCTTGCCGACGGAATATAATCTTTCTTCATAATCTACAGACAGGGGGAAGAAATCCACGCCCTCTCTTGGTTTTGCACTGGCAGTCACATTTGCCATCACAACCGTTTCGCCGTAGCGAACCCAGCAAGAACCGTTGGACAATTCACAGGTCTTGCCTGTCTCGACAACAAGCTTTCTGCCTGCGTATGTTGTTTCAAATACTTTGTAATTTTCAAACATAAGCTTTTCTCACTTTCACCTAAAAATTTAATTTTTTGTGTCAGACAGCGTTTTTAGCAAAAAACCCTGTTCCTGTTGCACAAAAAATTTCACAGGAACACGGTCAGATGCTAACGATGCGCTGCCAGCACAAGTTTTTATATGATTCACGAAAAACGCACAGAAAGGCAGAAAGATTCCCCCTCTGCCCCTCGTGTATGTGTTTCTTACTTACGGATGCCGAGCTTCGCAATAATTGCACGGTATCTCTCAATGTCCTTCTTCTTGAGATAAGCCAGCAGATTTCTTCTGCGACCGATCATCTTGAGCATACCTCTTCTGGAGTGATGGTCGTTCTTGTGGACTTTGAGATGTTCTGTCAGGTCGTTGATCCGACGAGTCAGGATGGCAATCTGTACTTCAGGAGAACCAGTATCCGTTGCATGGTTGCGGTTTTCCTCAATGACAGCCGTCTTTTCTTCTTTACGCAGCATGATAATTCACCTCTTTAATATAATTTAATATCATTAATAAATTAAAATAATACTTGTCCGGAACATAGAAAAAGGCAGGTAAAAAATCCCATTCAGGGCGTAACCCTCAATCCAAGTACACGGAACAATATTTATTATAGCATATTATTCTTGATTTGTAAAGAGGTTTTTCAAAATTTTTTTAAAAAATTTTATTTTTTTAAAATTTTATTTCAATTAAGAGATCAATCAAGAGATCACTTTGCCTTTTTTTCTGTGATTTCCATGATTTTCAGAATGGTTTTTGTGAGAACCGGAATTTTTGCCCTGCTTTGGATTTTGGTCTGCGCTTATCTCCTCCGGCGGAAGTTCCGAGCCGCCACGGTCTTCAAAAAGATTTTCGCCGTTGCTCTGCATCCGGAGAATTTCCGGATTGACTTCCCCTTTCTGTGCATAATACGGATTAATCACAAATTTCTGGATGACCGGATAGCAATTAAATACAATCATGAATGCCACAAATCCCGTCGGGATAAAAAACCATAATACAAAGATATACGGGAACAGATAAGTTAATAATGCACAGCCTCCCATAATCAAAACAGCAAGCAGGAGCGTCAGAAAATTTTTCTTGAGTGCAATAAAACTCAGCGCAAGGGAATTTTTCAGCATGTCCCCGAATTTCAGATCCGTCGAAACAATCATCAGATACGCATAAAAGCTCATCATTGTGACGGCAAGGGCAATGCTCAGCGTTGCGACAAATAAAATATAATAAATCGCCGAGCCGTTCCCCTGGATCAGTTTCGGATAGACATAGAGACTGCTCGCCACAGATACCATCATCACAAGATCAATCATCCCGACAGGACATGCCTGTTTAAAACTGCTCCGGAATGTATTCCAGAACGTATTCATCAGAAACATAGGCTTTTCCCTTGTGAAATTTCTTAAAATCTGCGTACATGCTGCAATGACAGAACCAAAACACACGGCAAACAGAATTACAAGCACTGCGGCGATTGCAAATGCAATTTTAGCATAATTCTCTGAAAAATAATACATTACAGCGAAAGCACCAATTAATGGCAGACATCCGACAGCAAGCAGCATATTGACATCAATGATTTTCCAGAATTTGCGGAATGCAATTTCCCAGTACCGGAAAAACGGCTTTTTCTCCGGCGCATCTTTGGCAATGCCTGCCTGATGTTTTCCGGAACTTCCAAACAAAGCCATTTCAAAATCTTCCTTTCTTTTTCATTTTTATGTTTTTAATTTTTAAAAATTATTTAAAATAAATCCTGCAATATGTTAAAAAATGCAGGATAGACATATCCGATCCATAAACATTGCAAAATGCCAGATCCCGCCAGTAATGCAAATAATACCACAAAACGAATGCTGTATAATTTCACAGAAATTTTCTGTTCCTGCGCTTTTTCACAGACAAGTCCCGTAATCTGCAAGGAAAATCCAAACGCTTCCCTTGCGCCGAGCGCCATCAACAGCGTTGCGACACAAACATAAGGCATGATAAACAGCAGTGCCGTTACAATTCCACGGATGCCGTACGTGGTATAGAGCAGCTCCAGAACTGCACCGACTGCGCTCCCTCTCAGAATCAGAAGAAACGGTACACCGGCAATTCCGACGGCGGACAGTCCCAATGCCGCAAAGACAGCGAGATAACACACCGGCGTGAAGACATAATACATTAATTTTCCGTGTTCCGGAGAAACAGCAAGTCCGATTCCCTGTAAAAATAACGGATGTTCCCAGATTCCCCAGGCAGGATGGAGCGCCCGGAGGACACTCCCCAGGACAACCCCTGCCGCAATCATTACAACCGACAGAATCAATTGACTTGTCCGCTGTCTGCATCGCATCATCATAATTTACACACGACTCCTTTTTAACAGAGTATATGCATAAAAATCCGGGAATATGCTATTTTATTTAGATAACTCATAAGCTCGCTTTGTGCAGGATTCACAAGCATTCTGAACTGTCTGTTCCAGATTGCCTTTATACAGTTCATCTAATCCGGCAAGCGTCGTCCCACCGGGAGAAGAAACCATTTTAATTAATTCTTCGATAGAATAGCCAGATTTCGTAAGCATTTCCGCACTCCCGACCAGACTCTGTGCGAACAAGGACAACGCCGCCTGTTCCGGAATATTTTCCTTTCTGGCATAGTCCACAAATGCTTTTGCAAACAGATAAATAAACGCCGGACTACTGCCGTTAACCGCAATAATTTCCTTCATTTTGTTTTCCGCAATTTCCTCCGTCACGCCGCAGGCATCAAAAATCCGGCGTATCACAGAAAATTCTTCATCTGTTGTCGGTTCGCATTTGGCAAGTGCGGACGCTCCGGCACGAAGTAATAACGGCGTATTCGGCATAACAAGAATCACTTTTGCATCAGAGATTGTCTTGCTTCGGATGTATTCCGCCGTGATTCCGGCAGCAATCGACACCAGGACAGTGTCCTTTGTGACACCCTGCGCAATCTGTTCCAGAACTTCATCAAACATCTGAGGCTTGACTGCCAGAAATACATATTTGCAGGACTGGAGCACTTCCAATCCGGATTTGCAGGCTTTCACGCCGGATGTCTGCAAAGTTTCCAATTTTGCAGAATCCGGATCAAATGCGGATAATTCTGCATCTAGCCCGCAGCCTGCAACACCTTTCATAATGGCAGTTCCCATGTTGCCTGCGCCGATAAAACCGATTGTTAATTTCATAATTTACAAGACCTTTCTAAAATTATTAAAATTATAAATTTTAATTTTATTATACTACAAAATTCACAAAAAAGCAAGTGGTTTTTTATGATTAAGAATAATATATATACTTATTCCACATCTTCCCAGTACGAACTGCAAATATCCCATGCTGAACTCTTGCTATCGTGATTTATCATATAATTCAATACAATCTGCTCTGCTTCATGATTCTGATTCGCTATGATTATTTTATAAGCTTGTGAAATTAAATCGTTAAATCTTTCCGTTTCCGGAGCAAACGAAACAACTGTTTTTGCAATTGTGTATGCTTGTTGCGGTTCTCGTTTCGCATCGTATTTCAGCAAGCATTTCAGTCTGATCTGATCGTCCATATCGGAGCTTTTGATCCATTGCTCAACAAGTTCTTTCGTAATAGTGACATTTTCAAGTCCAGCCGCATAGATTCCTGTTAATTCCTCAATAGTAGGATAAAATCTGAAATCAAAATTATTTTCTGCTATCGGTTCATTATGAAAGTGATCAAATCGAACAAGTTGCTCTGATTTTGGTTGTGGTTTGTTCCTGCTATATGCAGTAAGGGCAGAAAGCGGAATCGTTATCTCCGAAAAACAGGCATATGCAATTGATGAATGTTGTTCTTGATAAATACCTGACATAGGAATGATGACAAGTGTTGATAATGGACAGCCTTTTTTGGCTGCGGCGTAGGCTTTGTGGTGTCCGTCAAGCAATGCACAGATAAAACCGTTGTCATAATAGGCAATCGCTCTTGATGCATTGTCTTTATCAATTATATCAAAATAATAGTCAGCTCTTTCTGGATTAAGGACAGCATTTGATTGTGTCGGATAAAGAAAAGCAGGAAATCCGTCAACTGCTGTCAGAAAATCACTATTGTAATATGTAGAACATGACGCCTCAATATGACATAGCTTATCAGGAACATTGGCAAAAAAATGATTACTGCCATCTGTTGGATAAATTTCTGCATCTGCAATAATATAGTATCCGTCATCAAGCAAATCAAGTATTGGTTCTATGTTCCGGACAGATGTCTGTAAGTCAACATAGGCTGAATTGATCTTCTTACGAATCATTTGCAATTCTTCACAATTGGTTTTTTCAATACCATATCCTCTTGCAAGAAGTGCAGAACAAGTCGGGCAAATCGGATATTCACCCTGAACAATCGGTTTTCCATTCAGCAGAAGAACAGATTTGACAGTATAATCGTCTGTATCATCAGAATCAATTTTAGTTAATGCCGACTTTCCGCCGATCACTCTCACTAATACTGCATCACGACACCACAAGTATTGATCTGTATCTATTATTTTCTGTAATTCTATCATACACGATATCCTCGCATTTATTATACTATTTTAAAGAATTCTTTTCACGGCATTCGAAAATTCCTGATACAGATACAGAGAACCCAGACAAATAATCTGAGAATCCGCCGGGAGAATCTCCCGTGCTGTCCGGAACGCATTTTCCATAGAATCACAGACCTGGATCGGAATCCCCGGCATGCCCCGTTGCAACGCCGTTTTCAAACGTTCCGGATCTAATGCACGGAGATGATCCGGACGGACTAACAGCATTTCTTCTGCATAATCCCGGAGCATTGCCGCATACTGAGAATATTCCTTATCTGACATCACACCCATGATAAAAATGCTTTTTTTCTGAAAATACAGATCCAGACTTTTTGTCAGCATTTTCATGCCATCCGGATTGTGTGCGCCGTCAAAAATAACACAGGGATCTTTTATAGAAATGACTTCAAATCTGCCATGCCATTGACAGCAAGCCAATCCATCCCGGACAGCCTGAACCGGAATTGAAATGCCGGAGTTCCGGAAAATTTTCACAGCATTCAGCACAAGATTGGCATTTTCTAACTGATACGCCCCCAAGAGAGATAATTTTAATTCCTGAAATCCCCGGCATTGCAGCTCCGTTCCGGTCAGATGATAACTTGCTGAAATCACAAAATTTTCAGCTAGATAACAATCTGCATGGAAACGTTCACTTTGTGCCTGGATGATCTGTAAAATTTCCGGATTTTTTTCGCCTGTCAGTACTGGACAGCCCTGTTTGATAATCCCGGCTTTGTGCTGTGCAATCTCCTGGAGCGTATCCCCCAGGAATTTACAATGATCTTTTCGAATATTAGTAATCACGGATAATACCGGATTTTGTATAATATTTGTACAGTCTGAATCACCGCCCATACAACATTCGATCACGGCAAAATCACACTTCTGCCGGGAAAACAACAGATACGCACTCACTGCTAGGATCTCAAATTCTGTGGGAGAATCCTGCATCTGTTCTGCCTGTTCCAGAACGTCCTCCAGGATTTCGCTGAGAATCTGTTCATCCGGGAATTTCTGATTGATCCGGAAATAATCTCGGATGCCAAGCAATGCCGGCGATGCAAAATGTCCTGTTTGATAACCGGCTTTTGTGAGAATCCCGGAAAGCATTGCCCCGAACGAGCCTTTGCCGTTCGTGCCGGCAACATGAATGATTTTTAAATCCTCCTGTGGATTGCCAAGCCGTTCTGCCAGTTCCCGGACACGGGATAATCCCAACCGGATGCCCTGAAATTTTTTTAATTTTAATCTTGATTCTAATTCTGAAATTTCTGCCATCAAAAAAGCCTTCCTTTCCGCCGGATGGCAGGAAAAGAAAGCCTTTTCGTCTATCCGGCATGTCTGATCCGGATCACATGTATCTGGAATTAATAAGCCGTTGCGCCCAGGATGTCATAACGCTGGTCAATGAACGCTTTCTTCATGTTCAGACCTTCTTGCAGATCAATGTCATAAACCTTGCCGCCTTTGAGTCCGACAATCCGGTTGCCAATGCCCTGTTCCAGCAGTTCTACAGCATGATAACCCATTTCTGTAGCAACAATACGGTCTCTGAGTGTAGGAGAGCCGCCTCTCTGGACATGTCCCAGAATGGTTGCCCTGGATTCTACGCCGGTCATTTCCTGGATTTCTCTTGCGATGTTTTCTGTCTGACCAACACCCTCTGCAACAACAAGAATGAAATGATGCTTACCGCCTTTTTCACTCATGGTCTTTATCATTTTCTTGGCAATCTCATTCAGATCATATTGACGCTCTACCGTAATTGCAGCCTCTGCGCCAACAGCCATTGCTACATTGACAGCGATGAAGCCGGCACGTCTTCCCATCACTTCCACAACGGAGCATCTGTCGTGAGACTGGGTGGTATCACGGAGCTTGTCAATCATTTCCATTGCCGTATTCATTGCTGTATCATAGCCAATTGTATATTCTGTGCACTGGATGTCATTGTCAATTGTGCCGGGGATGCCGATGCAGGGAATGCCAACACTGGACAGATCGCCTGCACCTCTGAAAGAACCGTCACCGCCGATGACAACAAGACCCTCCAGACCAATTTCCTCGCAGACTTCCTTACCCTTGAGAACGCCCTCCATGTTGCGGAATTCCGGGCATCTTGCCGTATATAGGCAAGTACCGCCTCTTTGGATGATTCCAGAAACGCTTCTGGCATTCATCTCTACAAATTCACGATTGAGAAGACCGACATAGCCTCTCTGGATACCAATGACCTCCATGCCCTTGCTCAGTGCAGTACGTGCCACCGCTCTGACAGCAGCATTCATGCCCGGAGCGTCGCCGCCACTTGTCAAAACACCAATTTTTTTCATTCTGAAAATTCCTCTCCATTCTGCATAGTGCAAAATTCATATTGATCCGGATTTTCATATTTTAAATATTTTTATGAATTCCAGATCTTACAATTTCTATTTTACTATATTTCCGGAAATCTGTCAAGGGTTTTCAGGAGTTTTTTTCAAATCTGTGATAAGAGAAAATTTTTCTGAAAATCTATTTTTGTGATTTTACAGAAAAATCAAAAGTATTTTGCAGAAAAAATTAAAAAAAGAAACCCGGACAGGCAAAATTGTGAGGCAATTATGCAGAATGTATAAAATTTGATTTTCATTTTCAAAAATCCGTGTCAGACTTTCCAATTGACAAATCCGAAAAAATACGCTATAATAGCACTCGTAAACAACAGAACAGTCGATCAGCAAGGGCGCTGAACCGCATGGAGAATTCCGGAAAATTCTAAAAATTCGGAAATTCCCCGGACGGTCAGCGTTCTTTTTATTTTGCGTGTCTGTTCTGTTGGCAGATATTATTTTAAAAAATATTATAATAAATATTATAATATTTTTAGAAAGAGGGTTATTCAAAAATGGATGTTATGAACGAAATCATGACAAGCGTGGACAGCGAAATATTCGGCATCTGGTTTCTGATCGGCGCATCATTCGTGTTCTTCATGCAGGCAGGGTTTGCCATGGTGGAAACCGGTTTTACCAGAGCCAAGAACGCCGGAAATATCATCATGAAAAATCTGATGGATTTCTGTATCGGCACTGTGGTATTTATTACTCTAGGTTTCGGCTTGTTCCTCGGTGAGGATGCGCTCGGCGGTCTGATCGGTCTGCCGACACTGGGCATTTTTACGGATTATGCAAATTTTGACTGGTCGAATTTTGTATTTAATCTGGTGTTCTGTGCGACAACGGCAACGATTGTATCCGGTGCTATGGCAGAAAGAACCAAATTTTTATCCTACTGTGTATATTCCGCAGTCATTTCCGGGATCATCTATCCCATTGAAGCCCACTGGATCTGGGGCGGCGGCTGGCTGTCACAGTTAGGATTCCATGATTTCGCAGGTTCCTGTGCAATTCACATGGTCGGCGGTATCTCTGCGCTGATCGGCGCAGCCATGGAAGGTGCAAGAATCGGCAAATTCAAAAGAGACAAAGACGGCAAAGTCATTAAAGTCAATGCAATCCCCGGACATAACCTGACAATCGGCGCACTGGGCTGTTTCATTCTCTGGTTCGGTTGGTACGGATTCAATGGTGCAGCGGCAACATCCGGCGGACAGCTTGCAAGCATTTTCGTAGCAACAACCATTGCACCGGCAATTGCAACTTTTACATGTATGGTTTTCACCTGGCTGAAATATGGCAAACCAGATGTTTCTATGTGTCTGAATGCGTCTCTTGCGGGTTTGGTAGGTGTCACAGCAGGCTGTGATGCTGTAGATGCACTTGGCGCAATACTGATCGGCATTGTGTCCGGTTTACTGGTTGTTTTTGGCGTGTGGCTTCTGGATCATGTACTGCATATTGATGACCCGGTCGGCGCAGTTGCCGTCCATATGTGCAACGGCATCTGGGGAACATTCGCAGTCGGTCTGTTTGCAACGACTTCCGTTCCCGGCAATGATTCTGTCACTGGCTTGTTCTACGGCGGCGGCTTCCATCAGTTAGGCTTACAGTGCCTTGCCATCCTGACAGTTGGTGTCTGGACAGCAGTCACAATCTCTCTGACGTTCCTGGTAATCAAGAAAACACTCGGACTCCGTGCAACTGCGGAAGAAGAAATCATTGGTTTGGATCTGACAGAACACGGCTTGTCCAGTTCTTATGCAGACTTTGCGCCTTCGGCTGACACCATGCTCCAAGTAAACCGCCAGGCAACAAGACATGCTGTTGACACAGGAGAAATGCGGAACGTATTCGGTTCTGACATAGACAGATTAAACACAGCAAGTACAGCTTCGACAGTTGAAAAAAATACAGATCCTGTTGTGATTGACGCAAGATCTGCAACAAATGCCCCGAAATCCGGCGCAAAACTGACAAAGCTCTCCATTGTCTGCCGTCCTGGTAAGCTCGAAGAATTGCAGGCAAGCCTTGCGGCTGTTGGTATCAACGGCATTACAGTCACACACGTTCTCGGTTACGGCACGCAGATGGGTCACACGGCATATTACAGAGGCATTAAGCAGGAATTGCCGTCACTTCACTCTAAAATCAAAGTAGAAGCTGTGATTACGGCTGTTCCTGTGGAAAAGGCGCTTGCAGCGGCAAGAAAAGCACTGTATACCGGCAACATCGGAGACGGCAAAATCTTTATTTATGATGTAGAAGACGTTGTGAAAGTCCGGACGAACGAACACGGCTATGATGCGCTGCAGGATTCTCCGAATTAAAATAACAATTTAAAATCCTGAATTTTATCATTTCCTCTTGTGGTCAGTTTTGATTCTGCAAGAGGAAATTATTTTTATGATTTTTTCAGATTTTTTTAAAAAAATTATCCGTCCTGTATTGACGGAAACAATTTTTTCCGGTATAATATATAGTAT
>CAMWTO010000036.1 GCA_947177205.1 uncultured Ruminococcus sp. | reverse complement strand
CTTATCAACAACGCCGACAGAGAAACCTGCTAAATCATATTCATCCACTGGATAAAATCCCGGCATTTCTGCTGTTTCACCGCCGACCAACGCACAGCCTGCCTGCACACAGCCGTCCGCAATGCCGGATACAATTGTAGCAATCTTCTCTGGATAATTCTTGCCGACTGCAATATAATCCAGGAAGAACTGAGGTTTTGCACCACAGCAGATGATGTCATTGACACACATTGCCACGCAGTCAATGCCGACTGTGTCGTGCTTGTCCATAAGAAACGCAATCTTTAATTTTGTGCCGACGCCATCCGTACCGGACACAAATACAGGCTTTTCGATTCCTGTCAGATCCGGTTCAAACAAGCCGCCGAAATCGCCGATTCCGGAAATCACACCCGGAATATTTGTCTTTGCAATATGTTCTTTCATAAGCTTGACTGCTTCATAGCCGGCAGTCACATCCACACCGGCTTTTTTGTAGCTTTCAGAAAAACTAGCCATAATTCAAAATTCTCCTAATTTCGATTCAAATTTATCTTTGGGCATTTCTTTGGGAACAGAGACAGGATAATCACCTGTAAAACATCCGACACAGAAACCACACTTCGCCTCTTTTGCAATCGATTTTACACCATCAATACTCAAATATCCCAGTGTATCTGCACCAATTGTCCTGCAAATTTCTGGAATTTCCATCTGGCAGGCAATTAAATGCTCCCTGCTGTCAATATCCGTTCCGAAATAGCATGGATTTTTAAATGGCGGACAGGATACCATGAAATGAATTTCTTTCGCACCGGCATTCCTGACCAGTTTCACAATTCTTGCGGAAGTTGTTCCTCGGACAATGCTGTCATCAATCAGAACGACACGTTTTCCGGCAACTGTTTCCCGGATCACATTCAGTTTCAGATTGACGGAATTTGTCCGCTGCTGCTGACTGGGTTGAATAAACGTTCTGCCGATATAGCGATTTTTGACAAATCCCACACCGTAGGGAATCCCGGACGCATGGGAAAATCCCAATGCCGCATCCAGTCCACTGTCCGGGACACCAATCACGACATCCGCATTAACAGGATGCTGCTGCCAGAGCAATTCTCCGGCACGGCGTCTTGCTTTGTGGACACTGCATCCCTCCAGAACAGAATCCGGTCTTGCGAAATAAACATACTCGAATACACACATAGCCGATTTTCTGCCACAATGTGTCCGGATAGACCGGATGCCATCTGGTTCAACGACTATGATTTCTCCTGGCAGAAGATCTCTTTCAAATTCTGCACCGACAGCATCCAACGCACAGGTTTCCGACGCAAATATAATACTGCCATCCGGCAGACTGCCCATCACGAGCGGACGAAATCCATTGGGATCTCTTGCAGCAATCAATTTCTGTGCTGACATAATCACCAGAGAATACGCACCCTGTAAATCATACATGGCATGTTCCACAGCTCTTTCAATCGAATCTTTTTTTAATCTATGTTCTGTCAGACAATAAGAAATGACTTCCGTGTCATTCGTGGACTGGAAAATTGCTCCTTTAAGTTCATAACGTTCTCGGAGCATATGTGCATTGACCAGATTCCCATTGTGTGCAATTGCAAGCGGTCCTTTGACATGCCGTACAACCAGGGGCTGTGCATTCACCCGGTTGTTACCGCCTGTTGTCGAATACCGGACATGTCCGATGGAAATATTGCCCTCTCCGAGAGAATCCATCACAGGTTGCGTAAATACTTCCTGCACAAGTCCGATGTCTTTATGATGTGCAAAAACACCCTTGTCATTTACCACAATGCCGCAGCTTTCCTGTCCTCTGTGCTGTAATGCAAACAATCCGGCATACGTCAGGTTTGCAACCTGTGTTGTATGCTTGGAAAATACGCCGAATACGCCGCATTCTTCATGAATCCCTGCATGAATGCCTGTTCTGTGCAAAATCAAATCATTCCTTTCCGTTCCAGCAATACGTACATAATTCACACTCCGGCTTGCCGATGGCACGGATTGTACCGGGCAACGATTGAAATTCCAGAGATGTGAGTTTCAGTCTGCGACAGATCTCATCACGGAGCTTTCTGCCTCGTTCTGTTTCGGAATTGCTGTATTCTTCCAGATAATGCATACCCTCTGCGCCTTCCAGTGAATCAATCACCTGCCGGGCAATCAGCTCCATTTCAGACGTACTTCTTGAAAAATTCAGATATTTACAACCGTACATGATCGGCGGACAGGCAGAACGCATATGGACTTCCTTTGCGCCGTTTTCATAGAGAAATTCAACGGTTTCCCGCATCTGTGTCCCACGGACAATACTATCATCGACAAATAATAATTTCTTGCCTTCGATTAATTCATGTACTGGAATCAGTTTCATTTTGGCAACCTGATTCCGGAGTGTCTGACTGGTCGGCATGAAACTCCTCGGCCATGTGGGTGTATATTTAATAAACGGTCTCGCAAACGGAATGCCGCTTCTGTTCGCATAGCCGATTGCATGGGGCGTACCGGAATCCGGCACACCGCAGACATAATCCACATCCGGAAGCCGTCCGGCTTTGATGTCATTCTCTGCCATGATTTCGCCGTTTCTCGTCCGCATGGTCTCTACCGTGACACCCTCATAGACAGCATTTGGATAGCCGTAGTATGTCCACATAAAAGAACAGATTTTCAGATCTCCGGTTCCTGCAAAAAGTGTCTCACAGCTTTTTGCTGTTAATTTGACAATCTCACCGGCTTTTAGTTCTTTATGGATATAATAGCCAAGTTTCTGGAATGCAAACGATTCCAAAGAAACGCAATACCCATCATCACGCTTGCCGATGACAATCGGCAGACGACCAGATTTGTCTCTTGCGGCAATAATCCCGTCTGTTGTCAGAATCAAAAGTGACATTGTGCCGTTAATTTTTTCCTGTGCATAACGGATGCCATCTATAAAATTCTCTTTCTGAGAGATCAATGCGCCGATCAGATCGCCGGAATTAATATTACCACTGCTCATGACTTCAAAGCTGGAACAGCCGTTTGCAAGCAGTTCTTCCGCCAATTCTTTTGCATTCTGGATCACACCAATACTGCAAACAGCATACAGTCCCAGCTTAGAACGCATCAGAATCGGCTGAGGGTCTGTATCGCTGATACAGCCGATACAGAGCCTGCCTTTCATAGAAATTACATCATGTTCAAATTTCGTCCGGAACGGGGAATTTTCAATGCTATGAATGCTTCTCTGAAATCCAAGATCCGGATTGTATGCTGTCATTCCTCCTCGTCTTGTGCCAAGATGGGAATGATAATCTGTTCCGAAAAAGACATCTGTAATACAGTCATTTTCAGAGGCTGCACCGAAGAATCCGCCCATTATGCTTCACCCATGAGTCTCTTCATGATTTCCTGATAGGCTTCTTCCACGCCGCCCATATCTCTGCGGAAACGATCTTTGTCAAGCTTTTCATGTGTTGTGCTGTCCCAGAAACGGCAGGTGTCCGGAGAAATCTCATCTGCAAGCAGGATTTCATCGTGGAAACGACCGAATTCAATCTTGAAGTCAATCAGATCAATGTTTAATTTCTTGAAGAAATCCAGCATGAATGCGTTGACTTTGAACGCATATTCAGAAACTTTGTCGATTTCTTCCTGTGTGGCAAGACCCAGGGCAAGTGCATAATAATCATTGATGAACGGGTCACCGAGATCATCATTCTTGTAGCTGAATTCCAGTGTCGGCTGTTTCAGGGCTGTCCCCTCCGGAACGCCGAGCTTTTTGGAAAAACTGCCTGCGGCAACATTGCGGACGATCACTTCCAGAGGCAGGATCTCAACTTTCTTCACGATGGTTTCCCGATCGGAAATTTCTTCCACGAGATGTGTGGGGATGCCGGATTCTGCCAGAATCTTGAACATGTAATTTGTCATTTTGTTGTTGATCACGCCTTTGCCTGTGATCGTTCCTTTCTTCTCGCCGTTGAATGCTGTGGCATCGTCCTTATAATCCACAATCACAAGATCTGGGTCATTGGTTGCAAATACTTTCTTTGCCTTGCCCTCATAGAGCTGCTGACCTTTTACAATATTTTCCATTTTTAAAAAACCTCCAGAATAAAATAATTTTATTAAAAATTTATAAAAATTTAATTTTTATAAATTTTTCACAAGTTCCTGCATGGCGGCATCTTTCTTCGCAACGCCGTCCGCCATGTCCTGTTTCATGTTCTGCAAAGCTTCAGTCAAAGCCGGATCAGAAAGTGCAAGCATCTGCACAGCAAGAATCCCGGCATTTGCGGCACTGTTAATGCCAACAGTTGCAACGGGGATTCCGGGGGGCATCTGAACAGTAGACAACAGTGCATCCATACCGTCGAGTGCATCGGATTTCACAGGAATCCCGATGACGGGCAGGATTGTATGTGCAGCAAGCACGCCGCCCAGGTGTGCCGCCTTTCCGGCTGCGGCGATGATGACACCAAAACCATTTGCCACGGCATTCCTGGAAAATTCCGCAGCAGCATCCGGTGTACGATGTGCAGACATGACATGCACTTCATAGGGAATACCAAATGCTTTCAGCTTTTCCACGGCAGCTTTTACAACCGGAAAATCGCTGTCACTGCCCATGATGACTGCTACTTTTTTGGACATAAAAATTCCTCATTTCCCTGCACTTAATTAAAATTAATGAAAATAATTTAAAATTATTTTCATTTTCCAGATTACAGCCTTGTGCAGAATTATGCTGTGATCCGGTTTATTCTTCAGCATGAGTCAGATCTGCAGTTTGATCTGTATCATCATGAAATTGCAGATCTGCCGCTGTGAGAATCATTTTATTTTCCGCATTTCTGCGAAAATAACAGTGTATTTCTGCCTGTCCGGAGACAGATATTGGTAATTCTGTTTGTGTTTCCGGATCAGAATCAGAATCTGGTGAAATATTCTGAATTTCTGAATTTTTCAGAGTTCTGTGATAATTGATCCGGAATGCAAAATCATAAGCACCGCTCTCACGCTGTGAGAACCAGAATTGTGAAATTCCCTTCAGAGAAACATTCTCCGGGATTTGCTGTTTCATGAGATTCCCCATATATTCCTCACCGGAAATTTCGCCAAGACCGGAAAAATCCTGCGCTGTCAACATATCCAGATATGCTGGTACATGTTGATTCATGGATTTTAAATCAGCAACGGACAAAAAAGAAAGGTAGAATTGATTGGAAATTTTCCAGTTCAGGACAGACCCGAATAATTTGCAATGCAATTTTGCGCTCCGGAGTACGGGCACATCACCGGACATGTCATAAAGATAACTGCCTTGTGCCGTTTGTGCTGTCAGCAATTTATTATGATAGGAAATTTTCTCAAAACTTTCCTGAAAAACAAGCTGATAATCTTTATCATAAATCACAGATCTGCCGTCCTCCCGGATGATGCCGAGATGATAGCCATCCCCTAATTTTTCCAGGGAAGAAAACACAAAGGGGAGCACCATATTTTCTTCATAATCCACACCGCCGACGAGAATTTCACCGTGCATCTTTCCGGAAACAATGGCAAGCTCTGGCGTAACATCCAGAATTTCGAGCCATTCCGGCTCAATCACTACGGAATGCTCCTGATTCAACAATCCATACCCGCCGTTGACGCTCCGGAAGACCTGCATATTGCCGAATGTTCTCACAACAGCATCAATCTGGCTGTCACGGGTTCTGTTTTCTGTATTTTTTGTGACATCAAAATAGAACCTTGTCAGAATGACACAGAGAATAATCACGACAATAAACAGCGTGGAAATCAGAAAATTCACCTGATTTTTATTTTTATTCATCTACTCATAATATTTAATATATTTAATAAAATTTTATTTTTTTGCATGATCCGGATTCTGCCTTTTCCGGTAGATTTCTTCATTTTCACGCATAATATAAATGGGTCTGTGTTTGGTTTCCAGGTAAGTCTTTGCAAAATACTGTCCGAGAATGCCCGTGCAGAACAATTGTAGACCGCCCAGGAAGAACAGCGCACAAAAAAGACCTGTCTGCGCCGCCTGGATGCTGTCGCCGACCGCCTGCACAATCCAAAGAATGAACAGAATCAGACCAATCAGACAGCTCAGCATGCCAAGAATTGCCGCTGCCGCCAAAGGCGCTGTGGAAAATGCAAAAATTCCCTCCAGTGAATACCGGAACAAGCCCCAGAACGACCAGGAAGAAGTCCCCACCTGACGTTCCACGTTCTCATACTCGATATACTTCGTTTTAAAGCCCACCCAACTGAAAATGCCTTTTGAGAATCTGTTATATTCGGGCATCTCCAGAATGGAATTGACCATCTGCCGTGTCATGAACCGGAAATCCTGTGCACCGTCGACAATTTCCGTCTGTGAAATCTTATTCATAATCTTGTAAAACAGTCTGGCAAATGCAGAACGGATTTTGGATTCTCCCTGACGGCTGACCCGTCGTGTCGTTGCACAGTCAAATTCTCCGTCTTTGACGTAATTATACATCCGTGGGAGAAATGCCGGCGGATGTTGCAAATCCGCATCCATGACGACGACAAAATCCCCCTTTGCATTTTCCAGTCCGGCATACATACCAGCTTCCTTACCGAAATTCCGGGAGAACGAAATATATCGCACACGCTTGTCCTGCAATGCCATACTTCTTAAAATCTCCAGTGTCTTATCCCTGGAACCATCATCAATGAATACGAGTTCAAATAACAAATCAGGATGCTCATCCTGCATCTGTTTCATGATTTTCTGAATTTCTTCATAAAACAGGGGGAGCGATTCTTCTTCGTTATAACATGGCACTACGATTGAAATCAATTTCATATTGTTGTCTGCCTCCTCACATCCGTACCATTACAATTCTATGATACTACATAATTGGAAATATTGCAAGGGTTTTTGGAAAAAAATTTTACAGAAATTTTGAACGCAAAAATATTGTCGATATTTCGGTCATATTTTTTCAACAATCAGTTTAGTAATTTTGCAAAAAATTTTGAAAAATAAATTTTTTTAAAATTTTAAAAAAATTTAAAAATACTGCCTGCATAAAATCCAGCAGACAGTATTGATTCAGAATTATTCTCCCATGATTGCTGCGACTGCGCAATCCATCTCTGTGGACTCATGCAGTTCAATGACACCCAGGTCACAGCACTTCGCCAGTGCAGGATCAAATGGAATCTGCGCCAGGAGTGGAATATGATATTCTTTTGCGATCTCAGCCGTGTGGCTTTCGCCGTAAACCATGATTTTCTTGCCGCAATCCGGACAGACTGCATAACTCATGTTCTCCACAATGCCCAGTACTGGAATGTTCATCATGTTTGCCATTTTCACAGCTTTCTGAACGATCATGGACACAAGTTCCTGCGGAGAAGTAACAATCACAATTCCGTCCACAGGGATGCTTTGGAAGACAGTCAGCGGCACATCACCCGTTCCGGGGGGCATATCCACAAACATATAATCCACATCATCCCAGATGACTTCTTTCCAGAACTGCTTGACAACGCCGGCAATGACAGGACCTCTCCAGACAACCGGATCTGTGTCATGTTCAAGCATTAAATTCACAGACATGATATCTGTCCCCATTTTGGATTTTGCCGGGAGCATTCCCAATTCATTGCCAAGAACTCTGCCTTTGATGCCGAATGCTTTCGGGATGGATGGTCCTGTAATATCGGCATCCAGGATAGCAGCATGTTTTCCGGCTCTCTGGACACCCACTGCAAGCATGGAAGACACCAGGGATTTGCCAACACCGCCCTTGCCGCTGACAACGGCGATCACTTTTCCGATTTTGCTCAGTTGATTAGGTGTTTCCAACAGGCTCTGCGGTGCGTTGCGGGATGCACAGGCACTGCCACAGGTACTGCAATCGTGCGTACACTCTGAAGATTCTTGAGACGCCTGAACTTCCTGATTTTCTTGATTTTCACTCATGATTAAAAAAACTCCTTTATTATATTATAATTTATTTTATATTATTTCATAATATTTTATAATAACGGCGCAAAAATCCGGAGAATACCACTGACAATGCGTTTTCTCAGAGGACGTTTTTTGCAGTCTTCCAGGGAAATTTCAATGCTTTTCTTCAAAGAAAACTCAAAATCCTTGCGAATGTCCTGGATCATTTTACTATGATAGACCACGGCGGCGCACTCAAAATGCAGATACAGACTCCGGTAATCCAGATTAATTGTCCCGACAACACCAATCTTATCATCCGCACTGAAATTCTTTGCATGTACAAAGCCGGGTTCATACTCAAAAATACGGACATGCTGTTCCAACAATTCCTGATAATATCCCCATGCAATACTATATACATACCATTTGTCGGGAATGTGCGGCGTGAGAATTCTGACATCTACTCCCTTTTTGGCTGCCAGTCCCAACGCTGTAATCAGTTCATGATCCAGAATTAAATAAGGTGTCATGATATAAACATAACTCTGTGCATTGTTAATAATATCCAGATACACGGATTTGCCAACGTTCTCGCCGTCTGTTGGTGAATCGCTGTAAGGCTGGATAAAGCCGTCATAATTGCCCGGAAATGTCTCTTTTGGACGATAATACTTCAGTTCGCCTTTATCCGTTTCTTCCAGATTCCATAATTGCAGGAACATAATCGTAAAACTCCAGGCGGCATCGCCCCGGCAGAGCATACCGCCGTCTTTCCAATGTCCGAATCGGATTTTCCGGTTGACATATTCATCCGCAATGTTAATACCACCGGTGAATGCTGTGTGACCGTCAATAACAAGAATTTTCCGATGATCCCGGTTATTCTGGGAAGAACTCAGAAACGGCTTGAAATGATTGAACACCCGGCAGTGAATCCCGAATTGTTCCAGATCTGCAAAATAACGCATAGGCATACTGAACGCCGTTCCGAAACCGTCATACATCAAACGAATATCCACACCTTCAGCAGCTTTCTCTTTGAGCAGCTCCAGAAGTTCTTCCCACATTGTGCCGTGATCAATAATAAAAAATTCCAGAAACACGTAATATTTTGCCTTTTTGATTTCCCGTTTCATTGCCTCGAACATTTCTTCGCCGATCGGAAAATATTCTGACTGATAATTCCGATAAACCGGATAACTGCCATATTCCATCAGATACCGGGACAAATTGGCATGTTCTGCATCCAGATCCCGGATCTGCTCTGCGGTATGCGCATCCTGCGGAAGATATTTTTTCGTCTCACGCACTCGACGGGCATAATTTTTCTTAAATACTCTGTGTCCGGTATCGGTCTTAATCAACAGATAGGCAAGCCCTGCAAACAATGGGAACACAAACATGGCAATCATCCAGGGAATCTTGTAATCCGGATTTTCCGAAGTGTTCGAGATATACACAACAAGAATAATATCCAGAACAGTCAGTCCCAGATAGACTGTCCAATAATTCTGGCTTAAAAACAGAATTGTCAGCACCAGGAACGCAACCTGCACCAGCATCATCAAAACAAACAACGTGTTTCGATTGAACAGAATCCGGATTAATTTTCTCAGCATGATTGTGTCTCCTGTTCCGGACTGCCGGGAGCTTGCCCAAGATATTCCCGGAGATACTTCCCTGTATAAGATGCCGGAATCTGTGCAATCTCTTCCGGCGTTCCCTGTGCGACAATCCTGCCGCCTCCGTCACCGCCCTCCGGTCCTAAATCAATGATTTCATCGCAGATTTTAATCACGTGCATATTATGCTCAATCACAACAACGGTATTCCCGGCATCCACAAGTTTTTGCAGGACATCCGTCAACTTATGGACATCCGCTGTGTGTAGTCCGGTTGTTGGTTCATCCAGAATATATATCGTTCTTCCGGTGGCCTTCCGGGACAGCTCCGTAGAGAGCTTGACTCTTTGAGCTTCTCCGCCGGATAATGTCGTCGCAGGTTGTCCGATTTTGAGATAACCTAAGCCGACTTCCTGCAAAGTTTTTAATTTTCTGGCAATTTTGGGGATATGCTCAAAAAACGGAACGCCCTCATCGACTGTCATTTCCAGGACATCATAAATAGATTTGCCTTTATAATGCACTTCCAGCGTTTCCCGATTGTAACGCTTTCCTTTGCAGACCTCACAAGGCACATAGACATCCGGCAGGAAATGCATTTCAATTTTGAGAATGCCGTCTCCCTCACAGGCTTCACAGCGACCACCCTTGACGTTAAATGAAAATCTTGCCGCCGTATACCCGTGCGCCTTGGCATCGTTTGTCTGTGCAAATAAATTCCGGATGTCTGTGAACACACCCGTATACGTTGCCGGATTAGATCTCGGTGTACGTCCGATTGGTGACTGGTCAATGCAAATTACTTTGTCAAGAAATTCCGTGCCCTCGATTTTCCGGCAGTCTCCGCCTTTGATTCTGGCTCGGTTGAGTTTCATGGCTAAATGCTTGTATAAAATCTCATTCACAAGCGAAGATTTTCCCGAACCGGATACGCCGGTCACACAAATAAATTTTCCAAGATGAAAATCAACAGTCAGATTTTGTAAATTATGCTCTTTTGCACCGATAATCCGGAGCGTATTGCCATTGCCGTGACGGCGTTCTTCCGGAATCGGAATCGTCTTTCTGCCACTGAGATACTGCCCTGTCAGAGATTTTTTGCAAGTCAATAATTTCTCCGGTTTTCCGGCAAACACAACTTCACCGCCGTTGACACCTGCACCAATGCCAATATCAATCACATAATCTGCTGCCAGAATCGTATCATCATCATGTTCCACAACAATCAGCGTATTGCCGAGATCTCTTAAATGCTTCATGGTAGCAATCAGCATAGCATTATCCCTTTGGTGCAGTCCGATGCTTGGTTCATCCAGGATGTACAGCACACCCATCAGACTGGAACCAATCTGCGTTGCAAGCCGGATTCTCTGACTTTCACCGCCGGAAAGCGTCCCGGAAGATCTGGCAAGTGTCAGATATTCCAATCCGACATGAGACAAAAATTTTAATCTGTCGCAGATTTCTTTGATAATTTTTTCAGCAATGAATTTCTCATGTTCTGTTAATTTTTTCTGCAAATGTTCAAAAAATGCAATTGCTTTTACCACAGGTAATTCTGTTAATTCATAGATATTCAGATCGCCGACCGTGACGGACAATATTTCAGGTTTCAGTCTTGCACCCTTGCAGGATTTGCAGGTGATCTCATTCATATAACTTTCGAGATCCGCCCTTGCATAAATACTGGTAGTCTCCTGATAACGCCGTTCTAAATTTGGAATAATCCCCTCGAATGCCGATTCATAAGACCCGCCCCCCAGGGATTTGCTTCGTTTTAACACAAGTTTCTCACTGCCTGAGCCATATAAGAACGCATGTTGAACTTCCTCCGGGAGCTCCTGAAACGGCGTATTCAGGGAAATTTTATATTTTTCTGCCAATGCCTGATAATACATCATGGCAATCGAACCGTCTTCCAGATGATTCCAGCCGGACGCATGAATTGCACCCTCCAGGATACTCAGCTCCGGATTTGGGACAATCATATCCCTATCAATTTTCCGGAAAATGCCAAGTCCCATACAGGTTTCACAAGCTCCATAAGGATTGTTAAATGAAAACAATCTCGGTGTTAATTCCTCCATGCTGATATTGTGCTCCGGACAAGCGTAATTCTGGGAAAAGCTTAACAATTCGCCACCAATCACATCCACATGAACAATCCCGCCTGTGAGGGATGTTGCTGTCTCCAGACTATCCGTTAATCTGGACTGGATTCCCGGTTTGATCACAAGTCTGTCAACAATAATTTCAATGACATGCTTGTTATTTTTTTCTAGTTTGATTTCTTCTGACAGATCATACTGAATGCCGTCAATTCTCACACGCACAAAACCGCTTTTTCTGGCTTGTTCCAATTCTTTGACATGCTGTCCTTTTTTCCCCCGGATAATCGGTGCAAGAATCTGGATTCTTGTTCCCTCCGGCAGAGCAAGAATCTGATCCACAATTTCATCAATCGACTGCTGAGAAATCTCCCGACCGCAGACAGGACAATGCGGAATGCCAATTCTGGCATAGAGCAATCTCAGATAATCATAAATTTCCGTCACAGTCCCGACAGTAGATCTGGGATTTTTAGAAGTTGTTTTCTGATCAATCGAAATTGCCGGGGATAGTCCTTCAATGCTGTCTACATCCGGCTTTTCCATCTGTCCCAGAAACTGTCTTGCATAGGAAGACAGACTCTCGACATAACGTCTCTGTCCGTCTGCATAAATTGTGTCAAACGCAAGTGAGGATTTGCCAGAACCGGAAAGTCCTGTCATGACGACGAGCTGATCCCTTGGGATGCTGACGTCAATATTTTTCAGATTATGTGCTCTGGCGCCTTTAATCACGATTTTATTTCTCATAAATTCATCCTACTATCTATTCTAACTATTCTAAAATTTTAAATTAAAATTATATTTCTTTCAGTTTCGCAATCTCATCACGCAGGAACGCCGCATGTTCAAATTCCAGCATCTTAGCAGCTTCTTTCATCTGGTCTGTATAATTTCTAATCAGTTCTTCACGTTCCTGACGGGAAAGTTTCTCATAAGCATTCTGATTTTCCACAGTTTCTTTACTGGAAATTTCAATCACTTCATAAACGTCTTTCCGGATTGTCTGAGGCGTAATCCCATGTTCCTGATTATAGGCAATCTGCAACGCCCGGCGGCGTTCCGTCTCCCGGATCGCCCGTTCCATAGAGCCCGTGACTGTATCTGCATACATGATAACTTTGCCGTCGGCATTTCTGGCAGCACGTCCGATTGTCTGGATCAAAGAAGTCTCACTTCTCAGAAAACCCTCTTTGTCTGCGTCCAGAATCGCCACAAGTGACACTTCCGGCAGATCCAACCCCTCCCGGAGCAGATTGATCCCCACAAGCACGTCAAATTTTCCAAGACGAAGATCCCGGATGATTTCCATGCGCTGGATCGTATCAATATCATGATGCAGATAACGGACTTTTATGCCCATCTGTTCCAGATATGCCGTCAGATTTTCCGCCATTGCCTTGGTAAGCGTCGTGACAAGCACACGTTCCTGTTTGTCAGTTCTCATATGAATTTCTGATAACAGATCATCCATCTGATTTTCTACCGGTCGCACACTGATTTCAGGATCTACCAGTCCCGTGGGGCGGATCACCTGTTCTACAATCTGAGCTGCATGTTCCCGTTCATATTCACCGGGCGTAGCACTGACAAAAATTGCTTTTTTGATATGCTGTTCAAATTCGGAGAACACAAGGGGTCTGTTGTCGAACGCACTCGGCAGACGAAATCCATACTCCACAAGCATCTGTTTTCTGGCTCTGTCGCCGGCACTCATCGCACGTACCTGCGGAATGGTAACATGACTTTCATCGACAATTAACAGGAAATCCTCCGGAAAATGATCCAGAAGAGTCAAAGGTGTACTGCCGGGGGAACGTCCGGAAAGAATGCGGGAATAATTCTCAATACCGGTGCAGAATCCGATTTCCTGGAGCATTTCGATATCATAATTTGTTCTCTGCGCAATTCTCTGTGCTTCAATTAATTTATGATTCTCTGTGAAATACTGGATCTGCTGATTCAGTTCTTCCCGGATCTCCGCAACAGCTCTGTGCACCTGATCTTCACCAATTACATAATGGGATGCTGGAAAAATTGCTGCATGTTGCAGAATGCACTTTACTTTTCCGGTCAGCACATCCACTTCACTGATCCTGTCAATTTCATCCCCGAAAAATTCCACACGGATTGCCGTATCTGTGGAATTTACTGGAAAAATTTCCATCACGTCGCCACGTACACGGAATTTATTTCTCGTAAAATTCACATCATTCCGTTCATATTGAATGCTGACAAGTTCCCTGGCAAGATCTGTTATAGATTTTTCCATTCCGACACGGACGGAAACTGTCATGGCTCTGTATTCTTCCGGACTGCCAAGTGTGTAAATGCAAGATACACTGGAAACGATGATGACATCCCTGCGTTCCGCAAGCGCAGATGTCGCAGAATGACGCAGTTTATCGATCTCATCATTGATCGCAGAATCTTTTTCAATATAACTATCCGTACTGGGAATATATGCTTCCGGCTGATAATAATCATAATAACTGACGAAATATTCTACTGCATTTTCCGGAAAAAATGCTTTTAATTCTGAACAGAGCTGTGCCGCTAAAATTTTATTATGCGCCAGAACAAGCGCAGGCCGATTGAAATTTGCAATCACATTTGCAATTGTAAATGTTTTTCCAGACCCGGTTACCCCTAACAATGCCTGGATATTCTTCCCATTTTGCAAACCATCCAGCAGCGCCTGGATTGCCCTGGGCTGATCGCCGGACGGCGCATAGGGAGAGTGCAGTTTAAATTTTTTAACATGCATAATAATAAAAAATCCCCTTGCATTTTATCATTTAAAATCTAAAATCTATGATACTCTGCCATGGAATAGGCTTCGCCATCTCCCACGATAATATGGTCAATCAGATCCACACCCAGAGTTTTCATGATGTTTTTGATATTCTTAGTTGCAGTGATATCTTCCGTAGAGGGACAGGCTGATCCCATCGGATGATTATGTGCAATGACAACATGGGAACAACCCGAAGCCAGAACATGTTGTGCCAGTGTCCTTGCATCGATCCGGACTTTTTCATAATTGCCTTTTCCTAGCACGGAACATCGTTGCAGCCGCATATGATGGTCCAGACAAGCGATCATAAAAATTTCATTCTGGGATTCGTTGCCTAGCTGACTCAGGAAAAAATTCTGTCTTTTCTGAGAAGTCTCCAGAAGTATCTTTTCTGTTTTCTCACGCTGAAAAAATCGGAATGTCTCACCCAGAAAATTCAGATAAATCGCTGTAAATTCGCCGATTCCATCCTCCTGCATCAGTTGTTCCCTCGACACTGTCAGTACGTCCATCAAAGAACCGAATTTGTTAAGCAATCTATGTGCAGTCTCATTGGTATCTCTCTGCGGAATAGAGTAAAATAAAAGCATTTCCAGAATTTCATGCTCATGAAAACCACTAATTCCGCTCTTGCAAAAACGACTGCGCATCCGTTTTCTGTGGTTTCGATGCAGATTTTTTTGCTTTTGCTCTTGTTTTTGCTCTTGTTCTTGATTTTGCTTTGTCATAATAATTGCTGCTTCTTTCGTTATTAGTCTATCATTATTTTCTATGA
>CAMWTO010000035.1 GCA_947177205.1 uncultured Ruminococcus sp. | reverse complement strand
TGTCACGCCAGGGCTTTCCGTTTGTTATCTATTATAGAAACGTTTCTGAATCAAAAAATTCCTGGAGGTGAAAACATGCAGGACTCAGAAAAATTAAGATTATTATACCAGATTTACGAAAAACCGTTCTATCATATTGCTTATGCGATACTACATCAGCATCAGCAGGCGGAAGATGCTGTTTCGGATGCGTTTGAGAAAATTATCCGGAATCTTCATAAAATCGGCGACCCCGAAGACCCCGGCACAAAACAGTACATGACAGCTATCATCCGCAATACCGCCATTAATCAATATCGGAAAAATATGCGTTATTCTCAAAACTGCATGGACTGGAACGAAGAATTTTCCCAGATCCCCGACACGCAGGATGAATTTCATGCCAGAATGAAAAGAAATTCTCTCCGGGAAATTCTTGCGCAGATGTTTTCCGTCTTGAGTGAACAAGACGAAAAAATAGTTCTGATGCACTGCCAGGATGGTCTTACATTCGGCAAAATTTCAGAATTATTGCATCTGAAAGAAGCAACCGTCAGAAAACGATATGAACGGGCAAGAAAACGTATGATGACGCAGAAAGGAGAAAATTATGAACTACAAAAATCCAAATAAAAGACAGAGAAACAGAAAACTGACAGAGAAAGAATTTCAGGAAATTGTCTCCCGTGCATTTTCTCCGGATCTGCCTGAGCCGAAATTCTCAGCGAAGTATTATCAGCATCGCCAGGAACTGGAAAGGAAAGTGGCTATGAAAGATTCTAAAAAATCAAGAAAAATTTATCGTGCGGAACGCACAGGAAAAGCAGGATTTGCTTTGATGACAGCCTGTGTCATGGGAATTACTGGACTTGCTGTTTACAGTGGGATCGGGATTTATAACGTCGGCAGGACAATTAATTCCGTTGATTCTGTACAGCAGGAGACACAGCCGGATTTTGCAGTTGGTGCAGAAGTGCAGGTAGATACTCCAGATGCTCCAGATACGCCGGATGCTCCGGAATTACCAATTAAATTAGCGGAAGATTCCCGATATACTGAATATCCTGAGGATCTTTACAATTTTCAGGTCAAATTTCAGTGTGAAGAAACAGATTATACGGCAAACGGCGGATATTATGGCGTTGTGTGGAATTGGGTTCCAGACGGACTGGAATTCCGGGAAGATGGTCCATATGGGATGAAATATCATAATTATCAGGATGAAACGGATGAGCATGCCATCACGCCGGAGTGTGTCTATCAGGTACGCAACAGCTCCATGCAGTTCTTTGAAAACGTGAATTTTACAGAATCTGTTTTTGAGGCGACACTTGACAAGGATTTATATCCGGAAATTAAAAACGAAAAGCATATGTTCTGCGTCAGACGTGGACAGGGATTTGACAGATTATATGTGCATTTCACAGGTACGCCCTACGTGTTAACTTGTTTTATCAATGGCTTTACGGATGAGGAAGTGGAAAGATTCGTAGAAAACATGACACTTGTCGAATCTGAGTATGTACCGATTATGTTTGAGAATGAGCCGTCTGATTTCAGAGGCTTTCTGGAAGAAAATGACTATACGCTGAATGGCGGTGTTTATGCACTGCAAGTGAACTGGATGCCGGAAAATTCACAGTTTCTGACAGCAGATCAGGAAGCAGATGAAACATCCTATACACAAGGTACAAAGATTGCACAGCAGAATTATTTCGGGCGTGTACTTGGTACACCGGATGATTTATGTCAGATAGCAGGTATTCCAAAAGATGTGGAAGAGAACGTTTTTGAGTGTGTCTTTGATATAGAATCCGGCATCACAAAGCATATGCTGTGGGTACCGGAAGAGAATACAGAAGAATGCAGGAAAAGTTATCTGTTGGTTTGCTTTGAAGGAACGCCCTATTATGCAGAGTATGGTCTGTTAGATTTTGACAGGGACGATGCAGAAAAATTCGTGGAAGGCATGACGCTTGTGGAAACAGATACAGAATCAGCGGAGCTGTATTCTGCGGAGCAGGAAAATGCTTCTATACAGGAAGTTCCTAAATTAGTTCCTGTATCAGAGATAGACGAAATGAATACGGTATCTGTTGGGGATGTGATTGCAATTCCGGATTCTGATATAGAATTGCAGATTCAGAGTGCATCCTTGCAAAGCGATTTGACAGAGGTTCCAACGGATGTGATTGGATCGCCGGTAAGTTATAAACAGTATTTTGATGAAACTGGCATGATTGTGACAAGAACAAAAGAAAATGAAGACGGCAGTATAGAACGTGAATCCATTCAGCAATATATTTTAAAACTGGATGTGACACTGACGAAAACCGGCACAAGTTCCGCAAATGTTGAAAATGGCATGACATTCAACATGGAATATTTCTCTCTGGAAGACGGCAAAATCCGGACAAATTCCTATGATGCAAATGGAATGCGTGTCACGCATGATCCGGCTTTGAACAGTGAAAATGGATTTTTCAGTTTCTACACGGAGCATACGCATCAAAAGAATGGCATCTATGATCTGGAAGCCGGAGAAAGTGCGGATGTGACGGTATATTATGCTATTGATGAAGATATGGCAGACAGCATTTATATTACAATTCTGGATGGTGCGCTTGGATTGTATGATCCGGAGAAATATATCAGCTCCGGCTATCCGGTTCTTGACCTGAGTGGCTTGCTGTCCGAGCAAAATTCTATCAGCAATTAAGCATTATAAATAATTGTTTTCCATCCTATTTTAAGATATATCCTGAAAAAGTCGGTTGCTTGACAACCGGCTTTTTTGCTTGCATTTTTTTCAGGATTGTGCTATAATAAAAATAGATTAATTTAAATTTAATTTCATTTATTTTTTCAGAAAGAAGTGAAGAGTATGCCGGTCAGAGATCAGAAAAAATTCTGGGATTTGTATGCGCCTGTCTATAATTTGTTCATGGGGATAAATAAGAAAAATTATCAGCAGATTTACCAGAAAATCCGGAAAACGATTCTAAAAAAGCAGGTTCTCGAAATTGCCACGGGAACGGGACTTGTTGCGAAGAACACGGCTCAAACTGCGAAAAAATACATTGCAACAGATTTTTCAGAGCAAATGTTATACCAGGCACAGAAAGGCAAGAAAATTGAGAATTTATATTTCATGAAAGCGGATGCCTGTGCGCTCCCGTTTCAGGATCACAGCTTTGATGTCGTGATTGCATCCAACGTCCTACATATCATGCCCGATCCGGAAAAGGCGTTGTCTGAAATCCGGAGAGTTCTCAAGTCCGGAGGGATTCTGATTGCGCCGACGTTCGTCCAGGAAAATCAGAAAACATCCGCAGTGAGCCTTGCTGTCGGCAGGATGCTGACAATGTTCGGGATTTCCTACAGCGACTGGACGGAAGAACAATATTTAAATTTCCTGAAAAAAAACAAATTCCGGATCAGGAAAAAAGAATTACTTCCCGACAGAATGTCCATGCTTTACACAGAGCTGACATGCCGTTAAAATTTTTCGGAAATTTTCCACATACTTGACAATTCTGAAAATATATGTTAAGATAGATTCAGCAAAAAATATAAATTTTAAATTTAATTTAGAAAGAAGTGAAGTCCTTGAAAATAGATTCAGAAAATTTAAAAAAATTAGAAAATTTGCCTGATCCGGAAATCTGTGTCCGGGAAGTCCGGAACTGGCTTGCTGACAAACCGGAACCGCCCAGAGCGTATCTGCATGTGTTCGGCTGTCAGCTTAATGTCGCAGAGGGAGAAAAATTAGCCGGAATTCTGCAATCCATGGGCTACGTGATGACGGATGAAATCCAGAATGCAGATTTAATTCTGTATCACACCTGTGCCGTCCGGGAAAACGCTGAAGACCGGGTTTTCGGAACATTAGGGAGTATTAAGAAATTAAAGCAGGACAATCCGGAATTGATTCTCTGTGTGACGGGGTGCATGACCGCACAGGCACATATTGCAGATAAAATCTCAGAATCTTATCGTTATGTGGATATTGTCCTTGGAACGTCACCTGTGAATCGTCTTGCACAGATGCTCTATGCGCATATGCAGGGTGCACGGCATGCGCAGGATATTACAGTGCAGACGGAAATCCCGGAATATCCCGGAATTATCCGGAACAGCAGTTATAAAGCATCTGTTCCCATTATGTATGGCTGCAATAATTTCTGTACGTATTGCATTGTGCCATACGTCCGGGGACGGGAACGTAGCCGGAAACCGGAAGATATTTTGACGGAAGTCCGGGAATTAATTCAGTCCGGTTACAAAGAAATTATGCTGTTAGGGCAGAACGTGAATTCTTACGGGAAAGACCTGAAAAATCAGATCACATTCCCGGAATTATTAAAAGAGATTAACAAAATTCCAGGTGAATACTGGATCCGGTTCATGTCATCCCACCCGAAAGACGCCACACCGGAATTAATGGATTGTCTCTTGGAATGCGAGCATATGGCAAAACATCTGCATTTACCAGTACAGTCCGGGAGCGATGAAATTTTAAGACGCATGAATCGGAATTATACAATTGAGAAATATTTATCGCAAGTGGATTATATCCGGCAGAAAGCTCCGGAATTCTCTTTTACAACAGATCTGATTGTCGGATTTCCGGATGAAAGCCGGGAAGATTTTGAAGCAACGTTGGAATTAGTCCAAAAAGTCCGCTATGATAATATGTATTCTTTTATTTACTCAAAAAGAGCCGGAACGAAAGCGGCATCCATGCCGGACGGGATTTCAGATTCTGAAAAGAGTGCAAGAATGCAGGAGTTATTAGCGTTACAGCGTGAAATTTCAATTACGAATCACAAGCGTTTTATCGGAAAAATCCTGACCGTTCTGTGTGACGGAGAGAGCCGGAAACATACCGGCATCATGACCGGACGGAGTTCTGAAAATATTCTGGTGGAATTTTCGGGGGATTCTGATCTGATCGGGCAATTTGTCCGGGTGCGGATTACAGACAGCCGGAGCAGTTGTGTATCTGGTGAGATAGTTTAAAATTAATTATATTAATAAAATATCAATAAAGGAGCTTTTTGAATGATGGATATTATCGAATTGACAAGAGAACTCGGCAAGGCAATCCAGGCAGATGACAGGTATATTGCGTATTGTCTTGCAAAGCAGGCAAATGACGAGGATGAACAGCTTCAGGCTGTTATCAATGCGTTTAACCTAAAACGTGTGGAACTCCAGATGGAGATTGCCAAACCGGACAAGGACAATGAGAAAATCCAGGAGCTGAACGAGATCATCAAGGACAGCTATCAGAAAATCATGAACAATCCGAAAATGTTGGTTTACAACAGTGCTAAAAGCGCCATGGATGAACTGATGAGTCAGATTAATACGGTGATTTCCATGTCCGCAAACGGCGTGAATCCGGATGAAATTGACGTAACAACAGCATCCTGCGGCGGCGACTGCGGAAGTTGCGGCGGCTGCGGCTGATTTAATTATTAATTATGCAAGAAAATCAAAATACAAAACAGACCAGACGAGGCTTCGTGCCGACGGATGCACGGCAATTCAGTGAAAAGGCACTGGAGACGCTGTGCATTGCCGGCGAGGAAGTCCGGTATTTATTGAACCGTGGCTATTCTGTGAAATCTGCCACCACATTCGTCGGGAATCATTATTTATTATCCGAACGGCAGAGATTAGCATTAGCACGGATGATTTCCCCGGATCATCAAATTCAGATCCGGAAAGCAAAAGAATTGCAATTTGCAGATCTTGCCGGAAAAACGCTGTATATGGATGGTTTTAACACAATTATCACGCTGGAGATCGCTTTTTCGGGATCATTATTATTAGAATGTCTGGACGGGACAATCCGGGATTTAGCCGGTCTGCGTGGGACGTACACGCTGATTGACAAGACGGATCTGGCGATCCGGGCAATCCGGGAATTCCTGGAAGATGCCGGGATTGCCGGGCTTGTGATCTATCTGGATGCCCCTGTTTCAAATTCCGGAAGATTAAAGCAAAGAATGTTGGAATATCTGGATCATGCCAGATTCTCGACAAAAATTGAGATTATTAACCCCGTTGACCAGGTTCTGAAACAGAAATCTCATGTGATTACATCGGATGCCATTATTCTGGATGCTTGTGAAAGCTGGTACAATCTGAATCGGGAAATCATCCGGAGAAATTTTAAAAATTATCATTTTATAAAATTAAATTAATTTATTTATTAATTAGTTTAATTTATTAGAAAGGAGTTCCCAAATTGGAACTGAAAGAAATCCGCAAAGAACAGTTATCACCTATGATGCAGCAATATTATGATGTCAAACAGCAATATCCGGATTGTATTATATTTTATCGCCTGGGAGATTTCTATGAAATGTTCTTTGATGATGCCATCCGGGTGTCCAGAGATCTGGAACTGACGCTCACAGGTCGTGACTGCGGACTCTCCGAACGTGCCCCCATGTGTGGTGTGCCTTATCACAGTTATGAATTATATGTCAAGCGATTGTTGGAATTAGGCTGTAAGATTGCCATCTGTGAACAGATGACAGATCCGGCGCAGAGCAAAGGTCTGGTGGAACGGGAAGTCATTCGGGTCATCACGCCGGGGACTGTATTTGATATGCTGGATGATGCCGGGAATAATTATCTGTGTTGTATCTACTGTGCACAGAAAGAAACATCTCTGTGCTTTGCGGATCTGTCCACCGGAGAAGCGTCTGTCTATTCCGTTTCCGGTATCTATCAACAGGAAGAAATGCTGAATTTATTATCCAGATATACGCCGTCAGAAATTATCTGCAATGCGGAATTTTTGAATCATAAAGAAGTTAACCGGTTTCTGAAGATCAAATTAAGATGTCTGTGCAGTGTCCGGGAAGATTCCAGTTTTGTGCCGGCATTACAGAGCCGGATTGTCTGTCAGCAGTTTTCTGTGCAGTCCCTTGCGGATTTAGGATTACAGCCGGAGATGATCGAGACAAACGCTGTCTGCGGTTTGTTCTCTTATATTCAGAATACGCAGAAATCGCCTGCCGGGCGATTCCTTCATCTGGAATTGAGTGACAGCACAGCATATTTAACTTTGGATCATAATGCACTCCGGAATCTGGAATTAACAAGCACCATGCGGACAGGAAGCAAAAAACACACGCTTCTGGGAATTCTTGACAGCACCCGGACGGCAATGGGTAAGAGAATGCTCAAACAGTGGCTGGAACGTCCTCTGAGAAGTCCGGCTGTCATTACGGCAAGGCTTGACGCTGTGGAAAGTTTATTGAAACACCGGATGGAAACCATGAAATTACAGGACTGTCTGAATGGGATTTACGATCTGGAACGTCTCATGACACGGATTGTGTATCAGAAAGCCTCTCCGAAAGATCTCAGGGCGCTTTGCATGACAGCACAGCAGCTTCCGGAATTCAAGAAGATTTTAGAACAATTCCAGGATAGTAATCTGTTACAGCGATTGAATCAGAAAATTTCAGATTTATCAGAGATTGCGGAATTTATTGAGAAAGCAATTGTAGAAGATCCGCCGGCAGTTCTCAAGAATGGCGGCATGATCCGGACGGGATTTGATCAGGATCTGGATCAGCTCCGGGAAATCATGGAACACGGGAGTGATATGATTCTCCAAATCTGTGAAACAGAACGGGAACGCACCGGAATTAAAAATTTAAAAATCGGCAATAACAAAGTATTTGGCTATTATCTGGAGGTCACAAGATCTTATTATGATAAAATTCCGGATTATTACATCCGCAAGCAGACGCTTGCCAATGCCGAAAGATTCATCACGAAAGAACTCAAAGAAATTGAAAATACGGTCCTGGGAGCGAAAGACAGGGCGCTGGAACTGGAACTGGAATTATACACGCAAGTCCGGGATTATTTAGCAGATTCCCTTGTGAAAGTACAGGAAACGGCAGCCGCCGTGGCGCAGATTGATGTGCTTGTTTCGTTTGCACAAACGGCGTCGCAGAATAATTACTGCAAACCGGAAATTACAACAGACGGCATTCTGGAGATTCATGACGGACGGCATCCGGTTATAGAACAGATGTTAATTGATACTGTCTTTGTTCCGAATGATATTTGTCTGGATACGGGTCAGAACCGGATGGCGATTATTACAGGTCCGAACATGGCAGGTAAATCGACTTACATGCGGCAGACGGCATTAATTGTGTTAATGGCACAGATGGGCTGTTTCGTCCCGGCAAGCTGTGCAAAAATTTCCGTTGTAGACAGAATTTTCACTCGTGTGGGCGCTTCGGATGATTTAACTGCCGGGGAAAGCACATTCATGGTTGAAATGAAAGAAGTCGCTGAAATTCTGCGTTATGCAACAAAAGACAGCCTTGTCATCTTGGATGAAGTCGGACGTGGCACATCTACATTTGACGGTATCAGCATTGCCAAAGCTGTTGCAGAATATATCTGTCAGGGCGAACAACTGGGATGCAAGACGCTCTTTGCAACGCATTATCATGAATTGATTTCACTGGAACAGGAATTTGACGGCATTCGGAATTACAGTGTTGCCGTCCGGAAAAATCAGGACGGCATCCGTTTTCTGCGGAAGATCATTCCGGGGGGGACAGATGACAGTTACGGAATTGATGTCGCAAAGCTTGCAGGTGTTCCGGATGTTGTTCTGTCCAGAGCCGGCGAAATTCTACGGGAACTGGAAGAAAATAAACAGAGAAAATAATTTAATATTTTAAAAATTTTAAAAAATTAAATTTTAAATTTTTTAGAATCAGGGGGAATGTTTATGCCGGAAATCCGGATATTGGAGAAGCATGTTGCAGAACTGATCGCCGCCGGGGAAGTGATTGAAAAGCCGGTCTCCGTTGTCAAAGAACTGGTAGAGAATGCCATTGATGCCGGAGCAGGACGGATTACCGTCGAAATTAAGAACGGCGGAACAACATTCATGAGAATTCAGGATGACGGGTGCGGCATGTCCGCAGAGGATCTCCCCAAGGCGTTTCTCCGTCATGCCACAAGCAAAGTGCAGCAGAAAGAAGATCTTGAAACTATTCACACACTGGGCTTCCGGGGGGAGGCACTGGCATCCGTTGCCGCTGTCTCCAAAGTTACCGTGATGACCAAACGTCCGGAGGATTCTCTCGGATCACAGTATGAAATCATTGGCGGCGAGGGAGAAGCCGTTGAAGAGTGCGGCTGTCCGGACGGCACAACACTGCTGATCCGGGATCTGTTTTTCAACGTCCCGGCAAGACGAAAATTCATGAAACGGGATACAACTGAGGGGAACGCCATTGCGCAGATGGTGCAGAAGATTGCCATATCCCACCCGGAAATTGCATTCAAATTTATTCGAGACAACAGACTGGATTTCTATTCTGACGGCACGGGAGATCTGCTCACGGCGATCCGTGCAGTTTACGGGAGAGAATTTGCCGGGGATCTGATTCCCGTTTCCGGACAGGAGGGAGACATCACCGTTACAGGCTATGTTATCAAGCCATTGTATGCAAAATCAAACCGGAGTTTTCAGAATTTTTTTGTGAATACACGCTGTGTGAAATCCGTCACATGCCGGATTGCATTAGAAAGCGCCTATGAGAATTTATTAATGACGAATAAATTTCCGGCGTGTGTGATGTTACTGACAATGCCGCCGGACACATTGGATGTGAACATTCATCCGGCAAAAGCGGAAGTCCGTTTCTCAGATGAACGCAAAATCATTGATGCAATTTACAATGCTGTCAAAAAGGCATTTGTCGAGGAAGGATTGATTTACGGATTCCAGACCAGAAAGCAGGATAATGATAGTAATTATTTTAATAATTCTAATAATTTTAATGATGCTGATCCGGAGTTCAGAAAATTGCCGGTCGTTCATCAGCAAATTCCCGAAGAATCTTCCCGGAAACTGGTCTTTCAGCCGCTCCACCAGGAGGACATGCCGTTCCGGGTGCAGTTACCGGGACAGAACCTGGCGGAAAATTCCGGAACTCCCGGAACTTCTGAGAATGCTGTGAATTCTGAACCGCTCCCGAAATCTGTTTTTGTTTCAGAGAGTTTTATTGACATTGAGGGCGAACCGGAAGAAGAATTAGAAAATTTAGAAAAATCAGATATCACGGAATCCATGAAATTCAGAGAATTTCAGGAAATCCCTGAAAATTCGGAAAATTCAGCCCCCCCCCGCATTCCTGAAGAATTTCCTGATGTCCGTGTGATCGGTGAATTGTTTGCAAATTACATCATTGCGCAGTCCGGAGATTCCATGATCCTGATTGACAAACATGCGGCGCATGAGAGAATTATTTTTGAACGACTCCGGACGGAGAATTGCCGACAGTATCAGCAGATTTTATTACACCCGGTGCGCACGCTCCTGACGATGAATGAATTTTCAGCAGTGGAAGAAAATCAGGAACTGCTTGAAAATATGGGTTTTTCCGTGGATTTTTCACAAAAGCCGGAATTGATTACGATGGGAGCGCCCCTTTTTTTTGAACATATGCAGTTAGATGAGATCATGCAGGAGATTGCGCATAATTTTTATTTGGGCAAAGTCAATCCGCAGAGCCATAAATTAGATGATCTGCTGCATACACTGTCTTGCCGGTCGGCAATCAAGGCGAATGATAAAAATTCCCTGGAAGAATTGCAGGCACTTGCCGAGCAGGTATGTCATAACAGAAACATCCGGCATTGTCCGCACGGCAGACCGATGCTGTTCGTGATGACAAAATACCAGTTAGAGAAAGAATTTCGGAGAAGATTATGAAACAAAAACAGAAAGTACTTGCGATTGTCGGAGCGACAGCATCCGGAAAGACGGCACTCGGCGTTGCGCTGGCGAAAAAATACGACGGCGAGATTATTTCTGCCGATTCCATGCAGATTTACAAGGGACTGGATATTACCACAGCCAAGCCCACACAGGGGGAAATGCAGGGGATTGTGCATCATTGCATTGATTTTCTGCCACGGACGCAGAATTTTTCCGTTGCGGATTATGTGAAACTTGCAAGGGAAAAAATTGCAGAGATTGCATCCCGTGGGAAACTGCCGATCATGGTCGGCGGGACTGGTTTATACATGGATTCTGTTTTGAACGGCATGCAGTTTCAGGAAATTCCGGAGCAGGAACAAGAAAAGAATCTGGAAGAAATCAGGCAGTTTTATATGCATGGAGAACCCGGAATAGCTTATCATATGCTCCAGGAACTTGATCCGGAGGCGGCAGAAAAAATCCATCCGCATAATGTTGTCCGGGTGAGACGTGCACTGGAAGTCTGTCTTACAACGGGAGGGACGTTCACGGAATATCAGAAAAAAAACCGTGCGCATGAGTCGCCGTATGATTATTTTTATTTGGGTCTGGATTACGAAAACAGGCAGGATCTTTATGACCGGATTAACGCAAGGGTTTTGAAAATGCTGGAAACGGGAATGCTCGAAGAAGTCCGGGCAGCTTATGAAGAAGAGTGCAAAGCCGGAACAGCCGGGACGGCGGCAATGGCAATCGGCTACAAAGAACTGATTCCCTATCTGGAACACAAAGAAGATCTGGAGCAGGTAATAGCCCGGATTCAACAGGAAACCCGGAGATATGCCAAGCGACAACTGACATGGTTTCGTCGAAATGCTCAAATTCAGTGGTTGAAATTGGATAAAAATGATGAACTGCAAGAAATTTCTGAAAAAGCTGAAAAAATGATAGCCAAAGCGGAATTTTTATGCTATAATAGAGAGTGAGTTATATTTTAAAATATAAAAACAGATTGGCAATTTTGAAAGGAGACAAAATCAGATTATGAATAAAAATTTGAATTTACAGGATACATTCCTCAATCAGGCACGAAAAGAACGGATTCTTGTGACAACGTATCTTATCAACGGTTTTCAGTGCAAGGGCATTGTCAAGGGATTTGATAATTATGTGGTGATTTTTGACTGTGCCGGACAGCAGCAGGTCATCTATAAGCATGCAATTTCCACGATTGCGCCGTCCCGTCCGGTGTCCATTCTCGATAGTGAGGACAAGCAGGACTAAGCCGCCATGAATTCAGAAATGCTGTCGGCTGTGCTCGCTCTCGTCGCAGTGTTTATTATTATTACAGTTGTCAATGTCGTGATCAAGCAGTTCGGTCAGAGTTATGTGACGGAGACGGCACTCCTGATAAAGAGCAGTGATTCCGAATTTGTTCAAGGCGTATTCATCCGGGATGAAACTGTGATTACATATGACGGCGGCGGCGTTCTCAGCTACAAAGTCCCCGATGGCGGTAAGCTGGGCATCGGCAGTGTCATTGCGGATGTCTATGCAAATGAGAGTCAGATTGCTGTCGGACAGAAAATTGATCAGCTCCAGAATGAGTTGTATTTATTAAAAAGAATTTCCAATCCTGGCACGACGCAGACAGCACAGCCCTCTAATATTGCGGCGCTGTTCACAGAGAATTTTGTGGATTATCTGTATCAGAGAGAACAGAATCATCTGGGAAATTTGCAGGAATCTCAGGAAGAAATGGCAGTCCTGCTTGGTATCTATCAATTGATTACAGGCAGTGACACCAGTTATCAGGATCGCATGAATGCGATTCAGGGTGAAATTGTGGCACTGCAACAGTCGCAGGCAGCCCCCGTTTCCGTGATTACATCCGACAGGGCATCTTATTTTGTCAGTTATGCGGACGGCTATGAAGATTCCCTCAGGATGAGCGATGTGAATCTTCTCACGGTGGAACAGTTGGAACAGGTGGAGAATACCGTGATCCGGGATGAAACGATCGTGGGTAAGCTGATTGACAGTTATCAGTGGATTCTTGCTGTTGTTGTGGACAATTCTGAGAGAAAGTACCAGGATGGTGCCAGGGTTACTCTAAAGTTTGCTTCTACATCCGATACTGTCACAGGGTTTATTACTTCTGTGAACAGTAAAGCAGGAGATGCACAGACCATTCTGGGGATCACCTGTGAGACCATGACTTATGATCTAGTACAGCACAGGACAGAAAATGTGGAGCTGATCCTGGATGGTTATCATGACATGCAAGGCATTCGAGTGCCACGAAGTGCATTGCATTTCCGTTCGATTACAGAAGAAGTTAAGGATGAGGAGACAGGCACCGTCCGGCAGGTGACAAACAAATACAGAGGTGTCTATGTTCTTGACGGGGAACAGCCAGAATTCCGGAAACTGGATGTGAAATATGAAGGTGATGACTATGTGATCTCTGCTGAGAGAACAGAAAAAGAATATCTTGCACTGTATGATTCGATTATAACAGGAGGTCTTGACGCAGATGGAGAGTAGACAGGTTCAGGAAAATTACAGGAGAATTTCTGAGACGATTGCAGAAGCCGCAGACAGGAGCGGCAGGAAACCGGAAGAAATTACATTCATGGCAGTGACAAAGACCGTTGCACCGGAACTGGTGAATGCAGCCATTGCCTGCGGTATCAAAGTTCTCGGTGAAAACCGGGTACAGGAATATTTATCGAAAAAAGACAGTTATGAAAAAAATACCCCGGTGGATTTTATCGGGACATTGCAAAGCAATAAAGTCAAATATATCATCCAGGATATGCGATTGATCCAGTCCGTGAATAAATTTTCTCTGGCGAAGGAGATTGAGCGCTGTGCGGCAAAACTGGAGTTACACCAGGATATTTTGCTGGAGATTAATATCGGCGGTGAAGATTCCAAAAGCGGTTTACAGCCGGACGGACTGCCGGAGCTGCTGATGCAGATTGCAGAACTGGAACATGTGCATGTCAAAGGTTTGATGACAATTCCGCCGCCATGTCAGGACACAAGTTTTTTACAGGCAATGCAGGAATTATTCCTGAAAACCAAAGAGCGCATTCAGGATTCCGGTATTCCGGACACAGAAATGCAGATTTTGTCCATGGGTATGTCGGATGATTATGCACAGGCGATCTTGTGCGGTTCAACGCTTGTGAGAGTCGGCTCGGCGTTATTCGGTGCAAGAGATTATTCTAAATTATAAAATTATAATTTATTTTAAAATTATTTTTAACTTATTTTAATACTATGAAATGATAAAAAATTATATAAAAGGAGAAGCAGGATGAAACTTTTTGACAACATGAAAGAATTTTTCTTTCCGTCAGATGATGTACCGGAACAAGTCCCGGTGCGTCAGTCACAGGACATCCCCCCTGTGACAAACATTGAAGAACAGATGGCGGCAGGACGAGAACCCGGCTCAAATATTGTCAGTATTCAGGCAACAGCGCAGTTACAGGTTGTTCTTGTAAAGCCTGAAGTGTTCACAGATGCAAAAGCAATCGCCGATCACTTGATCAGCCGTAAGACAGTTGTTCTGAACCTGGAGACAGCTTCTCCGGAGAACCGCAGGAGAATTATTGATTTTCTCGTTGGCGTATCTTATGCCATCAGCGGCAGTTTAAAGCCTGTTGCCAATCTGACGTATATCATCACACCGTATAATGTCGGCTTTATCGGGGATGATCTGGCAGCGGAACTGGAAAACAATGGCGTGATTATCTAATTAATAAAATAATATAAAACTATCATGAATAGTCATCAGAAACAACAGGAAGAAGATCAGATTTTGCTTGCACATGTCAGGGATCTGTGCAGAAGAAATGCCTGGCGCAGTTTTACCGGATTTCTCGATATGCGACAGTATACGATGTTAAAAATGCATCTTTCTCAGGATTGCTGCCGTTTTTCAGGCGGCTATCCAGAGGCTGAACGGGGCGTTCTGTGTATTCATCCGCAGGACTGTCCTCCCACAGAAGAAGAATTCCCGTTTGTCTGTCTGACAATCCGATTCCGGAAAGAAGACAAGCTGACGCACAGGGACGTCCTGGGCAGTTTTATGAGTCAGCAGATTCAGCGTGACCGGATCGGAGATATTCTCGTTTCTCCCGGAAAGATTCAGTGTTTTGTCATGGAACAGATTGCGCCGGTACTGCTTTCCATCCGGAAAATCGGCAGAATTGGCGTACAGATTACGGACCAGGAAAAATTTTCCGGAACGTATGCACAGAACATGCAGGAAATTTCCGGGGTTGTCTCCTCAACGAGACTGGATGCCGTTCTGAAAGCGGCGCTCCGGATTCGTCGGCAGGAATGTGTTGGACTGATCCTTGCCGGAAAAGTGATGTGCAATTACCAGGAAGTGACAAAGCCAGATCTGTTATTACAAGCAGGAGATGTGTTTTCTGTCAGGGGATATGGAAAATTCCGGCTGGATGCAGTCGGTGCACCAACGCAGAAAAACAGACTGCATATTGTTATCCAGAAATATTTATAACTGTCTCGTGTACACATCTCCGAGCCCACGAGA
>CAMWTO010000034.1 GCA_947177205.1 uncultured Ruminococcus sp. | reverse complement strand
TTCAGAAACAGCAAACACAACAACAAGTAAAGAAACAGCAACTACGACAACAAGCCAAGAAAAAACAAACACAACAACAAGCGAAGAAACGACAAGCTCAACTACATCCAGTACAACATCAGAAACATTCACAACGCTTGCGACTGGTGATCTGAACGGAGATGAAGTGATCAATGTTGAAGATGCTGTGATTGTTCTGAATGCCCTTGCACGGAAGGGTGCAGGCATTCCGGATGGTTTGACACCGGAGCAGACACAATCCGCTGATGTGAATTCCGATGGAGAAGTAGACGCAAGGGATGCGTCCTTGATTCTGGTATATGCCGCCCAGGCAGGCGCAGGTATGTCCGTCAAATTTGCGGAACTTGTTTTGTCATCATCTTAATTAGATTAATATAAAATTTAATTTTTTGCTGATTTATTCTGTTTCCCCGGAAAAGCAGAATAAAAATATATTATTTTGAGGAGGAATTTTTATGCAGGAACATACACATTTGCCGTTGATCCGATTTGCAGGATTCCTGACAGTACTTGCCATGCTGTTAGCTGTCCTGTTTCCGGCTGATTTCGCATTGACGGCAGATGCAGTCTCAACGGATTATCCGGTGCAATTGATGAACATTGCTGTCAAGGATAATTCCAAAGTTCTCACAGAAAGCGGCATGAAGGACAATTCCGGTGTTTCGACGGAGAAACTCGGAAACACACTTGCACCGTCCTGGCGGTTTGATCGTGTCGGAGCGGATTCCAACGGGACTTACTTTAAACTCTGCAATGCAGAATCCGGACGTCTGCTCACGCCGTCCGGCTACAATGTAACCGCCGGAACGGATGTTGTTATCTATGGTTATGAATCCGCACAGTCACAGCACTGGTATGTGATTCCAGTCAAGCAGGATCATCTTGGGAATGATCTCTATTACAAGATCGTGAATTACTCAGATCCGTCACTAGCGTTGACGCAGAACGCATCCGGTACGGAACTAGAAACTTACACAGGAGCTGACTCACAGCTTTGGCTTCTGAATGCTGACGGCTTGCAGGGATTTGCCGGGTATTGCAAAGACGACAACACCGGAAACATCAAAGCCGGAGATGTCGGCGGGCTATTCGGTGAGACTGTAGAAGTTTCCACTTTTGACGATCTCAAGAAATATGCAACATCCGACACGCCCTACACAATCGTTGTCACGGAGGACATAAAAGTCAATTCTCTGAAACAGGATTCTTCCGGCAGAAATTACTGTCCGGATGGCAGGATTTATGTTCACAGCAACAAGACCATTATCGGCAGTTATTCCAAGCACACACTCTATAATGTCCAGTTCTGCACAGCAACGAAAAATGGTGTAGGAGATAATCTTATCATCAAGAATTTTGACTTGCAGCACGATTCCGAATCGAATGGCAATGATTCGATTGTTGTCTATTTCGGTTCTGGTGAAAATCTTTGGGTAGATCATGTAACGTTCACTGGTCACAAAGATTATAATACGGCTTCTACAGGACTGGAAGACTGGGATAAATTCTTAGCTTGCTGTTATGATGCAGATTACTGCACAGTTTCGGACTGTTCGTTCGGTCTGCATGAATACGGTTTGATTCTGGGTTATCCGGATGACACAGAATCAGTTAAGAATCAATATGATAATTATCCGAGAATGTCCCTTGTCAGCAATCAATTTTATCAGACGCTTACAAGAGGACCCGGATTGATGCGTTGGGGGTATTATCACTCTCTGAATAACTATGTCAATACGTTCAGCATGGCATATACCGTACACAGCGGCTGTGATATCTATGCCGAAAATTGTTATTATGAAAACGGCGGCAATGTCATTTGCGACTGGAATGAAATTACATTCACAGGCGCTTATGCAGAATCCGGCTCAAAATCATCTAACTGCAAACGGACGACAATTGAAGGATCTGCATTAAATTCCAAATGGAGACCGTCAGGCAATTATGATTATGTGACCATTACAGCAGATGAAGCAAAAGTATATTGTTCCAGTTACAGCGGTGTCCAGACAGATCGCATAAATTGGATGTATCTGCGTTACGCATCCAAGGGCGTACCAAGTGCAGGATATTTTGAGGCACCCAATGGGGAACCGGCACAGTCTGATCCGCCCGTACCGGTAGCAGCAGAATTCGCAGAGGGTTCTGCTTACAGAATTAAGAACATTAATTCCGGTTTATATCTGGAAGTTGCAGGCGCAGAAGTAAAGAACGGCGCAAATGTACAACAATGGGGTTCAGACGGTTCAGAAACGCATAATATCTGGAAATTTTTCAGTGCAGGGAACGGCTATTATTATCTCGCATCCGCAGTCGGTGACGGCGGTACTTATGTGTTGGATGTTGCAGGTAAGAAAACAGCCAACGGTACAAATATTGACATTTATCAGTATAATGGCGGTACAAATCAGCAATTTATGCTGACACAGAATGCAGATGGTTCTTATAAAATCTGCACAAGAATTTCAGGCGAAACATCTGTAGTAGAGGTTGCAGACGCAAGTACAGAATCCGGAGCAAATATACAGCAGTGGGACATGAATGGCATGCACTGTCAGAACTGGATTTTGGAATCTGTTACAGATCCCGGCGTTTCCATGGATACAAGCGTGAGATACAGCTTTACGAATGCAAACAGCGGTCTTGTCTTGGAAGTAAAAGACGGTACTATGACAGATGATGCCAATATTCAGCAGTGGGTATCTAATGACAGTGATTGTCAGAAATGGATATTAAAATCTTTCGGCTCTGAAAATTATTATTACATCCGTTCTGCGCAGGATCAAAATTATGTTCTGAAAGCCATGGGCAGTGCGAATGGTGATAATATTGCACTAATCACATATTCCAGTAAGGACAGCGCAATGCTGTTCCGATTCACAAAGAATCTGGATGGCACTTATCGGATTTTGACACATGCGTCCAAAGATGTTGATGTTGTCGAAGTTGCTTCCGCAAGTACCGAGAACGGTGCAAATATTCAGCAATGGGAAACAAACGGCAATGCATGCCAGAACTGGACGCTCACAACAGAGGCAATTCCAGTTGTGACAGAACCGACACAAGAATCAACTCCTGAGCCAACAGAATCGGAACAGACAGAACCATCCACGCAGGAAACTTCTACAGAATCATCTGACATAATCCTTTGGGGTGATGCGAATAATGACGGTACTGTGGACATCAGAGATGTTGTTCTGATGAACAGAGTTTATGTCGGCGTGGATCAAGTCACAGATAAGGGACTCATCAATGCAGATGTTGACCAAAGCGGCAAAATTGAATTGTCCGACTCCATGAATGTCCTGCGGCTGCTTGTGCATCTGCTGACACCTGCTGACATGCCGATTCGGTAATCAGAGTCTTAAAAAATAAAAAATTTTAAAATTTTGAAATTTTGAAATGGGGGATTTTATGACATGAAATGGGTATCTGTTACCCTGCTTTATCTGTCAGCCGTTCTGGTGTTCGGCTGTCTGATTTATAATTTCAGAAAACCCCGGCAGATCAGCATTGAACCGCCGCTTAGAATGCTTCTGGGTTTTGCCGGTGCTGCATTACTCCTGAATGCGACGGCAATGCTGACAACTTCCCTGCAGATGGCTTATGTTCTGTTTGGTATTTATCATATTGCGATGGATTTTGTCGTCAATGGTATGATGTGCTTTGTGCGCAGATATACGGGGCTTCGGGTTTATCATCCGAAAATACAAACCGCATTCGGTCTCTTTGCCATTGCAGATGCTGTTCTCATGATGATGAATTGCTTTGTTCCGGTTGTATTTACCTGTGATCGGATTGCAGACCGGTTCGGCGCTTCGTTCTATCATGTCAGTTCCATGAGTGCTCTGTATATTGTCCATATGCTGCTGATTTATGCAATGGTGTTTGTCCTGGTTTGGGATCTGATCCGGAAAATCTTGCAATCCCCGAAAATTTATAAATTGAAATACGCCGTGATTTTGATTCTGGACTGTATTGTGGTGATCTGTCACACAATTTATTTGCAGTTCGGTACAAAAATTGACTATTCGCTTTTCTGGTACGCTGTTGTCGCATTCTCAATCTTTTATTTTTCAATGATTTATATTCCCAGGGGACTAATGGATAAATTATTATATTTTACAATTTCTAATATGCAGGATGGCATTATCTGCCTGGATATTGAAAACAAATGCGTTCATGCCAACCGGACGGCGAAAATCTATTGTGATTTCGAAATCGATCAGCAGGTTGAAACTTGGTTCATGGAAGAAATTCCTCTGGATGCAGAAGATTATTACTGGGATGCCAAACGCAGGATCAGCGGCGGAATGCGTTACTATCGGATTCAGTATCAGAAAATTTTTGATATACAATCAAAATATCTCGGCTGTTTCTTTATCATTCAGGATTGTACCAAAGAAACAGAACGTTTTGAATCTGAGAAATATCGTGCCACGCATGATGCACTTACGGGAATTTACAACAAAGAATATTTCTATGAAATGACCAGGGAACAAATTGCACAGAATCCAGCGCAGAATTATTGCATTGTCTGCACGGATGTGAAGAATTTCAAACTTGTCAATGACATGTTCGGCATTCAGACGGGGGATAAGCTTCTGTTGAGAATTGCCGGGATTCTGCGATCTCTTGCAGGAGAACGATGGGTATACGGCAGATTGACCGGCGACCGGTTTGCGTTGTGTGTTCCAGAGGAAGAATTCAACGAAGAACAGATTCTCCGTAAGATTGTCCGCATGGCAAAACTGACGGAAGACACAGTTTTTAAAGTACATATTCATATCGGCGTTTATAAAATCGAAGATAAGAAACTAGGTATTTCTATGATGTGTGACCGGGCAAATCTGGCAATCCGGACAATCAAGGACAGCTATCAGAATATTGTAGCATATTATAAAGAAAATCTGCGTGAAAGCAAAATCAATGAACAGAAAGTCATCAGTGAATTTGAAGAAGCCATCCGGGGCAGACAGTTTGCAGCTTATGTACAACCACAGATTGCCGTCAACGGAAAAGTCCGTGGCGGAGAAGTGCTTGTCCGTTGGATTCATCCGGAACGTGGCATGATTCCGCCGGGCGAATTCATTCCCATTTTTGAACAGACGGGATTTATCAGTCGTCTGGATTCGTACATGTGGGAAGTAGCATGCATGCGCCTTCAGAGATGGAAAAATGCCGGATTGACTGAAAATTATTTATCAATTAATATTTCACAGAAAGATTTTTATTTGCTCGATGTGTATAAGACAATTACGGGATTGGTGGAATATTATGGCGTTCATCCAAAAAATCTGCATCTGGAAATCACAGAAACGGCTGTGATGAACAATCCGCAGACACAGCTTCCCTTGATTGCAAAATTAAGAAATTACGGGTTTTTAGTAGAAATTGATGATTTCGGAAGTGGTTATTCTTCTTTGAATACGCTGAAAGATCTGCAAGCAGATATTCTCAAGATTGACATGGGTTTTCTTAGCAGGACTGCCCACCAGGGCAGGAGTAAATTAATTCTTCAGATGATTATTGCACTTGCAAAAGCGCTCCGGATGGAAGTTATCACAGAGGGTGTGGAAACACAGGATCAAGTGGACTTCCTGAAAGCCTATGGATGCGATATTTTTCAGGGATATTATTTCGCAAAGCCGATGCCGATCATGGAATTTGAAATGCAATATCTGAACAGAGTGTTCAGAGTATAAATAATAAAATAAAATCCTGCCGGGGATCTGACTTGAGATACAAGTCCGGCAGGATTTATTTTAATTTATTTGAATCAGATCCCGGATCACTTCACTTGCGATCAGCAGTCCGGCAGTAGATGGCACAAACGCATTCGATGCCGGAATAGCTTTTCGGAATTCTGAAATCTCTGCATGATCTTTGATTCTGACGGGTTCTTCTTCGGAATAAACAACTTTAAGTGCTCGAATATTCCGTTTTTTCAGTTCACGGCGCATGACTCTTGCAAGCGGACAGACGCTTGTCTGATAAATATCAGAGATTTTTAATAACGACGGATCAAGCTTGTTTCCTGTTCCCATGGACGAAATTACGGGAATTCCGGCTTGCTGTGCCTGCATGATGATTTCAATTTTTCCGGTGACGGTATCAATTGCATCAATCACATAATCATAATTTCTGAAATCAAACTGTTCTGCTGTGTCCGGCATAAAAAAACACGGATGTTTCTGAACAATCATTTCCGGATTAATATCAAGAATTCTCTGCTCTGCGACATCTACTTTTAATTTTCCGACAGTACTATATAATGCATAGATCTGCCGATTCAGATTTGTGATGGAAATTACATCATTGTCAATCAGATCCAGTGCGCCGATTCCGGATCTTGCCAAGGCTTCTGCGACATAACCGCCCACACCGCCAAGCCCGAATATTGCAACACGGGATTGTCTTAAAATCTGCATGGCATCCGTTCCGAATAATAATTCCGTTCTTGCAAATTGTTTCAATTGCTCTGCCATATCAGGAACGCCCCTCTCCGGATTTCGTGCCGTGATTTGTAATTGCCTGATCGTAATCGTCCAGAAAATGATGATATTCGTCGCCGATATGATAAGAAATAATGGTCTTCAAATTCACGTTCTCAACGCTCCGGAATATATTTTTATCAATTGCCAGACTGATCTTTCGTAATTGTTGTAACAATTCCTTGATTTCCTGACGTTTGGAGCTGTTCCCGCCGTTCTGGTCAATTTCATAATGCTCTGTGAAACGGCAAGCACACTGGATAAATTCAAGATGATTATAATCTTTCCAGGCAATAATATCAGATTCCCGGACGAGATACAACGGACGGATTAACTGCATCCCCTTGAAATTCTCACTGTGAATTTTCGGCATCATGGTCTGGATCTGCGAACCGTACAACATACCCATCAGAATTGTTTCAATCACATCGTCGAAATGATGTCCCAGAGCAATTTTGTTGCAACCCAGATCCTGTGCTTTCTTGTACAGATGCCCCCGCCGCATTCTTGCGCAGAGATAACAGGGATTCTGATCCACGGTCACGACATAATCAAAAATTCTTGCATCAAATACTTGAATCGGGATATCCAGTAATTCAGCGTTTTCCTGAATTTTCAGTCTGTTTCTTTCATTATATCCCGGATTCATCACCAGAAATATCACTTCAAACGGAATTTTGCTGTAACGCTGAATTCTCTGCATACATTTTGCCATTAACATGGAATCTTTGCCGCCGGAGATACAGACAGCGATTTTGTCACCTGCCTGGATTAACTGGTATTCTTTGATACCTTTCAGGAATTTAAGCCAGATGGTTTTATTGAATTTTTTCACAAGGGATTCTTCTGCCGGATTCGGCATCTGCATAGCATTTCACTCTTTTCTTTTTTTTAGTTTGATTTAAAAAGCAGCATGATACAATTCTGAACATGCTGCTTTTTTGTAATTTATGGGAACTATCAAATCATGCTCGGCAGTGGTGCGGCATGTTCTATCGGAGAATCTGTTTTGGATGCTTTGACAAGCTGTACATTATTGTAAATGTCCATACCTGTTCCGGCTGGGATCAGCTTACCAATCATGACATTTTCTTTCAGACCCTGCAACGGATCAATCTTGCCACGGATTGCCGCATCTGTAAGTGCTTTGGTTGTTTCCTGGAAGGATGCCGCAGATAAGAAACTATCAGAACTTGATGCCGCTTTTGTGATACCTTGCAACACATCCGAAGTTTCCACAAGCGTCAGATCTGTATGACCAGCATCAATTAATGCCTGAATTTTTTCATTAATGTCATCTACATGCTTGCGTTCTACAAGCGTTCCGGGGAGGAGATATTCTGCATTCGGAATTTCACTGCTGCTGCCGGCATCTTCAATCCGGACTTTGCGGAGCATCTGCCGGACGATGACTTCAATATGTTTGTCATTAATATCTACACCCTGTAAGCGATACACTTTCTGGACTTCGATAATAATATAATCCTGCACAGCCGAAGTGTCCAGTACTTCCAGAATCCGGGATGGGTAAACATTGCCTTCCGTGAGTCTGTCACCCTTTTTGACAACAGAACCCTCATGAATGTTTTTGTATTTATAATTATACGGGATAGATTCTGAAATTTCTTCGCCGGTTTCCTGATTCCGGATGAAAAGTGTCCGGACATTCTTGATCTCTTCCAGGTGTACTACGCCGTCAATACCTGCAATGATGGCGGCATTTTTTGGCTTTCTGGCTTCAAATAATTCTTCTACACGAGGGAGACCCTGTGTAATATCGCCGCCCTCACCACCGGAGGCAATACCACCGGTATGAAACGTACGCATGGTGAGCTGTGTACCAGGTTCACCGATGGATTGTGCCGCAATAACGCCGATGGCTTCACCAACAGAAACAAGATTATTATTGGCAAGGTTTGCACCATAACACTTCGCACAAACGCCCTGTTTTGCCCGACATTTCAGAACAGAACGGATCTTGATTCTTTCAATGCCTAATTTAATGATTTTTTCTGCATCTTTTTCTGTCAGAAGTCTGTCTTTGCTAATGATTAATTCGCCTGTTTCGGCGTCACGCAGGTCTGTACACAGGAAACGTCCTGCAAGACGATCTTTCATGGGTTCGATTAATTCTGTGCCATTACGGATTTCATAGACTTCAATGCCGTTCTCTGTACCGCAGTCCTGTTCGCAGACAATGACTTCCTGGGAAACGTCTACCAGACGGCGTGTCAGATAACCGGAGTCTGCTGTACGGAGCGCCGTGTCGGCAAGTCCCTTACGTGCACCACGGGAGGAGATAAAATATTCCAGGATGTTCAGCCCCTCACGATAATTCGCACGGATCGGAATTTCAATCGTCGTACCGGAAGTATTGGCGATCAGTCCACGCATTCCGGCAAGCTGCCGGAGCTGTGCAATCGAACCACGAGCACCGGAATGTGCCATCATCTGAATGGGATTGTAAGGATCCATGTTTTTCTGAAGTGCATCTGTAACATCGTCCGTGGCTTTGTTCCAGGTCTGGACAACAAGCTGTGATTTCTCCTGAGAAGAAATATAGCCGTTTTCAAACATGTCGTTGATTTCGTCAATTTTGGCATCCGCAGCTTTTAAAATATCTTTTTTCTGCGGCGGAATGGTTGCATCACAAACGGCTGTTGTGATACCGGATTTTGTGGAATATCTGAAACCTAAAGCCTTGATTTTATCCAGAACTTCAGAAGTTGTTGTCGTTCCGTGGATTTTGATACATCTGTCGATGATTTCAGAAAGCTGTCCTTTTCTGACTAAGAAAGAGACTTCCAGATCAAATTGACGATCTGAATTGGTTCTGTCTACATAACCCAGATTCTGGGGAATGTTTTCATTGAAAATCAGTCTGCCAATGGTGCAGTCGATAATTTTAGATAATTTTTTCTCTGCCACATCCTTGGTGATTCTAACTTTGATCGGCGCATGAAGCGTGACATCGCCTTCATAATAAGCCATCATTGCTTCGTCAATATCACGGAAGCATTTGCCTGCACCCTTGTCGTTTTCTTTCAGGAGCGTCAAATAATATGAACCAAGTACCATATCCTGAGACGGTACGGCAACAGGTCGACCGTCTGAGGGTTTTAACAGATTATTCGCTGCAAGCATCAAAAATCTTGCTTCTGCCTGTGCTTCTGCGGAAAGTGGTAAATGCACTGCCATCTGGTCGCCGTCGAAGTCCGCATTAAATGCAGAGCATACTAACGGATGCAGTTTCAAAGCACGACCTTCTACGAGAATCGGTTCAAATGCCTGGATGCCCAGACGATGCAAAGTAGGCGCACGGTTCAGCAATACCGGATGGGATTTGATCACATGTTCCAGTGCATCCCATACGGATTTATCTGTTGCACGATCTACAATCTTTCTGGCACTTTTGATATTGGCAATCACACCAGTATCTACAAGACGCTTCAACACAAACGGCTTAAACAGTTCCAGTGCCATTTCTTTCGGCAAGCCGCACTGATACATTTTCAGTTCCGGTCCTACCACGATAACAGAACGTCCGGAATAGTCCACACGTTTGCCAAGCAGATTCTGACGGAAACGTCCCTGTTTGCCCTTAAGCATGTCAGAAAGTGATTTTAATGCACGGTTATTCGGTCCGGTTACCGGTCTGCCATGTCTTCCGTTATCGACCAAAGCATCCACAGCTTCCTGCAGCATGCGTTTCTCATTGCGGACAATAATATCCGGTGCTTCAAGTTTCAGCATACGCTGTAAACGGTTGTTTCTGTTGATCACACGTCTGTAGAGATCATTCAAATCCGAAGTGGCATATCTGCCGCCGTCAAGCATGACCATTGGACGCAGATCCGGCGGAATAACGGGAACAACGTTCATGACCATCCAGGATGGCTTGTTGCCGGACTGTAAAAATGCTTCTACAATTTCCAAACGTTTCAGCAATTTGATTTTTTTCTGACCGTTTGGCAAACCTTTTAATTCTTCTTTCAGGCTGTCCGCTGTGTATTGGAGATCATTGACCCAGTTTTCTTTCCGGATTTCAGCATATTCTTCATTGGTCGGATCAAAATTTGCATCGAACAGTTCGAGCATGTAGGAAAATCCGCTTTTGATTTTTGCCGGAGTGTTGTCATCATCTTCGCATTTGCGATTATAAGGCAGGATCATTTCTTTGTATTCTGCATAGGAAATCACATCGCCGTCATGATAACCGGACTGTCCGGATTCTGCAATATAATAACTGAATCTGTGCAGATAATCATGGATCTGCTGTTGTGGCAAACCGATCACTTTTGCGAACAGATCCAGATGCTTTTCAAAAAATTTCGTATAGCACTCCGGATCATATTCATCCAGCAGCCACTGGATTGCCTCTGCACCCATCTCCGCAATGAACGTATCGCCGTATTTTTCATGGTTCTTTGTGTATTCTTCTTCCGTGAGCAGGCTGTTTTTGAGCAGAGCTGTTTCACCGGGTTCAATGACGACGTATTTTGTGAAATATAAAACTTCTTCCAGACGTTTCTGTGAAATTTCCAACACCTGACCAATTCTGGATGGTGTGCCTTTGAAATACCAGATATGGGACACAGGCGCTGCCAGTTCAATATGTCCCATTCGTTCACGACGGACTTTGGCACGGGTGACTTCTACGCCGCAGCGGTCACAGACCTTGCCTTTGAAACGGATTTTCTTGAATTTGCCGCAGTGGCATTCCCAGTCTTTTGTCGGTCCGAAGATCCGTTCACAGTATAGACCGCCTGTTTCCGGTTTCTGCGTTCTGTAATTAATGGTTTCGGGGCGTTCTACGACACCATAGGACCATTCCCGGATCCGTTCCGGAGAAGCGAGTCCGATTTGCAGGGATTCAAAAGTATTAGATTCCAAGCTGGTTACCTCCTACTAAATATCTAAATATCAGGATTTTTGCGGCAGACTGAGCCTGCCGCCGGGTGGGTATGCTTTAGAATAAAGGGAAATTATCGGGATTTTCTTCTCTGTCGTCGCTGCCACCGAAATCCGGGTCAGCCATTTCCAGATAAGGTTCGTCTTCCTCATCATTAAATTTGTCTATATTTTCCACGTCGCCGGTTGTGTAGCCGTTTTCTTCAAATTCTTCTTCATCGCTCTGGAAATCTTCGCTGAAATCGGCTGTCGGAATCGGGATGTCATCGTCTTCTTCAAAATGCTGTTTCAGGTCAATTTCTTCCTGGTTTGCATCCAGAACTTTGACGTCCAGACCAAGGGACTGCATTTCCTTAATCAGTACTTTGAATGATTCCGGAATGCCGGCTTTCGGAACATTCTGCCCCTTTACGATGTGTTCGTAAGTGTTGACACGTCCAATGGTGTCATCTGATTTGACAGTCAGGATCTCCTGAAGTGTATAGGCTGCACCATAGGCTTCCAGTGCCCATACTTCCATTTCACCAAAACGCTGACCGCCGAACTGCGCTTTACCGCCCAAAGGCTGCTGTGTGACGAGAGAATAAGGACCTACTGAACGGGCATGAATTTTATCGTCTACCAGATGATGGAGTTTTAAATAATACATGTAACCGACTGTGATCCGGTTGTCGAATTTTTCTCCGGTTCGTCCATCATACAATGTGAATTTTCCGTCTTCGTTCATGTCGATGGCTTTGGGATTGATGACTTTGTCCATCTGGTTGAGTTCAAATGATTCGTTTCTGTAGGGAGCGTTTCTTTCGTTGGCTTCCCGGAAACATGCACGGATGTCATCTTCATGTGCGCCGTCAAAGACCGGGGTCATGACATGCCAGCCAAGAGCCTTTGCGCTCATGCCCAGGTGCACTTCAAGAACCTGTCCAATGTTCATACGAGACGGTACGCCCAGAGGATTCAGCACAATATCAAGGGGTGTGCCATCCGGGAGGAACGGCATGTCTTCTTCCGGGAGAATTCGGGAGACAACACCCTTGTTGCCGTGACGGCCTGCCATTTTATCGCCGACGGAAATTTTACGTTTCTGTGCGATATAACAACGGACTAACTGATTCACGCCTGTGCCAAGTTCAGAAACTTCGGCATTCATGTCATCCGTGCCCTTTTCGCCACGACGGAAGATCTTGACATCAATGACAATACCACCCTCGCCGTGGGGAACTTTCAAGGAATTGTCACGGACTTCACGGGCTTTTTCGCCGAAGATTGCCCGGAGCAGACGTTCCTCTGCGGTCAGTTCTGTTTCGCCTTTCGGTGTGACTTTGCCGACCAGAATGTCGCCGGCTGTGACTTCCGCACCAATCCGGATAATGCCGTGTTCATCCAGATTTTTCAGCGCATCTTCACCGACGTTGGGGATGTCTCTGGTAATTTCTTCCGGTCCTAATTTTGTGTCACGGCATTCCAGTTCGTATTCTTCGATATGAATAGATGTGAAGACATCTTCACGGACGAGACGTTCATTGAGCAAGACAGCGTCTTCATAGTTGTAACCTTCCCATGTCATGAAGCCAATTAAGGCATTTTTACCAAGGGAAATTTCACCGTCAGATGTTGCAGGACCATCTGCAAGTACCTGTCCTTTGCGGATAGTGTCGCCAAGATTGACAATGGGTCTCTGGTTCACGCAAGTGTCCTGGTTAGAACGCTGGAACTTGATCATCTCATAAGTATGATCGATTTTATTGGCATCCTGGACGATAATTTTATCAGCTGATACGAAAGTAACAATGCCGTCTGTCTTGGAAATAACACAAACGCCAGAGTCTACAGCGGCTTTGTATTCCATGCCTGTGCCGACGAACGGGCGTTCTGTCTTAAGCAGCGGCACTGCCTGTCTTTGCATGTTTGCACCCATCAATGCACGGTTTGCGTCATCATTTTCCAGGAACGGGATCATTGCTGTTGCAACGGAAACAACCATTTTCGGGGATACATCCATGAAATCTACATGGGTATTCTCGCATTCGAGGATCTTGTCACGGAATCTGGCATTGACTTTCGGTCTAGCGAATTTGCCGTCTTCGGTGAGGGGCTCATTCGCCTGAGCAACGACATATTTATCTTCTTCATCTGCCGGCATATAGACAACTTCATTAGTGACAACACCTGTTGCCTTATCTACACGGCGGTAGGGAGCTTCAATAAAACCATATTCGTTAATTTTTGCAAACGTTGCCAGATAGGAGATCAAGCCAATGTTCGGACCTTCCGGGGTCTCAATCGGACACATTCTGCCATAGTGGGAATAGTGTACGTCACGGACTTCAAATCCGGCACGGTCACGGGAAAGACCGCCAGGACCTAATGCAGAAAGTCTGCGCTTGTGCGTAAGTTCTGCAAGCGGATTGTTCTGATCCATGAACTGCGATAGGGGAGAAGAACAGAAAAATTCCTTGATCTGCGATGTGACAGGACGGATGTTGACAAGTGCCTGCGGTGTGATGACATCCATGTCCTGGGTCTGTAAATTCATACGTTCCCGGATGCCACGTTCCATCCGAGCCATGCCGGAACGCATGGTGTTCTGGAGAAGTTCTCCGACACGGCGGATTCTTCTGTTGCCAAGGTGGTCAATGTCATCTGTTGTGCCGACACCCTCGCAAAGATTCAGGAAGTAGCTGACGGATGCGTAAATGTCATCCAGTGTGATATGATTCGGAACGAGTTCTTCCGCACGCTTTTTGCAGACTGTTTTGAGGTCTGCCGGTTCTGTGGTATCCAGAATTTCACGCAGTACACGGATGGTGACTTTTTCGTTGATGCCGATTTCTTTCGGATTGAAATCTACATAGCCTGCAAGATCCACCATGCCATTGCCGAGAACTTTAATTTCTTTTTCAACCATGCGAGTCGAAGTCTGTCCGGTTGCGGTCGTGTAGTACTGCTTGGATTCTACTGTGAGGAATACTTCGTAGATGCCTGCCTGTTCGATTTCGGTTGCTTTTTCAAGCGTGAGCTTCTCGCCTGCTTCTGCAAGGACTTCTCCGGTGCGTTCATTAATGACATTCCGGGAAGCTATGCGTCCGGCAATTCGGGAGGCAATGCCGAGTTTCTTATTATATTTGTATCTTCCGAATTTACATAAATCATAACGTCTGGGATCAAAAAACAGCAGATCCAAATGTGCTTGTGCACTTTCAATGGTAGGAGGTTCGCCGGGACGGAGCTTTTTATAAACTTCTATCAGTCCTTCTTCAGTACTCTTGGATGAATCCTTTTCGAGCATGGTTTGATACAGTCTTTCGTCGTGACCGAATGTCTCTTCAATTTCCGGATCTGTTCCAAGTCCAATCGCTCTCAAAAACGTTGTCAGCGGAATTTTGCGGTTTTTATCAATCCGGACGTAGACAATATCGTTGGAATCCATTTCGTATTCCAGCCACGCACCACGATTCGGGATGATTGTCGACTTAAACAGCTCTTTACCGGTCTTGTCTTTTTCCATTCCATAGTAAACACCAGGAGAACGGACTAACTGAGATACAATGACACGTTCAGCGCCGTTGATGACAAATGTGCCGCTGTCTGTCATGAGCGGAAAATCACCCATAAAAATTTCGCTTTCCTTGACTTCACCTGTTTCCTTGTTCCAGAGCTTTGCAGTGACACGCAGAGGAGAAGCATACGTTGCCTGATGTTCCTTTGCTTTTGCAATCGTCTTGTATTTCAGATGTTCATCATCAAAACGATAACCGACGAATGTCAACACCAGATTGCCATTGTAATCCGTCGCAGAGAAATCTTTGAAAACTTCTTTGAGGCCTTCTTCTCTGAACCATTTGTAAGAATTTTTCTGAATTTCAATCAGGTTCGGCATATCCTGGACTTCGGGAATTTTGCCGAAACTCATTCTGACATTTTTTCCGAGCTGTTTGGCAGTGACATTTACCATAGGCGGATACCTCCTTAAGATTCTTGGCGGATTCTGAAAAATTTAAAGATTCTGAAAAATTTAAAATTTTAGAAAAAGCACTTGACAAAATCCGCATCATATGCTATACTATTTTGTACTTGTCTGCACAAAGTCACCAGAGTGCCATAATAGTGCATTTTAAAATTATACTATATCCTGAAAAATTGGTGAAGCGGTTTTCAAGATTTTGTGACTATGCATAAGTTTGCAGAAAAATGTTTAGCGATTCTGGAGA
>CAMWTO010000033.1 GCA_947177205.1 uncultured Ruminococcus sp. | reverse complement strand
ATATAATTACTATCTGGATTTATTACTGAATTTTGAATAATAAAAATAACACGGCAGAAAATTATTCTTTTCCGCCGTGTTATTTTTATTAATTTTTATCCGAATTGCTGAGAATTTTAATACCGCCTGTGGATTGTACTGTCTGCATATAAAGCTTATTGCTTTCTTCATATGCCTTATCAAGTTTGTCCTGGATTGTATTCTTTTCAAGCAAAGCCGCTTCATAATCTGCTTTGACATGTGCAATCTGTCTTTCCAATGACTGAATCGCTGCATCCGCATCTTTTTGCGCCATGTGCTTTTTATAGCCATGCTCTTTGTTCAGTTCCTTTTCTTTTGCTTCCGCAGCTTCCTGTTTTGCTTTTTCCAGAAGTTCCGGGATTGCTTCAATCTTGACAGTCAGTTCTTTTACATGCTCCTCCTTTGCATCAATTTCAGCCTGCAATACTGCTGTTTCTTTTCTGATTTCCTGAATTTTTTCCTCACGCTGTGCCGTTTCGTCAGCCCACTTGTCATCTTCTTCCAGATATTTTCTGGTTTTTTCGTAACAATATTTTTCTTCTTCCACAGCTCTTTCTTCCGCAATTTTTTTCTTGTCCGTCTCAATCATTTCTTCCGCATTTTTGAGAGACTCTTCCGCATCTTCCAGCTTTTGACTGTTGGTTTCCTGGACTCTCGCTGTCAACTCATTTAAAATTGCTTTTTGATCTTCCGCTCTCTGCACATGATTTTCTTCCTGTGTGGCACGGTCATTCTTGAAATTATTAATCATACCGGCAAATTTCCGGAGTTCTTCTTCTACTGTACAAAGATTTTTGTACTCATCCTCTTTCATTGCCTTGGCTGTAGTAAGCGCATTGATTTCTTCGATAATCTCCTGATTCAGATAATTCAAATCGTTCTCCTCCTTAATTTCCGGTTTGACTTCCGGATTTTTATGATTCTGCTTGATTGCCTCATTGATCTGTAAGACTGTGGAAACAACATTTTCAAGCAACTGCTCCTTTGCAGAGTAATTTGTCGTTTCTGCCGCCAATACAGGCTTTTTTTCAGAAACAACAGCATCTGCTTTTTTCTCATCGCTGGCAAGCAGTTTTTGCAGGTTCTGAATCTCTGCCCAGATATCTGCCTTTGTATTTTTCACACTCATACTTCTGACAGAAGAAACCGATTTTTTGGCTGCTTTTGCCTGTGTCATCAGTTTTTTGTATTCTGCCAGAAGTTCCGGCTTCGTGTTTTTTTCACTGATCATTCTAAAACCTTCCTTTCAGCAGGGAAAAAGATTACTTTTTCCCTGTATTATTATAGGGATGGTTATCCGCATTCAGGATATTGATACCACCAATGGACTTGACTGTATCACTGGTAAGCTGACGGCTTTCAGCGTTGCACTTGTCGAGCTTGTCAGAAAGTTCGTCTTTTTCTGCCAGTAAGGCATGATATTTCTGATCGAGCCTGTCAAGCTCGGCCTGCAATTCATTGATCTTGTTCTGATTGTCTTTTTCATCCAACATCTTATGATAGCCATAATCCTTGTTGAGTTCTTTCTCTTTGGCAGCCGCACTTTCTTGTTTTGCCTGTTCAATTAATGTCGGGATATTTTCAACTTTAACTTCCATATCAGAAATTTCTTTCATTTTATCCTGACATTTCTGCTTTGCCTCCTGTGCTTCTGTTTCTTTTTCTTTCAAGGCAAGTTCTCTCTCTGCAAGAACTTTTTCCCGTTCTTCTTTTTCCTGTTTTCTGGCACGTTTCAGATCATATGTATACTGTTCATTTTCACGGGCTGCAAACTGCCGGTATTCTTTTTCAATTTCTTTTTTCTTCTGCTGGATTCCAGAAACTTTCTCGTTGATTTCTTCTTCGCTCCGGGCAAGTTGTTCCTGTGTATCCTGCTTGTCTTTTTCCAGTTTTTTCTGAAATTCGCTGTCTTCGTCTGCCAGTTCATCCGTGAACTGCTCAGAGAGTGCCTGATGTGCTTTCCGGATTGCCTCCAGGCTGTCCGCATCCACAGAAATGCCATAAAATTTCTGGATATCCTGTTTTTTCTCCTCGATTTTTTTCAGCACTTCAAAATACTGGTCTGTTGTTTCCGCATTCAGAATACCACGAGCAACGACTTTTTCAGCCAAAGCAAGTGTCTTTGCGGTCTGTTCTTTCTGAATAATGCTTTCCGGCGTTTCCAGCATTTTCTTTTTTGCCTGAATGGTTTCAATCTGAGCCAGATACGCTTCAGAAAGATACACTTTTGCATCTTTGTTTTTGTCTAAAATCATAACAAAGTACTCCTTTTCATGAATTATAAGTTATAATGATTTGAAAATTCAAATAATAAATAATTTAATTTACTTGATTTTCATTGTCTTAATTATAACATGCAAACTGTTCAGAATTTGTATAACTAAAAAAATTTTTTATTTATAATATTATTATATCATGTCTGCTTTTATTTGTATAGAATTATTTCTGAACATTTTTTTGCAAGCATAAATACACACAAAAAGCATCACACCGGACAAGTCAAAATATAATCTAAAATTTCCTGCATCTGCATCCCGGATTCTTCCGGTTTCCGGATCAGGATTAGAAAAATCTGGAATTTTTCTGCAATCTGGATTTTCTGGTCTACACCGCCCCTTGTACCGCTGTCTTTTGATACAATCACAGAAATCTGATGTTTCCGGACGATCTCTGACAAATCTTGTTCCATGAACGGCGGCAACGCATAAATCAGATTCGCATGGGAGCGCTCTGCGACTTTTCGGGAATCCGGTGTATCTAAAATCCTGACAAATCCCCTGACAGCAAAATCCGGGATATGTTCTTCATAGAATGCAAGTGTCTTCACACCAGTAGTTAATAAAATATTCCCGGGCATCCTGGATAAAATTGCACAGGCTTCTTCTTTGGAATTTACAATCCGGATTTTGTCAGATTCCGGAATGCCCGGAATTTCTGCACATCCGGAACGCAATAACCGCAAATAAGGCAGATCCAGAATTTTACATACGGTTCTGACAGTTTTCGTAACTTCTTCCGCAAATGGATGGGATGCATCAATGACAAATTCAAAATTCGCTAATTTTTTTGAAAATCCTGTCAGATCCAGTCTGCCAACGGAAATTTTACAATCACAGGATTGCAAAATTTCCCTGCCGTAATCTGTTGCAGTGAATGCCGTGATCTGATGTTTTTGAGAAAGAATCCGGATCAGCTCCGTTGCATCGCTTGTTCCTGCAATCACAGCAATTCTCATAAAGAATAACCCCTCGGCGTAATCATATAAATTTTTTGATTCTGATCTTGAAAATAACTCTGCGAATTGCCAATGATGACAATGCAAAACATGTCTACTGGTTGATTTTTTAATTCCCGGAGCGTTGTCATCCAAGATGTCTGATCCGTCCGACCGGCGTTCCGGACGATTCCGACAGGTGTATCCGGTGACTGATACTGTAGAATCAAGTCTGCCGCTTGTGCAAGATATTCTGTCCGAGACTTTGATTTCGGGTTATAGAGACAGATCACAAAATCCCCCTGCGCCGCACAAGAGACTCTTTTGTAAATTAATTCCAGAGGTGTGAGCAGATCACTCAGACTAATCACAGCAAAATCATGCATTAACGGAGCACCCAGGACACTTGCCGCAAGGCTTGCCGCTGTAATGCCGGGAACGATTTCAATTTCAATTTGATTTTCTGCTTGCATCTCCTGTACAATTGCAAGCAGAATCCCTGCCATACCGTAGATGCCGCTATCACCACTAGAGACTAATGCAACATTCTGATTTTTTAAAGTCTCCTGCACCGCCATTTTACAGCGGTCAATTTCTTTCCGCATAGGTGTTGCAAGATAATGCAGATTCGGGAAGTTTTTCTTTAAGATCTCAATATATGTCGTGTAGCCGATGACAAGATCCGACTGTTCCAGTGCTGAAACAGTCTGCTGTGTCATATGTTTTTTTTCGCCTGAGCCGAAGCCGATTACAAATAATTTCATCATTTTATCACATGCTTTCTGATGTAAAATATAATTTTTCTAATTTTTTCCTGCAAATCGCCAGCGTAATTCCCGAAAATTTCACTTTTCCGGTCAGAGATTCTCCCTGATCTGAACCAAAATAACTGCAAGCCTCTGCAACAGAAGGCAGTCCGGTGATTTTTTCAACAAATGCAGAGCTTTCAAATTTTTGAGATGCATTTTTAATTTTCTCATCCGGGATGATTTCTAATACAAGCTGATATTTCTGGCAGAGTTCCAGAATCGCCGGTTCTTGTGCCTTTAAAGAAATCGTCGCAATTTTAAAGACAGACAACACGCTTAAATTGTTCTTGTTTAATAATTCCAGAAAACAGGATTCCAGAGCCTGAAATGTGATATTTTTCTTACAACCTATGCCAATTACCAGACTTTTCGGACGGAGTATTAATACATTTTCTTGTACTTTCAAAATCCGGTCTGATATCATTACTTGTGCCGGTAATTCAATTTTACGGATGATTTTTTCATAATCCTGCAAATCTAAATCAGAATAGATTGTGATTGTTTCGTTTCGGAGCATTGTACTGCTGATAATTTTAATCTTTTCCGGATTTTCAATTTTCAGATGATTTTTTTTTGCAAATATATCTATTGCAACAAGCCCCTCTGTGTCTGTTGCCGTGGTAATCACAGGAACAGCTCCCAGAATTGCAGCGATTTCACAGGCTAATGCATTTGCCCCCCCCATATGTCCGGATAATAGACTGATCACAAATTTGCCCTGCTGATCCAGGACAATCACAGCGGGATCGGTTGTTTTGGATTGTATCAGATCCGCAAGCATCCGGACAACAATGCCTGTTGCCATCACAAAGACTAATGCATCATAATGTTCAAAATCCTGTGCAATTTGCATTTTTAGATGCTGTTTGGATTCAATCTGACCGCCTAAGCCCTTCTGGATTTTTTCAACAACAGACTTTCCTTGAGAAGTCAACCAGAAATATGCAATTTTCATTCTGCAATCCTCTGCCGGAATTCATGTGTGAAGTGCTTATCATAGAGTTTGGAGAGCGAATACACATCCCCCAGAAAATTTCCGACTGCAACAAGTGCTGTTTTTTGAATCCCTGCATTCTGGACTTTTTCTGAAATAGTTTCCAGATTGCCTGTTATTATTTTCTGATCTTCCCAACTGGCTTTGTAAATCACAGCGACAGGTGTTTCTTTGGGATAGCCTGTGCATAATCTTTCTGCAAGTTCCTGGATTCTGCCAACGGACAGAAAAATAATCATAGTTGCCTGGTGTTTTGCAAGATCTTCTATGCGTTCGGACTCCGGGACAGGCGTTCTCCCCTCCATGCGTGTCAGGATGACCGTCTGCGAAACATCCGGGAGCGTGTATTCTTTCTGCAATGCTGCTGCCGCCGCCAGAAAAGAACTCACACCGGGGATTACTTCATGCGGGATTCCCATTCTGTCCAGAGCGTCGAGCTGTTCCCGGATCGCTCCATAAAGAGACGGGTCTCCAGTATGCACCCGGACAGTTGTTTTTTGATTCTGTTCCGCATGTTGCATGATCTGCAAGACTTCTTCCAGTGTCATACCGGAGCTGTCATAGATTTCACAGCCGGATTTTGCATCCCGGAGAATTTCCGGATTGACAAGGGATCCGGCATAGATAATCACATCCGCAGAATCAATTAATTTTTTTCCCTTGATTGTCAGCAATTCCGGATCGCCTGCACCTGCTCCTACAAAATAAATCATGATTTCAGACTTCCTTTCTTGATTAACAGTGTTGTGAAATACGATTTTTTCCGGATCACAGGCTTTCCGATATACGCATCCGGCATGCCGATATTCTGCATCATAACAGTATAATCCAGTAATTCCGATTCTTCCAGCATGGGAATCAGCCAGGGCAATGCGTTTCCGGCTTTCATTATGATAATATTATCTGCCTGCAAGATCGCCTGTTGTACGGATTCCGGAGATTGTACTGCTGGTAATATCATGAGTGATTCCTGATTTTCACAGAGACTCAGCTGTGCAGCAGCAGCTCCTGCCGAAAAGGAAGAAATCCCCGGAATGACGCTTGTCTGGTAACCGGCTTCTGCAATGATTTCTCTGACATAAGAAGCTGTGCTGTAAACAGAGACATCTCCGAGCGTTATCATAGCGACCATTTTTCCGGATTGTAAAAATTCGATCACAGGACACAGCACACCGGATCTTAAATCATTTTTATAATCCCGGCTTGGTTTCATAGGAAATACAATTTTTAATGTTTCTGCTTTCCGCATATCCGCCACCTGTCGGGCAATTGCAAATGCCACAGAATCCGCATTCGCATGTTTCACGGGAGTGACAATCACATCCGCCTGTTCCAGAATCTGTTTTGCATGAAGTGTTAATTCTAGGGGATTTCCAGAACCGACACCGACTGCGTAGAAAACACCACTCATAAAGTTCCCCCTAACATACAGGAATAAATCATCACAGCATTATTTTCCTGCAAGATATGATAATTCTTGATTGACTTTGCATGTGCAACAGAAATCTGTGTGATTTCCAGATCCGGTATCGATTGCAGCAAAGCATAAATTTCCGCTTGGGATTCCAGCGTCACAGCACTGATCACAAGACGGATTTTCTTGTGCAGATTCTGGAGCAGATTGAAAATTTCCGGGAATTTCTTTCCTGTGCCGCCAATGAAAATACAATCCGGCAACGGCAGATTGTTCAGAACTTCCGGAGCTGTTCCGGAAATAATCTCCAGATTTTCAAGTCCAAAATAATGTTTATTCTGATCCAGAATTTCTAATGCCGTATTTTTATATTCGATTGCATATACTTTGCCGAACGGACAAAATCTGGCACACTCCACGGAGATACTGCCTGTCCCTGCACCAATATCCCAGATCGTTTCATACGGCTGTAATCTTAATTTACTGAGAATCACGGCTCTTACTTCTTCTTTGGTCATGGGAGACTGATTCCGGAGAAATGCGTCATCCGGGAGCAGTGCCGGACGGCGCAACGGCTTTGGTGCAGGATGTTTCACAGCGACAACATGTAATACAGGATTTTGAAATTTCAGAAAATCTTTGGGTGATCCGGAACACAATTTCTGTTCCGGACAACCCAGGTCTGAACCGGCATATAGTATTGCATTCTCAAAATGATATGCTGACAATATTCCGGCAATCTCTTTTGCACCCTGATTCACAGAACAAAAAAAGAATGTGAGGGCATGTTCTGAGACAGTCCATGCAATTTTACCGGGATTGTATTCCCTGCCATGCAGACTCAGAATTGCTGCATCTTCCATTGTGATACCAAAAGCTGCACCAAGCAACTGCAACGATCCAATCCCCGGAATGATTTCTATTTCCATATCCGGATAATGTTCCAGAATTGTCCTGCATAAGCTATAAAATAACGGATCTCCTGATACAATCACAGCAATTTTCTGGGATTCTAAACGCTGTGGGAGCTGTTCCAGAAATTCCGGAATTTTGCCAAGAATTTCAATATTTCCCAGATTATAATGCAGGAACATCTTCCTGAAACGTCCGGATGTGATCACACAATCCGCCGTTAAGATCGCTTTTTCTGCGGCAGGCAGTAAATAATCCGGATTTCCTGAACCGCCGCCGATGATTACTAATTTCATGTTAATTCTCTAACCACGCTTTCAGGATTTGTTCTGTATTTTTTGTTTCCGCAAGCACCTGGTTCTGTTCATCCAACAGTACCATAGCAATCTGGATTTTTCCATGCGTTCGCAATTCGCAGTTTTCTGCTCCTGCCTCTGCAACAGAATGCCAGACAAGTTTATCCAGATCATCATTTTTTAACAGCTTCTGCATCTGTGCTGTTGTCGCCGCATGATATAATTCCCGGATCAAAGTAAGATCCGCTCCGGCAAGTGCCGCATGGGTGCAGACTACTTCACGCTGTCCGCCTGCGGTGTGACTATGCAGATCCATGATATTTGCTGCTGGTTTGGTTAATTTTCCCGTTCGACCCAGAATCAGGATATTTTCAAATTCCAGTTCTTCAGCACAGTCAAGCAAATACCCCAGGTAATTACTGCACAGGATAATATTATTTTTTTTCAATTTTTTTAAATAATTTTCTCCGGCATATCCTGTGACAAATGCACAGGTTGTTCCAAATTCTGCACGGCACATGGACAGCTCCAGCCGGAGCGATTCTTTCACGGCATCTTGACTCATGGGACGCACAATGCCGGTTGTCCCCAGAATTGACAAGCCGTTCTGAATGCCTAATCTCGGATTAAACGTTTTCTCAGCAAGTTTCTCACCGTCTGGAATAGAAATCTTCACATAGGCGGCTTTCGTGCCGATCACGGAACGGATCGTCTTTGTGATCATAGCTCTTGGGGCTGGATTAATTGCCGGTTCGCCGGCTGGAACTTTCAGTCCTTTCCGGGTGACAATTCCCACGCCCTCCCCTGCTGAGAATTTTACATCTCCGTCATGTGCCAGGATTCTGACAGAAGCAATCACAAGACAATGATTTGTGACATCCATGTCATCCCCTGCATCTTTGATGACACCGCAAGGGAATTTCCCATATTTTTTAGAATCCTGGATTTCCTGGATCTCTAATCTTAATTTTTCGCCTGATTGCAGCAGTACTTCCACAGAATCCGGAATTTTTCCGGTTGTCTGCCAGATCACAGATGCCAGACTTGCGGCAGTTGCACATGTCCCTGTGGTATAGCCGTTTCTTAACATTCCAGAATGCATTATGATTCCCCCCCCGATTCTAAAATCTGATATATTTTTGACATATCCAGATGCTTTCTTAATAAATCCGCAAGCTGGTTATACTGTAATTCTTTGTATGCCTGTATATCTGAAATGAAAATCTGCTGATTTTGATGCTTTTTCTGGATCAGATCATTCAGAAATTTCTCTGTAAATTCCTGGTTATCAAAAATACCATGCAAATATGTTCCGAAAATTTCAGCATGTTCAGAAACACAAAAACAGCCGTCCGTTTCTCCGTTTGTCAGTCGCAGGAATGCTCTTTCTGTTCCGTGCGTTTCTCCAGTATGGATTTCATAACCAGTTACGGTAATCCCTGCTAAATTCTGAAAATCAGCATTCAGATCACAGATGTTTCCTTGGATCTGAATTGTTCGTTTCTGTTTCCGGAATATCGTATTCCTATTGCATAATCCCATGCCACGGACTTCACCGCCCTGCTCGATCTGATCCGGATCAGATAATTTTTTGCCGAGCATCTGATAGCCGCCGCAGATTCCAAAAATGACAGTACCTTTTTCATACGCTTTCAAAATCTCGGCTTCCAGACCATTTTGCCGCATCCAGAGAAGATCTGCAATTGTATTTTTTGTTCCCGGTAAGATAATCAGATCCGGATTCTGCAATTCCTGTAATCTGGAAACATACCTGACCGAGATATTTTCAATAGATTCTAATATTTTAAAATCTGTAAAATTGGAAATCCTGGGAAATTTTATCACCGCAATATCTAGGAAAGCAGGATTTTCAGAATCATTTTTATAACTTTGGAAAAATCTCTCCGAAAGACTGTCTTCGTCGTCCAGATCCAACTCTGTATACGGCAGCACTCCCAGAATCGGAATCCCTGTGAGATCTTCGAGCATTTTTAACCCTGGTTCTAAAATTTCCGGATCACCACGGAATTTATTAATAATCATGCCTTTGATCCGTTTTTTTTCGTGCTCGTCCAGTAAGGCAATTGTTCCATATAGACTGGCAAACACGCCGCCACGGTCAATATCGCCGACCAGAATCACCGGAGAACCTGAAATCTCCGCCATGCCCATATTAACAATATCCACTTGTTTCAGATTAATCTCTGCCGGACTGCCTGCGCCTTCCAGGACAATCACATCATATTCTTGTGCCAGGGATTCATAAGCATCCTGGATTACTGGGACGAATTCTTGCTTATGCTGATAGTATTCTTTTGCTGTCATGGAATCAAATACTTTGCCATTGACAATAATCTGTGAACCTTTTTCACTGGTTGGCTTTAATAGAATCGGATTCATGCGGACATCTGGGAGAATCCCGGCGGCTTCCGCCTGCATGACCTGTGCCCGACCCATTTCCAGGCAATCTTTTGTAATATAGGAATTTAACGCCATGTTCTGAGATTTAAACGGTGCTGTCCTGTATCCGTCCTGATGAAAAATCCTGCACAATCCCGCTGTGACGAAACTTTTTCCGGCGGATGACATTGTTCCCATGATCATGACAGATTTTGCAAATTTTACTGTGTTTTTCATGTCAATTCTCCAAATTTTTTCAATTTTTTGAGAGCATTCAGCAAATATAAATTTTCTTCATGCGTTCGGATTGCAATCCGGTAATAGCTTTTATCAAGAACAGGATAAGAATCACAGTGCCGGATCAGAATTTTATCGGCTAATAATTTCTGATCCAGATCAAAATTATTTTCAGATTGGAAAAACAGATAATTTGCACAAGAATCCCAGATTTTAAAATTTAATTTTTTCAGCTCCCTGGCTAAAAATGCCCGTTCCTGTTTCAGAAATTCCAGAAATTGTATTCTATGATTTTCTTCCTGTTCCAGAATTGCACAGCCTGCAATACTCGCAAGCGTATTTACAGACCAGGGCTGTCCGGTTTCTTGGATTTTCTGGATCAGTGCCGAATCAGAACAGATCCCATAGCCTAAACGCAGTCCGGGGATGGCATATAATTTTGTCATAGATTTCAAGATAAACAAATTCGAGAAATCCTGAATTTTCCGGATCATCGAAAATTCTTCTGCATGAAGATCCGTCATATCAAAAAAACATTCATCCAGGATCACAAATATATTTTGCTTTCTGGAAACTTCCAGAATTTTCAATAATAACTCTCTCTCAATGCAAAGTCCCGTGGGGTTGTTGGGATTGCATAGCACCAGAAAATCATAGTTATTTTTTTCCAGTTCAGGTAGTAATTTCTCTGTGATGCTAAAATCCGGCATTTCCATTGTCCAGTGCGTCACTTCACAGGAATTTTCTTGTAATGCTTTTTCATATTCTGTGAACGTCGGCACCGGGATTAATACATGTGTCGGGCGGATTGTCTGCACCATCCGGAATAATACATCTGCACCGCCATTTCCGCAGATGATCCAATCTTCTGGAATTTTGTGATAATCTGCAATAGCTTTCCGTAATTTCCGTTGCTCCCGATCCGGATAATGTACAATTTCCGGCAGTGCATCCCGGATCGCCGTCATAACAAATTCCGGAACGCCGAACGGATTAATATTCGCTGAAAAATCCATTAGTTTTTCTTCTGTGAAATAAATATCACCGCCGTGCATGACTGAGAATCTCCTTTATTGAATTAGTATTATAATATAAATTAAAATTCTGAATATACTTAACAGAATCAGTGATAACACAGCCGTGCGAATTAGAATTTTGTTCATTCTGAGAATATCCTCCGGCTGTGCCGTCCGAACCGGGTCGCCGATAGTCGGTTTTTCTACAATTTCTCCGAAATAACTATGCGATCCGCCTAACTGGATTTCCAAAGTGCCAGCGGCAACGGATTCTGTCTGTGCGGAATTCGGCGAGAGATGATTTTTTCTGTCACGGCAAAAAATTTTCCAGGCAGAACTGAAATTTAATTTTTCTTTTTTTCTTGATAATTTCACCGCAAGTAACATCATATAAGCGCATATTCTGGACGGGATAAAATTAGCAAGATCATCCAGTTTTGCAGATGCCGTCCCGAAATACTGATATTTCTGATTCCGGTAACCTACCATAGAATCCAACGTGTTCACGGCTTTGTACCAGAATCCAAGCGGAACACCGCCAATCAGCAAGTAAAACAAAGGCGCAATTACGCCATCGGACGTATTTTCAGCGACTGTTTCAATACAAGCCTTGATAATTTCCTCCTCTGTGAGCTGACTGGTATCACGTCCCACAATCCTTGCAATCTGTTTCCGGGATTTTTCCAGATCATGCGTCTGCAAGACCTCATAGACTTTCCGGCTCTCCTGTTTCAGACATCCTGTTGCCAAAATCTGATATACCCAAAATGTATGCAGGACAAAACAAAATGGCGGATCAATAATTGCGAGTGCAAGCCATAAAATACAGCCGGAAACCAGAAAACTCATAGCAGGAATTACTAAAGCAAGAATTGTCCCAGCAATTTGTTCTGATTTTGGATTTTTTGGAAAAATTTTTCGCAGGATTTTTTCAGATCCTGAAATTGCCTTGCCGATCCAGACAACCGGGTGCGGGAGCTGTTCCGGATCACCAAATATCAGATCCAATAAAAACCCAAGTATCACACTGAAAATCAGCTGATCACTGTACAGTAACATCAAAGCGACCAAAAGCCATATTGTTTCTTTCATAAAAATTCAATCCAATTCCATTTTAATTCATTTGCTTGATAAACATCCCCAGACCACAGCAGACACGTTCCACGGATTCGGAATACTCTGCGAGCAACTGATTCATGTGTCCGACTGCCTCTCGCCAGCGCCTTTCATCCGGATCAATTGGAACTAAACCGCATCCGACTTCCTGTGTGATGATAATTTTATCCTGAAAATCAGGTAATTTTTTCTGTATTTCCTGCAAAATATTCTGATGATTTCTCAAACATGATGTAATAAGATTTTCTGCATGATAAATGATTTTTTTTTCTTTCCAAAAATCAGGATTTTCAAAATCCTCAAACTTTTCAACATTTTCCAGATCAAGCACATCCCGTTCTGTGAGATGATATTTTTTCAGTGCATAGGAAAGTCGCCCTTGCGCATAACCGCCGATAATTAACTTCATAATAAAATCCCTCCCAATAAGGCAGTTCCCAAAATCCAGACCGTTTCACAGATGACCAGAAAAAAGCCGGCAAGATCGCCTGTCATGCCGCCGAATTCTTTTTTTTGCATCTGATGATAATAAAAAAATACCAGTAAAGCCAGAAAAATCAGAATCAAAGCCAGTTTCCGGAAACAATAAATTAATACAATTTCTGTCAGAATCAGCTCCAGAATTAAAAGCTTTCTGCTCCCGGATGCCGCATATTCCTGGAATGTCTTTGCCAGGGAACTTGTCGGCGCACAGGGGAATGACATCACGGAAATGCCACTCAGACAGCGTGACAGAACAAAACCGCCTGTTAGTATTCCACAAATTTTATCATCATATATTTTAAATAATTCTGCATAGCCTGCCGTCTGGAGTAGTAACACCAGAACTACGGCAATCACAGCAAATGCGCCGCAGTGGGGATCTTTCAGGATTTTTAATTTTTCTTCCTGGGATCTCCTGGAATACAAAGCATCTGCTGTATCGGAAAAGCCATCCAGGTGAATTGCACCAGTCATCAGGATCATACTCAGAATTGCAAGAACGCCGGACAAAAATGCACCTATGTCCAGGAATTTAAGCAGAAACCAGATCAACGTAAAACTGATTCCGCAGAAAATCCCAACAAACGGAAAAAATACCATTGCATGTCGGAGGTTTGTTTGATTCCAGTCCAGAATCTTCACCGGGATTGTGCTGTACATGGACAAAGCAATCAGAAACGCATTAACCCATGACTTCATGGAAAAAATTCTCTCCTTTCCAGATGATAGGAATCCCGGCTTGGATTTCTATCATAATTTCCGCATGTTCCGCAAGACTGCAATTCACTTCTCCAAGATTCCGGAGATAGTCCCGCATGGCGGAATCTGCCGGAATTCTCTCCCTAAAAATTTCATTGGTAATCACGACAAGATTCTCCAGACAGGCAGATAATTGCAGGATTTTTCCGGTGATCCGCTCTGGAAGTGCCTGATTTTCAGAATTATTAAAATCAAATTGCAGATTGGCAAGCAAATTGCTCATGCATTCCAGCAGACCCGTGCCGGATTGCCATGAATTTACTGAATTTTTTGAAAAATACGGGATTTCTAAAAACGGTGTTTCAATTGTAATAAAATTTTTATCGGCTCTTTGTTTCTGATGTTTCCGGATGCGCTTTTGACATTCCGGATCATCCTCTCGGACTTGCATAGTTGCAAAATAATATAAATTCCCGGATTTTTTTAATTTTTGTAATTGCATCGCTAAATTTTCAGCAAATGCAGATTTGCCGCTCCCTGCTCCGCCAGTTATTAAAATCAGCATAGCACTTGCCTTTCGTGAAATTTCCGGCAGGCATTGCAGAAATTCTCCGCAATTTCCGGATTGGATAAAAAATATAAATGCGGAAATCCTGCCAAAATATTGCTTGTGTTCCGGATGGCATTCCAGTTCGAACCGGATGGACGTTCTGCAAGAAATGCTGTGCCGTTGTTTGTACTGTCTGCATAGTGAAATTCATGCGCTTTGACCTGAATGCCAATATTTCCCAGGATAGAATTCTCCTGCGCTGTGAGATTCACATAGCCGAACCGGCAGAGATGATCTGTGAATTCCGCATTTCCGGAAAGAAGTCCTGCAAGTTCATACTCTCCGAATTTTTCTAATAAATACAAAAATCCACCGCATTCCGCAAAAATTGGAATTTTATTCTGAGATGCTGCTTTCAGACTCCGGATAAAATCCAGATTTCCACTTAATTCTGAAAGATATAATTCCGGATAGCCACCGCCGAAATAAAGTCCGTCCAGATGTTCCGGCAGTTTTTTATCAGAAACAGGGGAAAAATAAACCAGTTCTGCGCCGTAAGATTCCAGTAATTCCAGATTTTCGGTATAATAAAAACAGAATGCCTTGTCCTTCGCAACACCGATCCGGATTTTATATTTCAATTTATTTTTAAAAATAGTTTCAAAATTTTTCGTGATTTTCGGTGCAGTTCCGGCAAGTTTCAGAATCTGTTCTAATTCTAGTGTCTGAGATGCCATTGCGGCAAGCTGATCTAATTTCTGATCCAGATTTGCAATTTCTGGCGCAGTCCATAAGCCAAGATGACGGCTTTTCAGTTTCAGCTCCGGCAGATCTGGTAAGTAACCGCATACCTGTAAGGCTGTCTCAGATTCAATGATTTTTTTATAATATGTATACATGCCAGGACGGATTCGATTAAGCAAAACTCCACGGATTTGGTTCGGTGTCCGGAAATCCTGGAATCCCTTACAGACAGCTCCGACAGAACAACCCATGCCGTCCGGAGAAACGACCAACAGAACCGGAACAGAAAGCCAGTCCGAGACCGTCCAGGCGCTTGCGTGCGGCGTGCCTGCAATGCCGTCATAATAACCCATTGCACCCTCGAACACAGAAAGATCCAGCGTTTTATTAATTTTTCTATGATTATTCTTTTTATTTTCAGGATCACAAGCATGAAGAAACAGTGCCTGCAACTGTTCTCTGTCCAGAAAATAAGGGTCTGCCTGATAGGTGTTCCGTCCTGTGATATGCTTGTGAAACATCGGATCAATGTAATCACAGCCGCATTTGAAGCTTTGGATTTGTAGATTTCTACGGCAAAGGACGGATAATAGTGCAAGCGTCATGGTTGTTTTGCCGACACCACTCCCCGTGGAACTGAGCATGATTCTGTTTTGTGCGATAAAAATTCTCCCCTCTCTCTTATGTTTCAATATTTTAAAATATGTTATATACAAAAATTATTATAGCATGTTTCCCAAAAAAAGTCAAGTATCTGCAACAGAAAATTATCAAGTTTTGTTGACTATATCCTATCATTTTTGTCTGTCAAGTTAATTTATCCTAGAATAAAGCAAATCACAGGAGCAGATTTTAAAACGATTTACCAATAATTTTTGGGTATTCTGCGAATGGATTTTTCACATGAAATATGGTATAATTTTATTTTAAGAATCGAATATTTTAACCATTGCCCCTTTTTTCTAT
>CAMWTO010000032.1 GCA_947177205.1 uncultured Ruminococcus sp. | reverse complement strand
GCAAAGTTTGAGGATAAACCAATTTTTCTGAGCATCGGCTACAGTACCTGTCATTGGTGTCACGTTATGGCACACGAGAGCTTTGAAGATGAAAAAACAGCGGAAACTCTGAATCAATATTTTATTTCTATTAAAGTTGATCGTGAGGAACGTCCTGATATTGACAGCGTGTATATGTCAGTTTGTCAAGCATTTACAGGCAGCGGCGGCTGGCCTATGAGTATCTTTATAACATGGGATAAAAAGCCGTTTTTTGCAGGCACATATTTCCCACCAAAGTCGCATTATGGTATACCCGGATTCCCTGATTTGCTGAACGCCATTGCAAGTCAGTGGAATAATAACCGTAGGGAGCTTGTACAGTCCGCTGAACAAATCATGTCACATCTAAAAAATGAGAGATCGAACAACAGCAATGTGATCAATGAAAATTTGATTGAACAGGCGATAAAGATATTCTCAGACAGTTTTGATGAGATAAATGGAGGATTCGGTTCAGTGCCGAAGTTCCCAACTTCGCATAATCTTTTGTTTTTGATGCTGTATGCAAAGCTGAATCAGGATTCCAATGCCTTGAAAATGACAGAGAAAACGCTCCTGCAAATGCGGAAAGGCGGCATTTTCGACCATATCGGCTACGGTTTTTCCAGATATTCAACGGACAAATATTTTCTTGTACCACATTTTGAAAAGATGCTCTATGACAATGCACTTCTGATAATTGCTTATTCAGTGGCTTATCATCTTACAAACAGCGAAGTCTATCTCGATACAGCGGAAAAAACGGCGGAATATATTCTTCGTGAGATGACCTCTGCTGATGGGGGATTTTACAGTGCGCATGATGCTGACAGCGAAGGAGTTGAGGGAAAATTCTATACCTTCACACTGAATGAAATCGTTGAGATTCTGGGCGAGGTAAAAGGAAAGCGGTTTGCAGAAACTTTTGATATTACAGCAAATGGAAATTTCGAGGGAGTGAATATACCGAATCTCCTGAAAAGCAATGATTTGAATGGTGAATTTGATGATGCGCTAAAAAAACTTTACGAGTATCGAAAAAGACGTACTAAACTGCATCTTGACGATAAAATTCTTCTTTCGTGGAACTCCATGATGATCGCAGCGATGTCCATGCTCTATAGAGTCTCACACAATGAAAAATACTTGAGTGCCGCTATAAATTCACAAAAATTCATTGAGAATAATTTGTATGACGGCGAGCAGCTTTACACAAGTTTTCGTTACGGAAAACATTCTGACAATGGTTTTCTGGACGATTTTGCTTACTATATCGCAGCATTGATTGAACTGTACAATTCCACACTGGACAGTAATTTTCTTGAAAAAGCAGAAAGATTATGTGAGGAAGCTGTACAGCGTTTTCTTGACAATGAGAATGGCGGTTTTTATCTATCGGAATCAGTTAATGCAGAACTTTTCATGAATCCAAAAGAAACCTATGACGGAGCGATTCCAAGCGGTAATTCTATCATGGCGTATAATTTTGTAAGATTGTATCAGCTTACAGAGAACGAGAAATATCGTGAATTGGCTGAAAAACAGCTGGAATTTTTGTCATCTCAGGCAAGTGATTATCCGGCAGGGCATTGTATGTTTCTTTTGGCAAAACTCTTTTATGAAAATCCGCCAGGTCATATTGTGATCGTCCTGAAAAACATTTCAGAATTAGAAACAATCAAAATAAAATTGCCGCTTTTGGCGAACGTAATTATAACCTTGGAGTGCCAAAAGTATCCTCTTATCAATGCCAAAACGACCTACTATGTTTGTAAAGATCATGCTTGTTTGCCGCCGACAAATGACTTTTATATGATACTTTGATTTTCCCAATAATAAAATAGCAGCCGCAGTTTTCGTCACTGCGGCTATATTGGCATTATAGATAAAAAACAAACCGTGATTTTGTGCAGAATACAGAAATTTTAAAATACACTTGACTTAAAGTTCACTCCAGATAGTATAATAAAAATACGAAAGATACAAGTGGAGGTGAACACATTGACGATCAAGGAGATCAGCGAAAAGTATGATATTTCACAGGATACGCTTCGGTATTATGAACGGGTAGGAATGATACCGCCTGTAACCAGAACAGCAGGCGGTATTCGTGATTATAAGGAAGAGGATATCAGGTGGGTAGAGCTTGCAAAGTGTATGCGCAGCGCAGGAATTCCGGTGGAAACTATGATTGAATATGTAAAATTAACACAGGAGGGAGATACCACTATTCCTGCGAGATTACAGCTATTGAAAGATCAGAAGGATTTGCTTCTGGAGCAGAAAAGCAAAATTGATGAGACGCTGGAACGACTGAATTATAAAATTTCACGTTATGAAATTGCAGTTGAAACCGGAATACTTACATGGGAAGATGAAGCATAATTTAACATGATAACAGGAGGAATATTATGTCGTATTATTTTGGAAAAGAAGTGCCTAAGCTCGGATTTGGTCTTATGAGACTTCCACAGAATCAGCAGGGGACAGATATTGAGCAGGTCAAAAAAATGGTGGATCTTTTTATGGAATCGGGATTTACATATTTTGATACGGCATTTGTTTATGGCACTTCCGAGGAAGATACGAGAAAAGCGCTTGTTGAGCGTTATCCAAGAGATTTCTATACTCTCGCAACAAAAATAAACGCATTTATGATGGCACCTGATGAAAACGCTGCCAAAAATCAGTTTTATACAAGTCTTGAACGAACAGGCGCAGGATATTTTGATTATTACCTGCTTCATGCTTTTATGGAAAATAATTACAGAAAGTATGACGAATTCAATCTCTGGGATTTCGTAAAGGCTCGGAAAGCTGAGGGATTAATCAAGAATTTCGGTTTTTCCTATCATGCTGGTCCGAAATTGCTTGACCGCTTGCTGACAGAGCATCCGGAGGTTGATTTCATACAGCTTCAGATAAACTATGCTGACTGGAATGATCCGAATATTGCCTCTCGTGCCAATTATGAAGTTGCAAGAAAGCATAGAAAGTCCATTGTGGTGATGGAACCTGTCAAGGGCGGCACGCTTGCTGACCCTCCCGAAGAGATCAAGAAACTTTTCAAGGCATATAACCCGGATATTTCCTGTGCATCATGGGCGATTCGCTTTGCAGCGTCCCTTGACGGTATTATTACGGTACTGTCCGGTATGTCCAATATGGAGCAGATGGAAGATAATCTTTCATACATGAAGAACTTCCAACCGCTGAATGAAGATGAACAGAAAATTATTCAGGAAGCACAGCGTATTCTCGGCAATTCATCTGCGATTCCGTGTACTGCCTGTCATTACTGTACCGACGGATGTCCTAAAAATATCCAGATACCTGATATTTTTACCGCAATGAATAAGCAGCTCGGAAACGGGCAAATTGCAGAAGCACAGGATTTATACAAGTCTGTAACAGAATATGGACGAAAAGCCTCGGACTGCATAGCGTGCGGTCAATGTGAATCTGCCTGTCCGCAACATCTTACTATTATTGACTATCTTAAGCAGGGAGCTGAGATGCTGGAATAAAATCATAAGAAAAGGAGTATATAGCAATGAGTATACAGGAAGAAAGAGTAGATCTGAGAAATTCAACTTCTGAAGAAAATGAACAGAGAAAACAGCAGACACAGCTTATTTTTAAGTTGAATCATACGATGCCGATGACAGATGAGTATGCCGGAATATTACAGGAATTATTCGGAGACAGACTGGGTGCTGGAAGCTATATTGCTGCTCCGTTACAAGGTGTTTGTATGGAAATGGTCACGATCGGAAAGAATGTTTATATCAACAGTAATGCTTTGATGATGTCCAGAGGTGGAATCATCATTGAAGATGATGTTATGATCGCTACAAATGTTTCTCTGCTTACCAACAATCATGACCCGTATGAAAGAGAAATACTTCTCTGTAAGCCGATCGTAATCGGGCAGGGATCATGGATCGGTGCAGGAGCTACTATTTTACCGGGAGTCACAGTGGGAAAATATGCTATCGTAGGTGCTGCGTTTGTTGTTACACATGATGTTTCGGATTATGGAGTAGCAGTTGGAAATCCTGCCAAACTTATCAAAACTCTTGACTCATCAAAATTTGAGTAATTAAATATGGATAGTTCCATATCAGAAAGGAGGAAAAACATGAGAAAATTAATATCACTTCTTGCAGTGACAGTAATGCTTACTGCTATGACAGGCTGTAGCAATCCATATCAGGAGCAGATTTCAACAGAAAATCTTGACGCAAAATATGAAAATCATGAAATCATTTCGCTGTCTGCTGCTGCGGCAGAATCCGAATCAAAATACACAGTAGAAGATTTACGAAATTTGCAGGATTTTTTACTTGTCAGAGAAACACCTGATTTAAGCGGAAAGGATTACGATTTAAACAATGATGACAGGTGGGACGTATTCGACTTATGTCTGATGAGACGTGAACTGCTTGGAAGTATGGTAAATGACGATATTCCCATTGTCTACATGACAAAGGATATTTCTTCGGAAGGTCTGATGAACGCTTACCTTGCACTTGAATGGAATCCGTCAGGGAATATTGCTGTCAAGCTGAGTACGGATGAACCTCCGGCAAGTAATTATCTTCGTCCGGAACTGATAGAAGATGTAGTCCAGTATGTAGACGGTACTATTGTAGAATGTAATACGGCTTATGGCGGTTCACGTTCAACAACTGCAATGCATTATCAGGTAGCGGAGGATCATGGCTTTACAGAGATTGCTGATTTCCAGATCCTCGATGAAAACGGTTCGATGACACTGCCTGTAGAGAGTGGTTCTGTTCTGACGGAAAATTATGTAGGTGCGGCATTTGCTGATTATGATTCCTACCTGATCTTGTCTCATTTCAAGGGTCATGCAATGGCAGGATATGGCGGTGCAATAAAGAATATTTCTATTGGTCTTGGCTCATCTCAAGGAAAATCGTGGATTCACAGCGGTGGAAAAAGTCTGACAAATCCGTGGGGAGGACAGCAGGACGCATTTTTAAAATCAATGGCAGAGGCGGGGAAATCAGTTTCAGATCATCTTGATAACGGAAAAAATATCGCTTATGTCAATGTAATGAACCGACTTTCCGTTGACTGCGACTGTGACGGAAATCCGGCTGAACCTGATATGCACGATATAGGAATACTTTCATCTACCGACCCTGTTGCTTTGGATCAGGCGTGTATAGATCTTGTCTACAGTGCAGAGGACGGAGCAGCTTTAATTAAGCGTATCGAATCCAGAAACGGACTTCATACCTTGGAACACGCAGATGAAATCGGTCTTGGAAGTCGTCAATACCAGTTGGTGATGTTAGATGAATGAAATTATAAAACGTGAATTCGTCTATGTCTGGTACTATTTCATAGTGCAGCTAAAACAGATATTGCCGTACTGGATTCTCGGAATGATACTCGGTTCTGTTATCTCAGTTTTTGTCAAGGACAAAATTCATGGTGCAGTACAGAAAATGAGCGAACATAAGCTGGGAGTTATCGGAATTTTTATTGCAAGTATTCTCGGAATCGCTTCACCTCTCTGTATGTATGGAACGATTCCACTTGCTGCATCATTTTCAAGAAAAGGCATTCGTGATGACTGGCTTGCGGCATTTATGATGAGTTCTATTCTACTTAATCCTCAGCTTATCATTTACAGCATGGCGCTTGGAAAGGAAGTCCTTGCGGTTCGCATTATCACCTGTTTTATCATGGGAATTACTGCCGGACTGATACTAAGATACGTTTACAGAGGAAAACCTTTCTTTAACTTTGAGGGATTTGCGGAACGTGCAAGTCATGATACAGATCCGAATTTGTTTATGAGACTGCTGAAAAATATCGGCAGAAACTTCAAGGCTACAGGAATTTATTTTCTGTTCGGAGTTTTGCTTTCAGCATTATTTCAGCGTTATGTTCCTGCTGACGATTTTGCAAAACTTTTCGGCTCTGAGAATGAGGGATTCGGATTACTTATGGCGGCAACAATAGGCGTTCCTCTGTATGCCTGCGGAGGCGGCACTATACCGCTGCTACAGCAGTGGCTATATTCAGGTATGAGTATCGGTTCAGCAGCTTCGTTCATGCTGACTGGACCGTCTACAAAAATCACAAATCTTGGCGCATTGAAAATCGTTCTGGGCGTTAAAAATTTCGTACTGTATATTTTATATGTCATGCTTTTTTCATTGCTTTCAGGATTTGTGGTAAATCTTATATTTTAAAAAATTTTAGGAGGTCAATGTTATGACAACAGCAATTACAGGAAAAAACTTTCAGTAAAAACACAGACGATCGGTGCTTTAATTGCACTGGTATCAGCGGTAGCACTTCCGCAGTTCGTTCATGTGATCGGAGCAGCTTCGGGTATGGGAACATCGCTCGGTGAGATTTTTCTTCCCATGCATCTGCCGATAATTCTTGTTGGACTTCTGGCAGGTCCTTATGCCGCAGGAGCAGCAGGTCTGCTCAGTCCTCTTGTTAGCTTTGCGCTGACAGGTATGCCGTCAAGCGTTATGCTGCCGTTTATGATGATCGAGCTTTGCGTTTATGGAATTTGTGCAGGATTGCTTAAAGATGTGAAACTCCCGACTATTGCCAAGGTTCTGATTGCTCAGATTGCAGGCAGACTTGTAAGAGCCGGCGCAATTGCAGTCGGTTTCTATGTGTTTGATTCAGTAGTTAATCCGACTGTAGTTTTTACAAGTATTACAGCAGGAATTTTTGGAATCATTATCCAGCTTGTTATTATTCCCCTTGCCGTATACAGACTGAAAGAGGCTGATAATGAATAATCTTGAACGCGCTGAAAGTTTGCTGAAAAGCAGCGATTTCACCTGTGTATGCTGTAATAATACCGAAACGCTTACAAGCTGTAAACGTGGAGTTGCCCCGCTTCTGGAATGGCTTGACAGCGGTATAAGTCTGAAAGAATTTTCAGCAGCAGATAAAGTCATTGGAAAGGGTGCGGCATTTCTCTATGTGCTTCTTGATGCCAGAGAAATTTACACAAACATTATCAGCAGATCAGAACTTGAAACTCTTGAAAATCATCATATTCCGGTAACTTATGATGTACTTACAGAAGCGATCCGCAATCGTGATAATACGGGATTCTGTCCCATTGAAACGGCTGTTTCTGATATTGCAGATCCTCAGAAAGCGTTTTTTATTATTCGTGAAACTTTAGCTAAAATTCAAAAATCATAACGATAAATGACAGCTTTTTACGGCTGTCATTTTGCTATTCTGTGAAAAACAGCATTTGTGACAGCTTGGTGAAAATCGTGTGTTATGTTGATGAAATTTCAAAATATATATTGACACCGTGTCAAAATATGTGTATAATAAAATTAACCTGATTGACACTGTGTCAATATGAATAAAGGAGAATGCAGTTATGAAGAAGAATGTTGGTTCACAATTGGCGTTATACCCTACACCCGTTACCGTTATTGGTACAATGAATGGAAATGCTCCTACATGGACACTTGTTGCACACGTTGGTATCATCGGACATGAATATGTACTGGTAAGCCTTGCATCCGCTCATTTTATAAACGGTGCGATCAAGAAAAACCAGAAACTTTCCATCAATATCGTAAATGAAAGTATTTTACCGCAGGCTGATTATTGCGGTGCTGTCAGCGGTACAAAAGAGGATAAAAGTAATCTTTTTGATTATGAAATAGGCGACGACGGAATGCCCGTTATCAAAAAGTCACCTCTTGTTATGGAATGCAGAGTTGCCGATATTTACAATACGAACGGATTTGAAAGCTTTATCTGTAAAATCAGCAGCACCTATGTTGAAGAAGAATATCTCAATGAGTCAGGCAAGATAAATTATCATGAATTGAAACCTGTACTGTTTGAATTTCCAGCATACGAATATCTCAGAACAGGCGAAGTCATTGGAAAATGCCTGTCATTCAAAAATAATAAAACGGTTTAAGTAAGGAGAAAAAATGCCAAAGGGTTCAAAAAAATTAACAGAAGCAAGAAAAAACGAAATAATTTCAGCTTGTGCTGAACTGTACAAAACGATGAGTTTTAAGGAGATTACTATTAAAGAGATTGGTAATGCCACTACATTTACACGAACTTCGATCTACAATTATTTTCAAACGAAAGAAGAAATTTTCCTTGCTCTGCTACAAAGAGAATATGAATTATGGGTCAATGATTTGAGACGTATTCAGGATGAAAATGAAAAAATGGCTGTTTCAGAATTTGCAGATGCAATTGCAAAATCTCTTGAAGAAAGAAAAAATTTGCTGAAAATCATGTCCATGAATCACTATGATATGGAAGAAAACAGCCGTATTGAAAGCCTTGCAGATTTCAAGGTAGTTTACGGTCAGTCATTAACAGAGGTCAGGAATTGCCTTGATAAGTTTTTCCCTGAAATGACAATTCAGGAAAAACAGGATTTTATTTATTCGTTTTTTCCGTTTATGTTCGGTATATATCCTTATACTGTTGTAACCAACAAGCAAAAGGAAGCTATGAAGCTTGCTGATGTAAATTATGTGTATATGTCAATTTATGAAATAACATATGCGGAAGTAAAAAAATTATTATCATAAGAAAGGAAATTCTGATATGAATAACATACCTAAAATCGCAATGGGAGCATGGGCTTGGGGAAATGATGGCACATTTGGTGACAATTACACGCCTGAGAGCTTAAAAGCTGTTTATGAAACAGCTATCAAAAAAGGACTTAACTTGTGGGATACTGCTGTTGCCTATGGAATGGGAACATCAGAGAAAATTCTTGGGGAGCTGTCAAAAGAAACAGCAAGAGATAATCTGATTTTTTCTACTAAATTCACTCCTCAGATTGAAGATAAAACACCTGAAGCTATGCAGAATATGCTGAATGGAAGCAAAGAACGTCTGCATACAGATACAATTGATATTTATTGGATTCATAATCCTATGGATGTAGAAAAGTATACACCAATGATAATACCTCTTGCTCAAAGTGGACAAATCAGCCAAATCGGTGTGTCAAATCATAATCTTGCAGAGATACTTCGTGTCAATGAAATTCTTGGAAAAGCTGGCTTGAAAATCTCAGCAGTTCAAAACCATTACAGCCTTTTAAACCGTTCTTCCGAAGAAAGTGGTATTCTGGATTACTGCAAGAAAAACGATATCGTTTTTTATTCATATATGGTGTTGGAACAGGGAGCATTGTCAGGAAATTATAATACTAAAAATCCATTTCCTGAAAATAGCGACAGAGGCAGAGCGTATAATCCGATAATGGCGGACATTGAAAAATTGACACAGGTTATGAAGTCAATTGGAACAAAACATAATATCAATACAGCACAGGTAGCAATTGCATGGTCTATTGCAAAGGGTACTGTTCCAATCGTAGGCGTTACAAAGGTTCATCATGTTGAGGATGCAGCGCAAGCATCAAACATAATTTTAACAGCAGAAGAAATTCGTGCGTTAGAGACAACAGCGGATAGTCTTGAACTTTCTACAATTCGATATTGGGAAAAGAAAATGGAATAACATATTTGACAAATACGAGGTGAATATAATGAAATATACAAAACTTGGAAACTCGACTTTGAACGTTTCCCGTATCTGCATGGGCTGTATGGGTTTCGGCGATGCACAGAAAGGACAGCATTCATGGACGCTGGATGAAGAGCATTCCCGTGAAATTATTAAGCATGGACTGGAACTTGGTGTTAATTTTTACGATACGGCTATTGGTTATCAGTCGGGAACGAGCGAGCAGTATCTTGGAAGAGCATTGAAAGATTTTGCAAAGCGTGACGAAGTCGTAATTGCAACGAAGTTTCTGCCGAGAACGCCTGCGGACATTGAAGCCGGTATTACAGGTCAGCAGCATATCGAACGAATGATAAATAAGAGTCTTGAAAATCTTGGTATGGATTATGTTGATCTGTATATTTATCATATGTGGGATTGGAATACTCCGATTTATGATATTTTAGACGGTCTGAACAATGTTGTAAAGGCTGGAAAGGCAAGATATATTGGTATTTCAAACTGTTATGCATGGCAACTTGCAAAGGCAAACGCACTTGCTGAACATGAGGGATTTACCAAGTTTGTAAGTGTGCAGGGACATTATAATCTTATCTTTCGTGAAGAAGAACGTGAAATGGCTATGCTCTGTAATGAGGACAATATTGCCATGACTCCTTATAGTGCACTTGCAAGCGGACGACTTTCACGGCTTCCGGGTGAATCATCGAAACGTCTTGAACAGGACAGCTATGCAAAATTCAAGTACGATGCAACAAAGGAACAGGATGAGAAAATCATTCAGCGTGTAGCTGAACTTGCAGAAAAGCATGGAGTTACCATGACGAAAATTTCTCTTGCATGGCTTTTAACAAAAGTTACTTCTCCTGTTGTCGGCGCAACAAAAATGTATCATATTGAAGGTGCAGTAAAAGCGGTTGACATGGAGCTTTCAGCGGAAGAAATTGCATACCTTGAAGAATTGTATATTCCTCATTCACTCACAGGTGTTATGGCTCAGAATAAGCCTGCAAATGCCAATGAAAAACACGTCTGGAGTACAGGCAATCAAAAAATCTAAGGAGGTAGTAGTATGAAAAGATTGATAGCATTTTTGGCATCTGGTATCATGGCTGTAACTGTTTCAATGACAGGCGGTATTGCAACGAGAGCAGATGAAATTATTACTAAAAATATAACATATACTATACAGGATATTAAAAATTTACAAAACTTTCTGCTGACCAAACCAACAGAAGAAGATTTGACCGGAAAGCCATATGATTTAAATGGCGATGGCAAATGGAACATATTTGATTTATGTCTGATGAAACGTGAGGTGCTGCAACAGCTGGAAAATCAGAATGATACGCTTGTTGTCTACTTCTCACGGACAGGAAATACTGAAAAAATCGCTGAATATCTGATTGAACTGTCAGATGCGGACAGCTATGCAATCGAAGCTGCTGTCCCTTATACAGATGATGATATTGCCTATACAAATTCTTCATGCCGTGCGAACAAAGAACAGAATGACAAGACGGTACGTCCTGAAATAGCAGAACCAATGGAATCCATTGACAGTTATGAGATTATTTATCTCGGCTATCCGATCTGGTGGGGGGAAGAACCTCGTATTATAGATACTTTCCTTGAAAGTTATGATTTTTCTGATAAAATTGTTGTTCCATTCTGCACATCGGCAAGCAGCGGAAATACAACGAGCGAAAAGAATATTGCAAGTCTCGTACCGATTGGAAATCAGCTTGAGGGAAAAAGATTTTCTGCAAGTGCATCAAAAGAAACTGTAGAATCATGGCTGAATGAAAAACAGACTGAAATATCAGAAATAAGAGAGAACAAAGAAAGTATGCAGTATATATTAATAAAAGGTGATACTTTTCAGATGGGAAGTCCGGAAAATGAACCGGAACGCAGTTCCGATGAAGTTCAGCATAATGTGACTGTGGGAAATTTCTATATGTCCAAAACGGAAGTTTCACAAAAAGAATATCAGGAGATCATGGGTGTCAATCCCAGTGCAACGAAAGGTGATAATCTTCCTGTTACCAATATTACCTGGTACGACGCTGTGCAGTATTGCAATAAATTAAGTCAGAAAGAGGGACTCACGCCTTGCTATACCATTTCCGGCACAACTGTAACTTGGAAGAAAGCAGCCAATGGCTACCGTTTGCCTACCGAAGCAGAATGGGAGTACGCTGCACGTGCTAACACTGTCACGCCATTCAATTTCGGAGACTATGTTCACAACAGCGATGCCAACTGCTACAATGCTTATGGCTACAATAACGATGCAAGCGGAAACTGGGTAAACGGCTCAGGTGCATATCTGAGAAAGACAGTAGCGGTTGATCAGTATGCTGCCAACGATTATGGTCTTTACAATATGCACGGAAATGCAGCCGAATGGGTCTGGGATTGGTACAGCGAGTATGATTTCCAAGAATCTGCTGATCCGACAGGTTCTGAAAGCGGTAATGCTAAGATTGTTAGAGGCGGAGGCTGGAATGACCATCCGAAGCATATACGCTCTGCCTACCGTGGCGCACAGCCTGCTGATGTGGGACTTTACAGTATTGGTATTCGACCAGTACGAAACGCAGGAAAAGCTGCCGGTGAAATCAAAAGCGTATACAGCGCCAAAGCAGAGCAGAAAACTGGTAAAACTCTTATCGTCTACTTCTCTCAGACAGGAAATACCGAGGGATTGGCTGATCTTATCCATGAAATGAGTGGTGCGGACATTGTTCGTCTGGAACGCAAGATTCCCTATTCCTCCAGCAGTAACGGTTCTGTACTTTATGGCGAGGCTCTGGATGAACTGCGTGCCGAGGCTGTTCCTGAGCTGAAAGAATATCCCAACATTGACCAGTATGATACGATTCTCCTTGGTTATTGTAACTGGTGGTCGTCCATTCCTGCATCTGTTCACAGTTTTCTGCTACATGACGATTTCAGCGGAAAGACTATCGTTCCATTCTGTTCCATGGGCGGAGGTCGTTTCGGACAGACAATCAGCGCCATTGCCAAATTAGCTCCCGATAGTGTTATCAAAGAAGGTTTAGAGGTCACTTATTCTTCGTATGACCGTGATGAAATAGATAAGTGGATGAAAGCAAACAACATAAATTAATTACGCCTATACAGGCAGAATGGAGATTATTATGAATAAGAAAATAGTACAGAACGCTGGAAAAGAACAACTCGGAGAATTTGCACCGATGTTTGCACATCTCAATGATGACGTGCTGTTCGGAGAGGTATGGAATGAAACAGCCATAGATGTAAAAACGAAATGTATCATTACGGTAGTATCACTGGTGGCTTCAGGAATTACTGATACATCGCTGACATATCACTTGCAGAATGCGAAGGCACATGGTGTTACCAAGGAAGAAATTGCGGCAATCATCACTCATGCAACAATGTATGTCGGCTGGCCAAAGGGCTGGGCAGTATTCCGCCTTGCAAAAGAGGTCTGGAATGAGAAAACTCCTGCAATGACTGAAAAAGACAAGTATGAGAATACAATTTTTTTTCCAATCGGTGAACCAAACGACGCCTTTGCAGAATATTTTGTGGGACAGAGCTATTTAGCTCCCGTATCAACAGAGCAAGTCCCGATTTTCAATGTCACGTTTGAGCCTGCCTGCCGCAACAATTGGCACATACATCGTGCAAAAAGCGGCGGCGGTCAGATGCTGATCTGCGTTGGCGGACGTGGTTATTATCAGGAATGGGGAAAGGATGCAATTGAGATGAATCCCGGAGATGTTATTAATATTCCTGCCAATGTCAAGCATTGGCACGGAGCTGCTCCCGATTCGTGGTTTTCGCATCTTGCTGTCGAAATAAACGGCGAGGAAACAGGCAATGAATGGCTGGAAGCGGTTTCCGATGAGGATTACGATAAATTAAAATGATCGGAGAAATAATATGAAAAAATCAGCATTAACAATACTCTCATTTTTCTGCATTTTTGCAATGTCCGGCTGCGGAAATTCTCAGACAGACAGTAATATTAATTCTGACAGTACAACTAAGAATACTACAGCAGAACCGAATGAATCAGAAGAAACAACTGCTGGAAATTCTGATATAATTCCAATATCCGAATCAGTTACAACACCTGAATTCGAAGAAGAAACAGACAGTACCAATGATGAAACCTTAGTAGTTTATTTTTCTGCTACAGGTACGACAAAAGGCGTTGCAGAGCGTATTGCAGCGGTAACAAACGCTGATTTGTATGAAATAATCCCTGCCGCGCCTTACAGCTCCGATGACCTTGATTGGCACGACAGCAACAGTCGGACTTCAATTGAAATGAACGATTCCGATGCACGTCCGGCAATTGCAAGCGATACGATCTCACTTGACAGCTATTCAACAATTTATATCGGATATCCGATATGGTGGGGCGATGCTCCGAGAATTATGAGTACATTTGTTGAAAGCTATGATTTCAGCGATAAAACTGTCGTCTCGTTCTGTACTTCTGGTGGAAGCGATATCGGCAGAAGCGGTGATAATCTGAAAGACCTTGCAAACGGCGGAAACTGGTTGTCAGGAGACAGGCTTGATGCTGGTATTTCTGAAAGTGAAATACAAGATTGGATCAATGATTTGAATTAAATATCATAAGGAGGAACTGTCATGCAGACGAAAATCAAGAATATTTTTAAGAAAGGTATTGATGTCGTGCTGACAGTTCTTCTTCTGTTTATAATGGCTTATCAGGTGACAGGCGAAGAACGGCACGAATGGCTTGGAATCGGAATGACGGCGTTGCTGATTGTTCATCATATTCTCAATATAAAATGGTATGGAGCTTTATTTAAGGGTAAATATCGTCCATATCGCATTGCGTTGACAGCGTTAAATACAATTCTGCTTATTTCTATTGCTATGACGGCAATTTGCGGAATGTCAATGAGTGTTCACGCTGTACCGTCCATGTACGGAAAAATCAATACGATGTTTGCGCAGAAAATGCACCTTGCAATGTCTTATTGGTCGTTTATTCTTATGGGAATCCATATCGGATTTCATGTTAAAGCAATGACTGCGAAACTTGCTAATAAAGCGAAAATTATATTTACAACTATTTTTGCAGTTATTTCAAGTGTAGGTCTATGGCTTTTCCTGAAAAACGGTATTGCAAACTATATTTTTTTCAAAACACATTTTCCCTTCCTTGATTATGAAAAATCAAAAAGCCTTATCATTCTTGAAAATCTTGCAATGCTGATATTCTGGGCATTTGCAGGCTCACAGCTTTCAAAGCTTCTGCAAAAGAATAAGGATAAAAAATTCTCTCTAACCCCTTTAATATGGATTGGAGCAGTCGTGATAACCAGTATTATCCTGAATTTTGCATTAAGCAGCAGCACAGATGATTCGGGATTTGACACATCGGGCTGGCAAACATCTGTACAGACAACAACTCAAAATGTACAGGAGACGATTACAAATACAACAAACCATAAAGAATCGGATTTGTCGAAAAATAACGGAGTGCAAACTGTAAATGACAGCTTTATTCTTATTAACGGCGGTTCGTTCAGCATGGGAAGTCCTTATACGGAAAACTGGCGTATAGATGATGAGATCGAGCATGAGGTTACTGTTTCTTCTTTTTATGCAGATGCCTATGAAACGACGCAAAATGACTATGAAAAGCTGATGCATAATAATCCAAGTACATTCATTGGCGCTGATCTGCCTGTTGATAATGTTTCATGGCTGGATGCTGTACAATATGCAAACGCACGAAGTATAGCCGAAAATCTTACCCCTGCGTACACAATTTCAGAGGGTGAAGTTATCTGGGACAGAAGTGCAGACAGTTACCGTTTACCTACCGAAGCCGAATGGGAGTACGCTTGCCGTGCAGGAACGAATACTCCATTTAATCTTGAAAAATCATTAAGCGCCGATGATGCCAATTTTTATGGTCATTATCCTTATGAGATAGAAGAAAACTATTTCAATGATTCAGTTCTTGAAGCAAGACCCGGTGAATACCGTCAGACTACAATTGCAGTCGGCAACCCAATGCATGGGGATTATACGATTGTCATGGCAACGTAAACGAATGGTGCTGGGATTATTATGGCGAGTATGATACCGCAAAATCTAATGATCCTACGGGAGCAGAATCAGGAACATGTCATGTTTATCGTGGCGACGGCTGGAATGATTTTGCTAAAAATATGAGAAGTGCATATCGTGCGGCAGGTCAGGCAGATATGAAAAGCTATAATAGACCTCTTGCGAAATTAAGCAGACAGATCAAAGTTACAGATACCAGCAAGCAA
>CAMWTO010000031.1 GCA_947177205.1 uncultured Ruminococcus sp. | reverse complement strand
CCGCCGAAATGTCCCCCTGCGCCCCCGGCAGAACCGATTGTCATGAACCGGAAAATCCTGATTATGGCTTGTGTCATGGCTGGCATGATCTTTCTGCTGTGTATTTACTGCATTGTTTCGGATTTACTGCATGGTGCACTGAATGATGACCCGATTCAAAATACGGTTGTATTGGAGATGCAGGAAAAGCCGGATCTGAATCCCGAAGACGAGAACGTCACAGCGGATGGAGAATATACCGTCCGTGGCGTGGCGGAACTTGTCAAGCCATCCATTGTGGAAGTTTATGTCTATCAGGATGAATTGACCCATCCCGATTCTTTCAGTGGTACGGGATCAGGAATTATTATTTCGGAAGACGGCTACATCGTCACAAATGCGCATGTTGTCCAGGGGAAAAGTTTTCTTGTCACACTGGACAATGAAAAAGAATACAATGCTGTCCTGGTCGGGAGCGATAACAAGACGGATCTTGCCGTCCTGAAAATCAATGCGACGGGTCTTGTCCCGGCAATTCTGGGAGATTCTGACGAAGTTTATGTTGGTGAAAATGTCGTTGCAATCGGCAATCCGGCAGGACTTGCCAACACAGTCACAAAAGGAATTGTTTCAGCACTCAACCGGCAGGTCAGAGCAGAAAACAATGGCTTCATGATGGACTGCATCCAGACGGATGCGGCAATCAGTCCGGGAAATTCCGGCGGTGCGCTTGTGAATATGTATGGGCAGGTCATCGGGATTACGTCGTCAAAATATGCATCTGTAGCGTTTGAGGCAAGTTATGAGGGCTTGGGTTTTGCAATCACGATGAATCAGGCATTGCCCATCATTCAAGATTTAATTGAAAACGGTTATGTTTCCGGACGATTCCGGATCGGCATTGTGTTCATGGAGGCAGATCCGACACAGGCGTATATCCAAGAGGAATTTAAGAATCAATTCGGGACAGATCTGCCGGAAGAACTGGAACATACGCTCTGGATCACGGAAATCAGCGAGGATTGCGATATTTCCAGCACAGCATTACAGCCGAATGATTTTATCGTAAGCATGAACGGCGAATCTGTCACGGATTATGATTCTGTTCTGCAAGTCCTGAATGGCTGCAAGGGCGGCGACACAGTCACGGCGGAATGTGCAAGATTTGAAAATTACAAAATTTCTTATTTTGAAATAGAATTCAAACTGGAAGAAGATACTTCTGGTGATTATTAAAATAATTTTAATAATTTTAAAATTAAATTTGATTCTGAAAATCTCGTGCGTTTGCATGGGATTTTCTTTTGATTTTGCATAATTTGCATAATTCTGAGAATTTTTTGTGAAAATCTTTCTGAATTCATTGACTTTTTTTTGGAATAGCAGTATAATAGAAATAAATAGTATTGCGATGGGGGGAAATGCTGTAAGGCAAAAAGATTATTATGAAAAATAGTAAAAATTTAATTCTCTGGTTGGAACTATTATTTGCTGTGCTCTCTTTCTGGGTACTCCAGAATGTCAGCCTCTATCCGGAACATGCCATGACAGCGCTCCGGATTTATATTCTTGGCATGATTGTGCTCACTGTTTCGCTTGTTGTGTCCGTCCGGTATTATCAAAGTCAGCATAGTACGATTGACGTGGACAAGCTCTGTGAAATGGTGCAGCGGATTGACGTTCCGGCTTTTATCTGGTCGGATGATCTGTCTGTCATGTTTGCTAATTCTGCGATGGATGAATTACTAGGTATTACCGGAGAAGAGCCGGATCAGGATAATGCGGTGCTGCTGAGTGGTTTTTTCCACAGCATCAGCGTTAGTCCGAAAGAAGCCGGTGAAACGATGAGCAGACAGACGCTCCGGACGGGACTGCTTGCACCGGACGGACGCAAGCGCCACATTGCCTGGACGACATCCACGCTCAAGAAAAATAACACGGCATCTCTGTTATTTTCCATCGGATTCGAGACAACGGAACTGGAAAATGCCAAGATGGAACTGACAAAATACGCACAGGAATTATTAACATCCCAGACAAGATATGATTTGTCTATGAAATTATCCGGGGTCGGATTTCTGCTTGCCGAGACGGTCAGAGAAGAATATTATGTCTCGGAAGAAGCCATGAAATTTCTGGGAATTTCTCAAAATTGCATGACATTCCAGGAATTCCGGAAAAAGATTCACCAGGATGACCGGATCAAGTTTGATGATTATCTGGTCAAGATCCGCAGTCTGCCGGATACGGATACCAGGATCAGCCGTCCGAAAAACCTGGAAATCCGTCTCTGGACAAAAGGACAGTATGTCTGGTATGCGTACCAGTATCACGAGAATTTAAGAAACAAGGACGGCAAGCCCATTATCGGCGGTGCATTGATTGATATTACCAATGAGAAACGCAAGGATGCCCGGATCAAGAATCTAGCATTCAATGACGAAGTAACAGGCATTTTCAATCGTAATAAATTAATGCATGAAGGTGCAAAATTATATAAAATGGCAGTCGAGGCAGAAACACAGGGGTATCACTACAGATACTGGGTGATTGTCCTGGATATTGACAGATTTCATATTATCAATGATTCCTGCGGCTATGAAAAAGGTGACAAAATTTTAAAAGCCTTTGCGCATATTCTCTGTGAATACACCGCAAACAGCGGATTAGTTGCCAGAATCAGCGCAGATAATTTTGTATTGATTTTACAGCGTTATGATGATGATGACGGTGAACCGGCAGGGACGATTGAACAGATCCGGAAATCTCTGGCGGAACTTGCCAAAGAAGATTTCGCAGGTCTGTCCCTGAGCTGTTCCGCAGGCTTTGCATCCATGCCCACGCCCGACAGCAATGATTTCAAGGAAGTCCTGGAACATGCAGAATTTGCGCTTGCTGTGGGCAAGGGAGAATTGTCCTATCTGATGGGCTATGATGCGAAAATGCACCAGGAAATTCTCTATCAGGGTGAAATGGAAAAATCGCTTTCTGAGGCGATTGAAAATCATTATCTGCAATTATATTATCAGCCGAAAGTGGACATTCACACAGAAAAAATTATCGGTGCAGAGGCATTGATTCGTTGGATTCAACCGGACGGCACAATGATTTCTCCGAATGTGTTCATCCCGATTGCAGAAAAAGCCGGGATGATCTCGGCAATCAGTCACTTTGTGCTGTGTGAAGCCTGTGAACAGACGGCAAAATGGCAGAAAATGGGCTTATCCAGGATTGTCATGTCTATTAATTTTGCTTCCGGAGATTTCTATCAGGCAAACGTCTGTGAAGTGATCCGGAATCAGCTTGACAAATTCGGACTGGAATCGAAATATTTGGAATTAGAATTAACGGAACGTTTAGCGCTCGGAGATATTAATTATACTGTCCAGCAGATGAATGCACTCCGGGAAATGGGTATTTTATTAGCAATGGATGATTTCGGGACGGGCTATTCTTCATTGAGTTATATTCAGCTCCTGCCGCTGACGCTTCTCAAATTAGACAGATCATTTATTATCGAGATTGAAACGGACAAAGTCGCACAGGAGATAGTTTCTGCTGTCATCAAGATTGCCAAATCTATGGAAATGGAAACGATTGCAGAGGGCGTGGAATATCAGCCGCAGGCGGAAATCCTGAAAAAAATGGGCTGTGATTACATTCAGGGTTATCTTTATGGCAAACCCATGCCGCCCGAAGAATTCCAGAAAAGACTGGAAGCAGATACTTAAAATGAAATAATTAATTATTTCGTTAATTTTTAATTAGTTTAAAATTATAGGGAGGAACAGGATTTATGAAAAAAACCAAATCAACAATTACATTGCCGGATTACACACTCGGAGAGGAGATTTTTAATTCCGTCTCGCATGGCGTCGGCGCATTGTTATCCATTGCAGGCTGTGCCGTCCTGATTGTCTGCTGTGCGGTGAACAGCAGCGGTACAAAGGCGATTGTCTCAGCGTCAGTGTTCGGTGCATCCTTGATTATTCTTTATACCATGTCAACACTCTATCACGCATTGACCAATCCAACGGCAAAGAGAGTCTTCCGGGTGTTCGATCATGACACGATCTTTTTGTTGATCGCCGGGACGTACACGCCGTATGTGCTGTGCTGTATTCAGCCGGGATGGCTCGGATGGACGATTTTTGGCTGTATCTGGGGGGCGGCTGTCCTGGGGATTGTGTTTTCATCCATCAGTCTGGAAAAATTCAGTAAATTTTCTACAATCTGCTATGTTCTCATGGGATGGGGGATTATCCTGGCAATTAAGCCGTTATATCTGGGATTGTCAAGATTCAGCCTGGTTATGCTGATTGTCGGCGGTTTATGCTATTCTCTGGGTTTGATTTTCTATAAAAAACACGAAATCCGGTATTTCCATTCCATCTGGCATTTATTCGTGATTGCCGGAAGCGTTCTGCATTATTTCTCTGTACTTCATGCGATCGCATAATCTAAATTATTTTGATAATTTATAATTATATTATAAAAATAAATTCTTACACTAAATTCACAGGAGGTTTTTGAATCATGAAAAAAAGAATCGGAATTCTCACAAGCGGCGGTGACTGTCCTGGATTGAATGCAACTATCCGGGGTGTTGTCAAGGCGTGTTATGAACGTTTCGGCGAGGACAACGTCCAGATTGTCGGTATTTCCAACGGCTACTATGGACTCATCCACGGACTTTGCCGGGATATGCAGCCGTCAGAATTTTCCGGAATTCTCACGCAGGGCGGCACAATCCTTGGCACGAAACGTCAGCCGTTCAAGATGATGACGGTCATTGGCGATGACAATATCAACAAAGTGGACAACATGGTGCAGACTTACAAGAAGCAGAAACTGGACTGTCTGCTGACGCTCGGCGGAAACGGGACGCACAAGACATCCAAATTATTAGCAGATAATGGCTTGCATGTGATCGGTCTGCCCAAAACGATTGATAATGATTTATACGGAACGGATGTTACATTCGGATTCCACACGGCTGTGGACATTGCGACGGATGCACTGGACAGACTGCACACCACGGCGGCGAGTCATTCCCGGATTATGGTCTGCGAAATTATGGGTAACCGTGCCGGCTGGCTGACGCTCTACGCCGGAATTGCGGGCGGTGCGGATATTATCCTGTTGCCCGAAATTCCTTATGATATGGACAAAGTCTGTGATGCCGTTGTCAAGAGGGCGCAGAAAGGCAAGACGTTCTCCATCCTGGCAGTTGCTGAAGGTGTGAATGATCTGAAAATTGCAAAACTTAAAAAGAAAGAACGTGAGAAATTCCACGCAGAAAACGGCAACGACACAAACCGGATTGCCGCACAGATTGAGAAGAACACCGGCATTGAAGCAAGAGTCTGCGTGCCGGGACATATGCTCCGTGGCGGATCTCCAAGCGCTTACGACAGAATGCTTGCGACACAGTTCGGCGTACACGCCGCTGAACTGATTGCTGACGGCAGATTCGGGCGGACGGTAGCATCTGTTGATGGCAAGATCACATCCAACAAACTGGATGACATTGCCGGAAAGAAAAAACTTGTTGATCCAAAAGGACAGCAGGTAAAAACAGCCCGTGATCTTGGGATTTCATTCGGTGATTAATTTCTGTTTTGGCACTCTGCATAAATACAGAGTGCCATTATAAATATAAAATAATAAAATAAAATGGAGCTGATTTTGATGAAACCATTGAAAGTGTTAAAAGTATTGATGATTAACGGAAGTCCGCATGCAAAAGGGAATACTTTCATTGCCTTGCATGAAATGGAAAAAATTTTTTCAGAAAATGGCGTGGATACGGAAATGATTCAGGTAGGAAACAAAACTGTCAGGGGTTGTATTGCCTGTAATTCCTGCATGAAAAACGGATGCTGTGTGTTTGATGATCTTGTCAATGAGACTGCACCAAAATTGGAAGCGTGTGATGGTCTGGTGATTGCAAGTCCGGTTTACTATGCTTCTGCCAACGCAACACTGATTGCATTTCTTGACCGTCTGTTCTACAGCACCCATTTTGATAAGACCATGAAAGTCGGTGCAAGTGTCGTTGCGGCAAGACGTGGCGGATTATCTTCCACGTTTGATGAACTGAACAAATACTTTACAATTACCGGGATGCCGATTGCATCAGGGCAATACTGGAATAGTATTCATGGCTGTATGCCTGGCGAAGCACAGCAAGACACAGAGGGATTGCAGACCATGCGGACATTGGCAAGAAATATGACTTTTTTGATGCAGAGTATTCAGCTAGGCAAAGAAAAATTTGGATTGCCGGAAAAAGAAATGCATCTTCAGACAAATTTTATCAGGTAATTATCAGGTAATTATGATTCTGCAATGGCATCACGCATTGTAAAAATAACTTCCTGCATGAGTTTTGCCGGAGACTGTCCGGAAATTAATTTTACGCCAATGTAAGGCTTTCCCGTGCAGATAAACAAAATTCTTCTGCCGTATTTCTGGGATAATGCCGTGATTTGTTCCGGCGTGGGCGATTCAGTATAAAATTGCAGACTGGCATTTCTCTGCGTGATTTCTGTAATCCCAAAAGAAGCGGCAGAGTTCCGGAGAAGCGAAATTTTAATCAGGCTTGTAATCGCCGCCGGCGGTTCTCCGTAACGGTCAATTAATTCGTCCAGTAATTCCGATTCGTCATGCTCATCATGCACAGTTGCAATTTTACGGTACATGTCAAGCCGGGATGCATTGCTTTGGATATAATCTTCCGGAATATAGGCTTCCATCTGGATGTCAATCATGCAGGATGAGACTTTCGGAAGCTTTTCGCCCTTAATATTGGCAATTTCTTCATTGAGCATCTGCATGTACATGTCATAGCCGACGGTTTCCATATGTCCGTGCTGTCGTCCGCCGAGAATACTCCCTGCACCACGGATTTCCAGATCACGCATGGCAATCCGGAATCCTGACCCGAACTGCGTGAATTCCCGCATTGCTTCCAGTCGCCGGGATGCGATCTCTGACAGGACTTTATTACGCTGAAACAGGAAGTACGCATAGGCTCTCCGATTGGATCTTCCGACACGTCCCCGGAGCTGATAGAGCTGACTTAAGCCGAAATTATCAGAATCTTCGATAATTAACGTGTTCACATTGGCAACATCCACGCCGGTTTCAATAATCGTTGTGCAGATGAGAATATCAATTTCACAGTCCAGGACTTGCTGCCAGATTTCGGATATCTCAGATTGCGATAATCTGCCGTGTGCCGTCGCAATCCGGGCATCCGGGAACATGTTCCGGATTTTCTCTGCACAATGCGCAATGGTGTCAACCCGGTTGTGAATATAATAGACCTGTCCGCCTCGTTTTAATTCACGGGAAATTGCCTGTGCAATTAAACTTTCCTGGTATTCCGTGACGTAAGTCTGCACCGGATAACGATCCTGCGGCGGATCTGCCAGAACGGACATATCCCGGATGCCGGACAATGCCATGTTCAGCGTTCTGGGGATTGGCGTTGCGGAAAGTGTCAGAATATCAATCCCGGTGAACATTTCTTTGAATTTTTCTTTATGTGCCACGCCGAAACGCTGTTCTTCGTCAATTACGGCAAGTCCGAGATTGCAGAATTTTACATCTTTCTGGACAATTCTGTGCGTGCCGATTAAAATATCAATCTTGCCCTTCTCCAGATCCTGGAGAATTTTTTTCTGTTCTTTGGGGGTGCGGAATCTGGACAGCATTTCAATCCGGACAGGCATCTGATCAAATCTCTGGACTGCTGTCCGGTAATGTTGTAAGGCAAGAACCGTTGTGGGAGCGAGAATCGCACATTGCCGGTTACTCAGAACGCATTTCATTGCCGCACGGAATGCGACTTCTGTCTTGCCGAATCCCACATCACCGCATAATAATCTGTCCATCGGGCGAGGACGTTCCATGTCGGCTTTGATCTCCTGAATGCTTTGGAGCTGATCTTCCGTTTCGGTATAGGGAAAGCGTTCTTCAAAATTGCGCTGAATTTCGTCATCCGGATAAAATGCGTAACCCTCACTTTTTTCACGCTTTGCATAGAGTTTCATTAGTTCTTGCGCCATATCTCGGACGGCACTGCGCACGTTTCGGCAAGTTTTTTGCCACTGTGGAGAGGATAAGCAATTTAATTTGACAGTCTTTTCGTCCTGTGCACCAATGTATTTTGATACAAGATCCAGCTGTATGACAGGAACATAGAGTTTTTCCGTCCCGGCGTATTGGATCATAAGGTAATCTTTGGCAATGCCTTCCATTTCTAATTTTTGGATTCCCAGGAATCTGCCCACACCATGCATGGCATGAACGACAAGATCTCCCGGATGCAGATCTGAAAGCGTATGAATTTCCATCCCGGTCTTGTGTTTGGATCGGCGTTTCCTGGCAGTGTGCATTTTGGTCTGGACAATCAGCGCAGTCCGGTTCTCCGGATAAGAAAATCCACTGGAAATGCTTCTTGCTGTTAATAAAACTGTCCCAGGCGGACAGGGATCTTCCTCACCGTCGGCAATCGCACAAGAGATATTGCTCTCCTGGAGGTCTTTGGCAAGAATCGGGAGCGTCTTTTGACTGCCAACAGCTAATACGACACGATAATTCCTTGAAAGATAGTCCTGGAGATCTTCTAATAATTGCCGGATTTCTCCGCCCCATGCTGCATTCTGCATTGCCTGGATGGTGATGATTTTCCGGAACGGAATTCGTTCACTGCCTTGCAGAAACTGGCTCAGATAGATACAATGCCGGGATTCCAGCATTGATTGAAATGCTGGATAATCCAGTAAATTCCCGTCAAGATTCCGGCAGAGTGTGCCGTCTTCATAGAGTAAGCGAAGATCTTCCCGTCGTTGTGCGGAAATTCCCTGTGCATGCCGATGAATGTCTGTAATTTCTGAAAGCAGGATTGTTCCGGTGACATAGTCCAGGAGATTTGCTGTCTGTTCCGGATAGATCAGGCTATAGTATTTGTCCAGATTCATGAGTGACAAGCCGGATTCCAGACGTTCCAGATCATGTTCCAGATGTGCTTGAATCACAGCTTTTTGTTTGCTCCGGAGTTTTCCAGAAAATTTACGGATTCTGGCTTTTAATGTCTCTGGATTGCAGAGTAACTCCGAAGCTGGAGCGATTTGTATTTTTTCCAGATGTTCCGTCCGGCGCTGTGTTTCAGGGTCAAAATAAGAAATTGTGTCGATTTCATCGCCGAAAAATTCCATCCGGACGGGAAATTCGGAATGCACGGGGAAAATGTCCACAATTTCGCCCCGGATGGCAAACTGTCCTTTTCCCTCGACCGTTTCACAGCGGGAATAACCGGCATCCAAGAATTTCCGGATTAATTCATGCTGTTCCATGACATTGCCGATTTCTAAAGCGATCCTGACGGAAATCAGGATTTCCGAGGGGATTGTTGGCTGTAGACAGGCTTCTATCCCGGCAGTGATGATTTGGATCTGATTCTGTGTAGCGGCGTTCAGGACATGCAGGCGTTCCTGTTCATATTCTGTTGATTTGCTTTCTGTGTCTGTGAATAAAATTTCCCTGGCAGGGTAGTGCATGGCGATTATATCCCCGTGCATGGCGTTGAGATCTTCACAGAGTTTGACGGCATCGGATTCTGCACCAGTGATCAGCAGATGAATGCCGGGATGATTGGCACAGACAGTTAATGCAAGCTGTGCTTTATGAATCCCGGAAAGTCCCGTGACGCAGACGGGCAGATCGCCGGAGCGGAGCGAATCCGAGAGTCTGTCCCAGTCGGACAGCTCCTGAAATGTATCGGTAAAAAATAGCATGCTTCACCTCAAAAAAATTTTAAAAAAATTTAAAAATTAAAAATTATTTTTAAATTATGCATTATATAAATTCATGGCTTTGTCTGTTTCAGAATTGATCATTAATTTCAGACATTCACAGGCATTTTCACAGGATGTCTGCATTTGTGTTAATTCCTGTTTCCGGAATTTGCTTAATACCCAGTCAGCAAGATTCATGTTCGGATTGGGCTTTTTGCCCACACCCAGCTTGATTCTCAGAAAATCTTCTGAGCCGGTCAGTTCGATAATGCTTTTAATGCCATTGTGACCGCCTGCACTGCCTTTCCGGCGGATTCTTAATTTTCCGGGCGCAAGTGAAATGTCGTCATAAATGACAATTAACTGATCCATGTTTAATTTATAAAATTGCATGGCTTCTGCCACGGCTTCTCCGCTGTTATTCATGTAAGTCTGCGGTTTCAGTAACAGACAGCGTTTTCCGGCAAGTGTCAGGATTGTTGTATAAGATTTGAATTTGTATTGATTGATCGGGATTTCTTCCTGCTGTGCGAGGGTGTCCAGTGCCATGAATCCGGCGTTATGCCGGGTATTTTCGTAAGTCATGCCATAATTGCCAAGCCCGGCAATGAGCCATTCGGGCTTGCCGCCGGCAGGTCTGCTCTGTTCGAGCTGTGAAAAAATATCCATAATACCCATTTTAAAACATTCTCCTTTTTATGATTTCATTATTTTAATTTAATTTAAATTAAATTTTAATTTATTTTTCTACCATATTATAGCATACCCAGAAATTTTTTGCAAGCGTTTCCGGGATTTTTGTCTGATTCTAACAGGATTTTACAAAATTCCCCAAATTCCGGCTTTCAAAAAAAGACTTGCCAAGTTTCCGAAAATCTGCTATAATAATATTATATTTTCATTTCTGGAAGGCGGTGACTTTGATGCATATTGACCCTGAGGGTCGAGCGGAAATTTTCAGTTTTGTGAACGGAAAATTTCTGTTCGCAAGGAAAGGTTGGTTTATCTATGATTCGTTTTTATCAAACGCAGGGCAATTCGGTTCAGAGTCTCGAAGAACCTGCGCCAGGCTGCTGGATCTCCGTTGTAGATCCCACGGCACAGGAAGTCCAGAAATTAATTGACGGCTATGGTCTTGACAGCGGTTTTGTCAAGTCTTCTCTCGACGAAGAAGAATCTTCCCGAATTGAACGGGAAGACGATCAGACATTAATTATTGTCGATACGGCAATGTCTGAAATCCAGACGGAAGAAACGATTTTGTTTTTTACTGTCCCGTTGGGAATTATCATCACGGATGATTACTTGTTTACGATTTCCCTCCGGGATAATCAGGTCTTGCGGGATATGATGGACGGGACTGTCCGGGGCGTTCAGACGAGAATGAAGACAAGATTTGTGATGCAGTTATTATTGAGAATTACGGCAATTTATTTGCAGGATCTCAAACAGATTGACAAGACGTCTTATATCATGGAACAGAAATTGAGCAGTGCCATGAAAAACAAGGAATTAATCCAGATGCTGGAGCTGGAAAAATCGCTTGTGTATTTTTCCACTTCACTGAAAGCGAATGAAGTCACGATTGAAAAGTTGCTCCGGGGCAGGACAATCAAGCTCTATGATGATGACCAGGATTTACTGGAAGATGTTCTGATTGAAGTCCGGCAGGCAATCGAAATGAGTAATATTTATTCCGGGATTATTTCCAGTATGGTGGAAGCGTTCGGCTCAGTGATCTCGAATAATTTAAATATGGTCATGTGGAAGCTGACGGTTGTGACGATTATCATGTCCATTCCGACCATGATTTTCAGTTTTTACGGAATGAACACGACGCATCTGCCCGTCCCGGACACGTGGTTTCCGACAGTCTTATCCGTGATAGTTACGTTGATTACGGCGTATATCATGCTGAGAAACAAAAAACAGAAGTAAAGGTAGATGATAGAGCGATGAACAGGATTGACGAGTTAATCAAAGAACTCTGCCCGGATGGTGTGGCGTATGTGAAGATAGAAGAAATAACAGATTATGAACAGCCTACAAAGTATATTGTAAAAAGTACAAATTACAATGATGCATACAAAACACCTGTATTAACAGCAGGACAGACGTTTATACTTGGTTATACGAATGAAACAGATGGGATTTTTGAAGCTACCCTAGAACATCCGATTATTATCTTCGATGATTTTACAGGGGCTTTTAAGTGGGTTAATTTCCCTTTTAAAGTGAAATCTTCTGCAATGAAGATTATTACTGTAAATAACAAAATGAGCCTTAGATATTTATACCATGTAATGGGTCATCTGAATTTTACATCTGAAGAACATAAAAGGCTTTGGATCGGCACTTACTCACAGTTCGGAATCCCCCTGCCTCCTCTTGCGATTCAGGAAGAAATTGTGCGAATATTGGATGAATATTCTGAAAAGAATGAAAAGCTCATTAAGAAACTTTATGCGGAAATTGATTTAAGAAAAAAACAGTATGCCTATTACAGAGACATGTTGTTGGACTTTGGATCTGTCCACGGAAAGGAGACACATGAATGCAAGTGGAGAACATTGGGAGAAGTTATTATATCTCTTAACACTGGTTTGAATCCTCGTAAATTTTTTAAACTTAATACAGAGGATGCCACAAATTATTATATTACCATTCGTGAAATTAGAAACGGAAAAATAACGCCTAATAATAAAACCGATCGAATTAATAATAACGCATTACAATTATGCAATAATCGTTCTAATTTAGAAGTTGGTGATGTGTTATTTTCTGGAACTGGTACAGTTGGAGAAACTGCGGTAATAACAAAAAAGCCTACTAATTGGAATATTAAAGAAGGAGTATATTCCATAAAGCCTATTCAAACTAAAATATTGCCTTTTTTTCTGTATTATATATTACAAACTGAAAAAATTAAAACGGCATATATGAAAAAAGTAGCAGGTGGTACGGTGAAAAGTATTCCAATGGTGGAAATGAAAAAAATATTAATCCCAGTTCCCTCACTGGAAGAACAAAAAAGAATTGTGGGAATTTTAGACAGATTTGACAGGCTCTGTAACGATCTGACAAGCGGACTCCCTGCTGAAATCAACGCACGAAAAAAGCAGTATGCTTACTATAGAGATAAATTACTCTCCTTCCAGAGGAAAGAATTATAACTTGACAAGTTGTATATTTTGCGTTAGAATAAAAGAAAACAAAAAAGGAGAAAAACAAATTATGATTAAAAAAATTTTCAGATTCGCCGTTTGTTTGCTCACGGCTGTCAGTTGTATGAATCTGATCCAGATGCCTGTGCTGACCAGTGCGGAGGATCCTACTAAAATTGTTGTGCTCGGCGACGGCATCTCTACCGGCGCACAACTTGCTGACGGCGAAAAATCCTATCTGGAATTAATTCAGGCATCCGGGAATTACGAAATCCAGAATTTCGCACAGGACAATTTCACAACGGCGGACGTGCTTGACAGTCTGAACGATGCACAGATTCAGCAGGCTTTGTCTGATGCGGATGTGATTCTTGTCAGTGTCGGGATTCATGATATTATGGATCAGTTTCTTGTGACGGCAAACGGTTTTATGGAGGAATTCGGCTTTACACAGTTTACGGACGTTTTCACGGCTAACATAGAAGACTATGGCTTTGAAGATGAGATGGAGCTTGTTCCCTATGCCAATAAAATGGCGGATGATGTTAAGGCGAACCGTGCCGAGGCGGCGGCGAACATGCAGGCAATTACCACGAAACTTGAAGCATATCAGGACGCAAGAATCGTCTATCAGACAGTTTATAATTTACTGGATAATATCGAGATGTATGACACGCTCGGCGTGAAACGTAAAATGGCATACAACAGCATTATGAATCCGACGGGCACAGTCATCAACGGCTGTTATAATGATTATCTGGCAGGCTACGTCAAACAGCATGAGAATGCTGTCATCGCAGACGTGTATTCTGCATTTGCAGGAAATGCCTGGCAGTATACAAATTTATATGATCTGGAAATGCATCCGAACGCTGCCGGACACCAGGTGATTGCAGATCTTGTCTTGCAAGTAATGGCAGAGCCAGTCCTCGGCGATGTGAACGGCGACGGCAGGATTGATGCGTCGGATGCGTCGGCGATTCTGGTACATGCGGCAAATTTCGGTTCAGGATTGGGCGAAACGCTTACGGAATCTCAGCAGAAAATGGCGGATGTGGATGAGAATGGTACTGTGGATTCCCAGGATGCGGCTCAGATTCGGTCTTATGCAGCGGCATCCGGTTCAGGACAGGACTATGAATTTATCAAAGATTCTTCTTCCGGAAATTCAGAAATTGTGGATGCTGATCCGAATCAGCCGGGGCAGGATTCCGATATTGTGGATGCTGACCCCTATCTGCCTGGCACGGACGATCAGATCATTGATGCAGATCCTTTTGCGCCCATTATGTTATAATTAATTTTAAAATTATTTTAAAAAATTATATTTTTTTAATTATAAATTTTTCGCACTCTTTTTGCATTTTTTTCTGGATTCTTTCATGTAATTATCACATTTCAGAGTATAATAAGACTTACAGAGAAAAATAAATGAAACTATTTTAGAAAATTCAATTGATTCCAGCAGAAAGGGTGCGTTTCTATGTTTGAAAATAAAAATAATCAGGATCCGTATAATTATCAGAATAATTATCAGGATCTTTATCAGAATCACGAAAGTCAGGACGGCTATATTGACTATGTTTCTGATTCTGGCAATTCCCGGAATCAAAAAAATAACAACGGCGGAAAAAGCTTCCTCAAAATCATTGCCGGTGTTGCCGCTGTTGCCATTATTTCTGTTTCTTCCATTGAGATGTATAAGCTGTTCGGCGGAAATCATTCTGAATGGGATGCCATTGTCACCAGTGATGCTGACAATCCGGACGGGAATAGCCCGGCGGAAGAATCTTCTGTTTCCGGTGATGCCAAGAACTCCGAGAATTCCGGAGATGTGGAAAATTCCGGTGCGGCTGTGAATTCCACTGCAAACTGGATTAATATGTCTGCGCCGGAGGGTGCATTGAGCATTCCGGATATTGTCGAAAAAGCACTCCCGTCCGTGGTCGGGATCAATGCCACTTTTGAGTATACACCGCAGAACATGCAGAGTTACTGGGGATTCGGTTTCGGCTACGGCATTCCGAATTATGGCGATTCCTCCGGAGAGAAAAGGCAGATTGCCGGCACCGGAACGGGTATCATCATGACGGCGGATGGCTATATCATCACAAATGCACACTGTATCTATGATAATGAGAGCGACTACAAATGCGGAAAAGCCATCAGTGTCAGTGTTGTCATGGGTGATGAGGATGAAACAGAATATGATGCCGAAATTGTCGGCTATGATCTGGAAACGGATCTTGCTGTCCTCAAAATCAGTGCAAACGGATTAACACCAGCGGAATTCGGCAACAGTGATGAACTGCGTGTGGGTGAAACCGTTGTTGCGATTGGTAATCCGCTTGGCTTTGAATTGTTCGGCACAACAACCTGCGGAATTGTTTCCGCACTGAATCGTGAAATTACCATCAATGAGAAAGATATGACGCTGATCCAGACAGATGCAGCAATCAATCAGGGCAATTCCGGCGGTCCTTTGCTGAATGGTTATGGGCAGGTCATCGGGATTAATTCTGCAAAAATGTCCTCGTCCTATGGCAGTGCCGGTGTGGAGGGACTCGGCTTTGCAATTCCGATCAGCGACGCAAAAGAAATTATCGAAGATTTAATTGAGAATGGCTATGTAACAGGACGTCCACAGCTTGGGATTACAGGTGTGAATGTGTCTGAATCGGATGCGGAGCATTTCAGCATGCCATTGGGTGTATATGTCTATGGTGTGACCGGCGGGAGCGCCGCAGAGCAGGCAGGCATCTGCCAGGGTGATGTCATCACGGCAGTTGAGGGAACGACGATTACTAATATGGACGAACTCAATGAAGCGAAGAATCAGTATAACGCCGGTGATACGATCACGCTGACCATTTTCCGTTCCGGGCAGTCCCTGGAACTGGAGCTGACACTCCAGGAAGTTAACCAGGAAGAAAATTAAAATTTTAATATTATTTAAAATACTATTTTAGATAATTTAAAATAATATCCAC
>CAMWTO010000030.1 GCA_947177205.1 uncultured Ruminococcus sp. | reverse complement strand
GTTATTTTTTTGTTTATGTTGCACAAAATTGTTAAAAATCAGTTGGTTTTTGGATAAAATATTTTTAGAATTATGCAATTTAATTTAAATTCTATGAATTTTTTTATAAAATTTATGAATTTTTACAATTGCAACCAACTGCGTTCTGTGATAAAATTAAAGTAATGAATTTAAAAAAATTAAGAACGGAGTGTCGTAATTTTATGAATGAATTTAAACAGGCTCTGCAAAGAGCATTCCATCTTGCAGAAGATACCGCATCCCATGAAGAAATCCGAAATAGAATTATCAGTGGCGGCAGGGTCACCGGGACGAATATGTGCATCCTGATCTGCGCCATCCTGATTGCATCCGTGGGACTTAATACCGGCTCAACAGCCGTCATCATTGGTGCTATGTTGATTTCTCCATTAATGGGGAGTCTCCTGGCGATGGCGTATGGTGTCGCCTCGGCGGATGCCAATCAATTGAGAAAAAATATTTATGGCTTTATTATTCAGCTTGTCATCAGCCTGTTTGTTTCGATTCTGTATTTTTTGTTATCGCCCATCAATGAACCAAGTTCGGAATTATTAGCCAGGACACAGCCAAGTTTCTATGACGTGATTATTGCAACTGCCGGCGGAATTGCTGGAATTATCGGCAACACCCGGCAGGAAAAGGCAAATAATATCGTTCCGGGCGTAGCAATTGCAACGGCACTGATGCCACCGTTATGTACCTGTGGTTACTCGATTGCGCACGCAGAATGGGGTATGCTCTCCGGTGCGGCGTATCTGTTTATCGTAAACTGCTATTTTATTTTCATGTCCGCTATGTTCGTGCTGGATATTCTTAACATTCCCAGAGTCAGCACGATTACAGAAAAGCAGTGGAAAAGAATCAAACAGAAAATGATCCGTAATGCGGTCATTGTTCTGATTCCGAGTATTGTTTTTACTTATATTATGATTGCAGGAGATTAATAATATTATTAATTAAAATTAAAACAGGACGAACCGGGAGAGCTCGTCCTGTTGCTTTTTTTATTTTTTGATTTACTATTTCCGGGAAGTCTCTTCTGTGTTCTTCTTTGCCATTCCCAAGAACTGCATTCCTGCGATGATTGCACCACCGATCAGGAAGAATATAATATGAAATGTGGAAAAATTCATAGGATCTAAGCCAAGAGACATCTTGTTTTCATCCGTCAGTGTGGTAGGTCCCATGATGACGGAATAAACAGAACCAATCATCATTCCCAGAATGAAGAAAATTGTGGCACTGCGCCATTTTTCCAAAGCGATCCGGATCAGCCGGACAATGGAGACAATTCCTGTAATGACACCAATGCCGAATACAAACAGAATCGGAATATACTGAAAATTCATCGTTAGTGTTGCCTTGATTGCATTGATGATGGAAATATACAGTCCGAAAATTAATAACAGCGTAGACCCGGAAATCCCCGGCAGAACCATGGCACAGATGGCAATTGCTCCGGTAATGAATACATAAAAATACGTTCCGACTCCCGGATTGTCCAGGGATACGACGTGATTACTGCTTCCAACTGTGAAATACGTCAGCGCAAATACACCGGCTGCGCCGATGATAGCCATGAAACATGTCCAGACTTTCTGTTTCAGACATTCCCGTTCTTCGTAGATCACAACTGGGATTGCAAACAGGATGAATCCGATAAACAGAGAAGAAATCTGATAAATATGTGATTCAAAAACAGACGTCAGCACCAGAATGGATGCAACCATGCCGACTGCCCAACCTGCGCCGAGTTTGACCAGATATACCAGAGCTTTTTTCTTATCTTCCATTTTTCCGGTCATCAGATCATTCAGTGAGCCGATAAAGTTATCATAGAATCCCATGAGAAATGCGACTGTACCACCGGAAACACCGGGAACGCTGTCTGCCAGTGCCATGCAGAAGCCATGAAATGCAGTCACAAATATTTGTTTGATTTTTGCCAGATTTGTCATTTTGTTCTCTTAGCCTTTCTTAATAATCAATAATTTAATTTGCCAGATACGGCGTGATTTCCTGCAAAAAAATTCCTAGAGAGACTGCAAGTGCCGTAAAAACCGGCAAACCCGTAGCAATGACAATCATACTATAATTGTCAAATAATAATTTTAATTTTTTTCCGTCTCTCTGCCGGAGTGTGACGGTTTTCCCCGTGTGATAAATTTTATCTGTAAACATGATTTCTGCCGGAAAAGAATTATTACATTCCTGATCCTGGATCTGATAGACAGCATGTGTGCCAACGCCCTCATTCGGATCAATCCGGAGAAATTCGCCTTTTGTTTTTTTTGTCAAGAATACCAGAATCAAACTGACAACAAAAAACACAGCCATGAAAATAAAAAATATTTCTATGATCCAGATCCCTCCTAGCAGGATCATCATCGGATCTACGCCAAGGATCAAGAGCAAGACAACGATCACAATTGCACTGATGAGAAATTCCATAGTTATTTCAACTCACACACCGGGGGAAGTAACTTCGTTCTGATGTAAATACCAGCTTGCCAGGTATAAAGATCCACAAATCACAACACCGCCGTGTGAACCTTTCGCCCAGCGGATCGCATAGGGGAGTGCTTTTTCCAGTTCTGTGACAGATGCCATAGCATGTTGTTTTACAAAAGCATTCCGGAGCTGTTCTTTCGGAAGGGCATTGCCGGAAAAGCCGTCCACACACAGAACTTTGCTGAGAATCAATGATAACTGGAATGCAGCCGCATTTGCATCTTTTGTATTTGTCATGCCGCAGATGCCGATCCAGGATGCAATGCCGCTTTCACTGAGCAGATCTGTCAGAACGCCGATTCCATCCGCATTATGACCGCCGTCCAGGATTACTAAGGGATTTGTTTGCACAATCTGGATTCTTGCCGGAACAACTGTTTTGGCAATCGCTTTTTTCACAGCGTTTTCCGGGATGTGATAATCATAATTTTGTCTCAGTACCTGAATCGTTTCCAATGCTGTCAGCGCATTGTCAATCTGATGCATACCGCCCATTTTCGTCTGATAGACAGCATTTCGATACCCGAACCGACAGCCTTCCAGACCAGTTTCTTTTTTGTCACAAAGTGATTCATCAGGTGTGAATACTTCACAATGTTTCTTTGCTGCTGTTTGCCGGAATAGTTTTTCAGCTTTATTATGGGGCGAAATTACAACGGGACAGCTCTCTTTGATAATGCCGGCTTTGTGTGCAGCAATTTCGGGAATTGTATCGCCCAGAATCTGCATGTGATCTCTAGAAACCGAAGTCAGGATGCTGACAAGGGGCTTTTCGATGATATTCGTTGCATCCAGCAAGCCGCCGATTCCGGTCTCCAGAATTACAAAATCTGTGTGTTGCTCCCGGAAATATAACAAGCCAATTGCAAGCGTGATCTCGAATTGAGAACAATCCGGATCGGGATGACAATTCAGGACTGTTTCACAAAGCCGGCTAATTGCATCTTCCGGGATATTCCGGGAATTGATCCGGATTCTATCAGCATATTCCCGGATGTAGGGCGATGTGAATGTCCCTGTTCGGAATCCGGCGGCTTGCAGAATATCCGTCAGATATTCTGCAACAGAGCCTTTGCCGTTTGTTCCTGCAATATGAATAAATTTCAGATCTTTCTGCGGATTGTCCAGAGAATTCAGTAAACGTCGGATTCTGTCAAGATTCTGCAAGGGTGCACCGCTTTTGCTGAATTTCTGGATTTCCTGCATTGCCTGTTCATATGTCATCATATTTTTTCATCCTCAATTGTAAGCTTTGATAGATTGCAGGATTTTATTCATTTTTTCCTGTGATTTGACAAGTTTTTCCTGCTCGGCTTTCACCAGATTTTCAGGTGCTTTTGCCAGGAATCCGGGATTATTTAATTTTTTACTCAGGAAATCAATATCTTTCTGGACTTTTTCCTGTTCTTTGGCAAGTCTTGCCAGTTCTTTCTGTTTGTCAACAAGCTGATCCATCGGGATGAAAATTCTTGCAGAATCTGTCACCGCACCGGCGCAGTCCGGAATTGTAAAATGTTCAGCAACTTCGATTTCAGAAGCAGATGCTAATTTCTGGAAGAACAATTCTGCATTCTTGAATAGTGCTTGTTCCTGTGTCTCAATATATAATTTTGCTTTCACGGACGGTGGTACATTCAGTTCCGTTCTGGTGTTCCGGACAGCCTTGATTGCAGAAATAATCTTCTCAAAAGCCGTTTCCTGTTCCGTATAATTTAATTTCTCGTCATAGACCGGATAATCTGCAAGCATAATCATGCTGCCGTCAGCCACGAGGACTTGCCAGATTTCTTCTGTGATGAACGGCATGAACGGATGCAATAATTTTAAAATATTCTGCATTGCCCACACCAGAACCGACTGTGCGGAGGATTTTGCCTCACCGCCTGCCTGAATTCTTGGTTTTGTCAGTTCAATATACCAGTCGCAGAATACATCCCAGATGAAATCATAGAGCTTGGAACATGCCACACCCAGTTCAAATGCCTCCAGATTTGCATTGACTTCACGGGCAAGCTGGTTGCATTTCGAGATCAGCCACTGATCTTCCGGCGCAAGCTGTTCCGGCAACCCTGTGAATGTAAAATCTTCCGGGAGATTCATCATGATGAACCGGGACGCATTCCAGAGTTTGTTGGCAAAATTTCTTGCGGATTTAACTTTGTCATCCATGTAACGCATGTCATTGCCGGGAGCGTTGCCGGTAGCAAGCATGAAACGGAGCGCATCTGCGCCATATTGAGAGATCACTTCTAACGGATCAATGCCGTTTCCGAGCGATTTGGACATTTTTCGTCCCTGTGCATCACGGACTAAACCATGAATCAGAACTGTATCAAACGGCACTTCGCCGGTATTTTCCAAAGCAGAGAACATCATCCGAATGACCCAGAAGAAAATAATATCATAACCTGTTACAAGAGTGTTCGTCGGGTAGAAATATTTGAAATCTTCCGTCTGATCCGGGAATCCCAGTGTAGAGAAAGGCCATAATGCGGAGCTGAACCAGGTGTCAAGCGTGTCTTCATCCTGGCGCATGGGTTTGCCGCATTTCGGACAATGGCAGGCAGATTCTTTTGAAACAATCATTTCATTGCAGGCATCGCAATAGAATGCCGGAATCTGATGACCCCACCAGATCTGCCGGGAAATGCACCAGTCACGGATATTTTCCAGCCAATGATAGTAAATTTTGTCGAAACGTTCCGGGACAAATTTTGTTTTCCGGGTTTTGACAGCAACAATCGCCGGCTGTGCCAGTTCTTTCATCCGGACGAACCACTGTGTGGAAACTTTCGGTTCTACGGTCGTCCCACAGCGGTAACATGTGCCGACATTATGGGAATAATCCTCAATCTGGACAAGTGCACCCTCGGCTTCCAGATCTTTCACGATTTCTTTTCTTGCTTCATAACGATCCATGCCGGCATATTTCGGATAATCGTCTGTCATCTTAGCATCATCTGTCATTACGTTAATGACTTCCAGATTGTGCCGTTTGCCGACTTCAAAGTCATTCGGGTCATGCGCCGGTGTGATTTTTACAACGCCCGTTCCGAAATCCATTTCAACATAATCATCAGCGATGACAGGGATTTCACGGTGCACAATCGGGAGAATCAGCATTTTGCCGATTAAATGCTGATAACGTTCGTCATTCGGATTGACGGCAACGGCGGTGTCTCCTAGTAATGTTTCCGGTCTGGTGGTGGCTAATTCCAGATAATCGTCAGAATTTTTGATTTTGTATCTTAAATGCCAGAAATGTCCTGCCTGGTCTTCATAAGTCACTTCTGCATCGGACAGGGATGTGAGACATTTCGGACACCAGTTAATGATCCTCTCGCCTCTGTAAATCAAGCCTTTTTCGTAGTATTTTATAAATACTTCTTTGACTGCCCGGGAACATCCTTCATCCATCGTGAAGCGTTCACGATCCCAGTCGCAGGAAGAACCTAATTTTTTGAGCTGTTCGACAATCCGACCGCCGAATTTTTCTTTCCATGCCCAGGCACGTTTCATGAACGCATCCCGTCCGATCTGTTCTTTGGTAATGCCTTCTTCCCGCATGGCAGCAACGATCTTGGCTTCTGTGGCAATTGCCGCATGATCTGTGCCGGGCAGCCATAATGTGCTGTAGCCGGACATTCTCTTCCAACGAATTAAAATATCCTGCAAAGTTTCATCCAGAGCATGCCCCATGTGGAGCTGTCCGGTGATGTTCGGAGGGGGGATTACGATTGTATAAGGCTTTTTGTTTTCGTCAATTTCTGCATGAAAACAGCCTTTTTCCATCCAGTTCTGATAGATTCTTTCTTCAAATTCTGATGGATTGTAATTTTTTGCCAGTTCTTTTGCCATGAATTCAGACTCCTTTTCTTGATTTTGATTTTAATTTTGCGATTAAAAATGCCCTGAAGCGTTTTCAGCTCCAGGGCGAACAGCATTCTTGTCCGTGTTACCACCTGTATTCAGGAAAATTAAAAAAATTTCCTGCACTCATCTGCACTGTAACGGGTGCACCCGCCGGGGATTACTGAGAAAAAATTTCCGTTCAAGCCGGAGCTCAGGGGCTACTTTCTGTCTGTTCCGCATACATTCTCTCACCGTCCGAATGCTCTCTGTGCTGTCGGCAACAGCATACTTCTCCCCGTCATTGCTTTAAAATATTATAAAGCTATCATAGCATAATAATTCAAATTTGTCAAGTATATTTTCAGAAATATTTTTTTCTGACACTTGCAATCTGATCAGAAAACTGTTATAATAGAGTTATAATAGAAATAGATCCACGGAAAGGAAGTGTTTTTATGACAAATTACAAGAGAACCTCTTTATTGATTATCGTCTGCATCTGTTTACTGGTCATTTCTGTATTAGTCTTGTTCTGTCGTGCTGTCAATCAAGCCGGAATGCCCATGCATGGTATGAATCAGATCCAGAATCCGGATGCGCAGAATTTGCCGGCATCCCCGGAGTTATTTCTTGGCAATGAACGCACGGATGTTGTTGTCTGTTACCAGAATACAGAAACACAGGAACTCTTGCTGTGGAATCTGACATATCAGCAGTTTGAAAACCGGCTGGAAATCTACCCAGCTCAATTGCTGGAACCTTATGGAATTCTCCCGGGAGATTTTGCGGAAATCACTTATACGGCTGAATATTCAGATAATCCGGATTATTTTCTGATCCGGGATCTGCAAGCCTGGACAGAGCTCACGCCGTCCGAGGCGCTTTCTCAAGCTGATCCGGCGCTGAACCAGAACCGTTCTGCAGATTTTCCCGTGCAGATCTGGAATTCTCAAGATTTCCAGAATGTTTGTTATCTCATGATTCCGGCAGGAGAGAATTATGATTTGTTTCAGTCCGATTCCGACCAGTTCCGGCAATTTGATGATTATCGCTGTGTATCTCAGAATCTGGAAATTTCCGGGCATCCGGAAATTCTTAATAATTGGGTGCTTTGCCAGGAAAATCTCACAGACGAGGCAATCCGGGAAAGATTACAACAGGGGACAGTTACTACATCCGGAACGGATGATTTATTTCTGGTAGGCTATGAGAATCCGGAATTTTTTACAGAAATGCAGCATAGCATCCTTACAGTAGAATCGAATGAAGTCCGGAACTGGCATCTCTCGGCGAAACAGCTCGGAATCCCGGAAATTCTGACGGATCTTCCTGAAGCTGTTCAGCAGGATCTTGCGAGAAACTGGAATCAAACAGACGATATTGTTGTATTCGCCGGAAATCTTACAACAGATACGACGCCAGGATTTGACCAGGATCACAGATTGATTCCCGTCCGGGGGACTGGAGAATCCGCAGGCTATGTGATCTGGTATATGCCGCCTGTTTTTTTTGAACAGATCTGTTCCGGAACTGCCTGAATTAATTCTTGCATTTTCTGACAGTTTGTGTTATAATAAAATTATAGTTTTTTTAAAATTAATTTTAAATTTTTCAGAAAGAAGTTGATTGTGATGGCATCCTTGCATGATGTCCCATCTGGCGAAAGAATTCGGATTGCATTCTTTGGCAGGAGAAATGCCGGAAAATCCAGCGTTGTCAATGCCGTGACAGGGCAGAATCTGTCCGTTGTCTCTGACGTAAAAGGTACAACGACTGATCCGGTGAGCAAGGCAATGGAACTGCTTCCGCTCGGAGCTGTCCTGATTACCGATACTGCCGGGATTGACGACACGGGAGAACTTGGTCAGCTCCGGATCAAAAAATCCCTTGCTGTCCTCGAAAGCACGGATATTGCTGTGTTAATTATTGATAGCACAACCGGCAGATCTAAAACAGATTCTGAATTAATCTCAGAATTTCAGAAACGGAAAATCCCCTATGTGCTTGTCTATAATAAGTCCGATCTCGCTGAAATCCCGATCCGTTCTGCAAATGAAATCGCCGTCAGTGCCAGGGCCGGGGCGAACATTCCAGAATTGAAAGAATTGCTGGCAAAACAGGTCTGCCCTCCGGCAAATCCCAAGCCATTGCTGTCGGATTTTGTCAACGCCGGAGATGTGCTTGTCCTGGTGATCCCGATTGATGAGTCTGCGCCGAAGGGACGTTTGATTCTGCCGCAGCAGCAGGTGATCCGTGCGGCTCTGGAAATTGGCGCAGTTCCAGTCTGCTGTCGTGAAACAGAATTACAGGTTACGCTTGCAAAATTAGCTGTCTCTCCTCATGTTGTCATTACGGACAGTCAGGCTTTTAAGAAAGTCTCGCAAATTGTCCCGGAAAATGTTTATTTAACTTCATTTTCGATTCTTATGGCAAGATACAAAGGCGATCTGGAAACGCTTGTAAAAGGCGCATTTGCTTTTGATCATCTGAAAGACGGCGACAAAATTCTCATCTCCGAGGGGTGTACCCATCACAGGCAGTGTAATGACATTGGGACAGTCAAGCTCCCCCGGTGGATTCAGGAGTATACCAGATGTGCATTAGAATTCTCCTGGACTTCCGGCAATGAATTCCCGGCAGATCTGCATGACTATGCGTTGATTGTGCATTGCGGCGGATGTATGCTCCCGCCGAGGGCTGTTCAATTCCGGCAGAATACTGCACGGGAACAGGGGATTCCCATGACGAATTACGGGACGGCAATTGCACACTGCCACGGAATTTTAAAGCGCAGTCTAGAAATTTTTAAAAATTGAAATCATCAGATAAAATTAATGGATTTACAGAAAGGAAAATTTATGCTGTCTATTCAGAATCAATGGACGCTGATTACCGGTTCAGCCAGAGGTCTCGGTGCACTCACAGCAAAACTCCTTGCACAGCAGGGATGCAATTTAATTCTTCATGGCAGAGAAGTCAGTCATTGCGATGAGATTCTCCGGGATGTTCTGGCATCTGGCGTAGAAGCATATGCTGTCGGCGCAGAATTGTCCGATCCGGATGCTATCCGGGGAATGCTCGAAGAAATCGACCGCAGAACGCCGTCTGTCGGGGTTGTGTTCAATAATGCCGGAATGCAGACCGGCTATCTTGAAAATTATTTTGAAACGCCGGTTTCGGATTTTACAATCAGTTTTCAGATTAATACAATTGCGCCAGCTTTGATCTGCTATCATTTTTTGCCAAAGATGATGGCGACCGGATTCGGCAGGATTGTCAATGTGACCAGCGGTATCACTTTAGAACCCGAACAGGCAGGCTATTCTGCAAGCAAAGCCGCACTGGATAAAATTACAATTGATCTGGCATCCAGGATTGACGGTACTGACGTGATGCTGAATTTAGTCGATCCCGGCTGGTGCCGGACGGATATGGGTGGAATCCGTGCGCCGAATGCGCCGAAGAGTGCCATTCCTGGGCTTGCCGTCCCGGCATTCCTGGACGATCAGCGATCCGGCAGACTGTTCCGGGCGCAGGAATTTGCCGGGTTGTCTCTCGAAGAGGCTGTTGCTAAGGCAGAAAGGGTATAATTATTAATAATCATGATAAATCAAAATCAGAAATTAGATCAGATCCGAGGTTGTCTGATTGGCGGAGCGGCAGGGGATGCCCTCGGTTCTCCGGTCGAATTTTATTATGAATCTCAGATCTTTGAGAAATATGGCAAACCCGGCATTCAGAATTATGAATTAAATCCGAAGCATGTCGCTAAAATTACGGATGATACACAGATGACGCTGTTCACAGCAGTAGGCTTGCTGATAGATTCTCATGATGCAGAAAGCATCTGGCATTGTTATCAGGACTGGTATCGGACACAGACGGAAAACTATGCTGAAAATCTGTTGCAGTATGCCAAAGATCTGAATATCCCGGAATTATTCTCCAGGAGAGCCCCCGGCTATACTTGTCTGTCAGCAATTCAGAACGGTCTTGTCTCTGAAAATGACAGCAAGGGTTGTGGCGGTGTGATGCGCATTGCGTTATCCAGATCAGTTTGAAAATGCGCTGATTGCGTCTGTCAATCATAACGGCGACAGCGATTCCACAGGCGCAGTGACAGGCAATCTTCTGGGGGCGTATCTGGGTTATGATGCAATTCCGGAGAAATTCAAATGCAATCTGGAATTACATGACCTGATTTTACAACTGGCGGATTCGCTGGATTCTGCCGAGAATGAATGATATTTTAAATTTTAGGAGTGTTTATTGTGTTGGATATGAAAGCAAAAATGGAAGAGTTAATGCAAAAAATCAAGAATGACAAGGATTTTTCTAAGAAATTCACGGAGAATCCTGTCAAAGCTGTGGAAGATTTGCTTGGCGTGGATCTGCCGGACGATCAGATCAATGCCATTATCAACGGCGTAAAAGCAAAACTCACGGCGGAAAATATTGCAGATGCCGCAGGAAAGCTCAGCGGACTGTTCGGGAAAAAATCATGAAATCAGTAAAAACAGAAAAAACAAATGTCATGCGGATTCTGGATCAGAAAAAAATCCCCTATCAAAGTTACTGTTACGCCGGGACGGATGCCGTCAGCGGTGTGAAAGTCGCACAAGTTCTGCAACAGAATCCGGCACAGGTCTTCAAGACGCTTGTCACGGTCTCCGGGACGGGGGAACATTTTGTATTTGTAATTCCAGTTGGCAAAGAACTGGATCTGAAAAAAGCCGCAAAGGCTGTGAAGCAAAAAAGCATCCAGATGCTGAAATCCAAAGAATTACTGCCATTGACCGGATATATCCATGGAGGATGTTCTCCAATTGGAATGAAGAAATTTTTCAGGACAGTCATAGACCTTTCTGCCAAAGATCAGGAATCCGTGATTTTCAGTGCCGGGAAGATTGGCTACCAGGTAGAATTGACACTTGCAGATCTGGAGAAAGTCATCGCATTTTCTCTGGAAGACGTTTGTGTGAATAATTAAAATTATAAAATAATTCAGGAGAAATATAGATGAAAATTTTTGGTATTATCGGGGCTATGCCCTCGGAATTGAAAGACATCCAAGCGGCGCAGGTGAATCCTGTAAAATCTGTCATTGCAGGCTATGAATTCTATGAGAGTCTGCACGGCGAAAACAAGATTGTGACGGTTTGCTGTGGCATCGGAAAAGTCAATGCAGCTGTCTGCACGCAGATCCTGATTGATCAGTTTCACGTGGAAAAAATTATTAATACCGGCATTGCCGGTGGTATGAAAAAAGAGATTGCCGTTCTGGAAATTGTGATTTCTACAAGTGTTCTGCCGCATGATCTGGATGCGCATTTTCTGAAGGATTATCCGCCGTATCATGCAGAATTTAAAGCCGATCCGGATTTGCAGGATCTTGCAAAAAAAATCTGCAATGCAATGCAGATTACATCTCATGCCGGACGGATTGTCTCCGGAGATGCGTTCATTACGGATAGTGCTGTGAAAGCTCGGTTGATGGAACAGTACAATCCCTACGCAGTAGACATGGAGACGGCGGCAGTCGGACAGTGTGCGTGGCGGAATCAGATCCCATTTGTGAGTGTCCGTTGTATTTCGGATCTGGCGGACGACGACGGTGCAATGTCCTATGATCAATTCGAGATTCTGGCGGCGCAGAGAGTTGCAAAAATTGTCATGGCAATGTGCGAACGTGCATGATTAAAAAAATCCTCGCTTGCAGTCACGGCAAGTGAGGATTTTGTAAAATTAATTTAATTTTTATTTTAATTTTTCTAAATAATTCAGCTTTGCAGAGTATAAAATATTCTCCAATGCCATGGACAGGCATTTTTCCGGTTCCAAGACTTGTAATGCCGTTTCCATAGTATGTTGCAGGACTAATCCGAACAGGATCGGAATCTCCTGCGGTGTCTTGCAGAATTTTTCTGCAATCGGATAGAATGCGTTCCATAATTTCAGATTCAGGGCAATGACTTCTGGTTCTGTAATCCTGCCCCAGATTTTATAATTCTCGTTTCCCAGATTTTTGACACATTCTCCGGCATAAGCATGAATATCCGGCAGAGGATGCTCCGGTGCAAGATGCTGATAAATCCCGGCAAGCAGACTATACACGGAGTATTGATTTTCCAGCAGGAAGTAATTTAAATTATCGCCCATGAAGTATTTGCATCCGTTTTCGCATTGCACAACAATCAACGCACCGGTTTCAGGAATCTGCTTTTGCTCTGCAAGCCGGATGACAGTCATCTGGCAACTGATTCCGGCAAGTCCGCTGGCGAATAATAATAAATTATCCACATTCAGTCGGTTATCTGATTCTTTCAGATTGTCAATCAGCCGGGAATAGATTTCTTTTGCGCCGAGTTTCGCACCAATCAGAGGATCTTCCTCACGTTTCCGGTCGATCGTCTCAAAAAAGACTTTTTCAAACTGTTCCATGCGTTCCCGTTTTTCTTGATTTTCCGGATCTGGATTTTGCTTTAAATCCTGATTTGAATTTTGTGTCTGTTTCTTTTTTCCGAAATTAAAAAATCCCATAAAAAACTCCTTTTTTGTAAATTAATTTCATGATTAATTTTTTAAACTTCCTGTTTCAGCATTTCGTGCTTTAGATCCCATAGCTTCTGCGACAGATCCACAAAATAAATCTGCGGATTTTCAAACCGTTTGACTTCCTCCCAGAGCGTTTCTAATTGCTCCCGGCAATATGCCTGTATTGCACTGAGTGACGGACTTTCATAGACGCATTCGCCGTTGATAAAAACCGGGACTTGTAATCTTTTTGCTGTGAAATTTTTTAATTTCTTGCGCTTGTAGGTGTGTACAGGATCGAAAATCTCATAAGGCTGTGAATCGTCTATGATTTCATCCCGGAGTGTCAGAACATCCGCAAGCGCTTTGCCGCTTTCGTTGTCGTATAACCTCCAGACGGTCTTACATCCCGGATTTGTAATCTTCACAGCATTTTCGGAAATTTTAATTTTCGGGATGATTTCGCCGTTTTTCTCAATCGCCGATAACTTGTATACGCCGCCGAACACTGGTTCAGATTTAGAAGTTACCAGTCTTTCCCCAACGCCGAAACTGTCAATCTGTGCACCCTGCATGAGCAAATCCCGGATAATATATTCATCCAGTGAATTTGATACTGTAATCCTGATATAATCCAGTCCGGCAGAATCCAGCATTTTCCGAGCTTTTTTTGATAAATAGGCAATGTCTCCGCTGTCAATCCGGATGCCCTTGCCATGATGTCCCTGTGCTTCCAGTTCTTTGAAAATTTTAATCGCATTGGGAATGCCCGAATGCAGAACACTGTAAGTATCCACCAGGAGCGTGCAGTCATCCGGATAGATCTTTGCATACGCTCGGAATGCATCCAGTTCGGTATCGAATAACTGCACCCAGCTGTGTGCCATTGTGCCTAACGCCGGGATCGCAAAATCTCTGTCCGAAATTGTGCAGGCAGTTCCGGCAGCTCCGCCGATATAAGCCGCTCTTGCGCCCAGGACAGCACCGTCATATCCCTGTGCACGGCGTGAACCAAATTCCATCACGGGACGACCCTGTGCAGCCGTGACAATCCGGTTGGCTTTTGTAGCAATTAAGCTCTGATGATTGATGCTTAACAAAATCATAGTTTCGATGAATTGCGCTTGGATAGCAGGACCACGGACAGTAACAATCGGCTCGGACGGAAAGACAGGCGTTCCCTCCGGGATTGCCCAGACATCGCAGGAGAATTTAAAATTCTCCAGATATTTCAGGAAATTTTCAGAAAATAATTTTTTTGACCGCAGATAAGCAAGATCCTCCGGCGTGAATTGCAGATTTTTTAAATATTCGATCACTTGCTCCAGTCCGGCACAGATGGCAAATCCGGCATGATCGGGCGCTTTCCGATAGAACATGTCAAACCAGACAATCTGTTCACCGCATTCATTCTCCAGATAGCCATTACTCATGGTCAGTTCATAAAAATCCACAAGCATACTTAAATTTCTGTTATCCAACATCATGATGATAATCACCTCAAGAAATTAAATTAAATGAATTCCGGCTTGCTGCATGATTTCCAAAGCCGTTTTTTGCAAGGATTCTGCATCATGTCCGGGTGCATCATAAGTTGCCACGGCATTCACCGGAATGAAAATATTCAAATTTTTCTGATTCTGGTTTGCCCAAGCTTGTAATGTCAAGGCAAACTGCATGACGCAGATATCCGTGCATACGCCGCAGACGATAAAATTTTGCAGTTCAGGATGTATCCAGAGATATTTCTGAAAATCCGGCGCAAAGAAGCCATTTGTTGAATTTTTTTCAATTTTCTGAAAGCTCCCGGATTCACAGATTTTCTGCAAGGATACTTCCAGTTCCGATTCCGGCGTATGTGCCAGGCAGTGTACCGGAAAACTACGAAATTCCGGGGAATCCGGTCTGTGGGAATCTGCAAAGGCAAGAACCGGGATCTGATTCTCCAGTGTAAGAATGAGTAATTTTCTGACTTGTGGGATGATATTCGCACAACGTGGGCTTGCCAGTGCGCCCTGCGTCAGGAAACCATTCACCATATCGACGATGACAAGCACGGTGTTTTCTTTTTTTAAATTATAATTATTAAAATCAAAAACTTGATTTATCATATCTATCATAAGATCTGAATCCTCCTGTTTCATGAATTAAAATAAAAAAATCCGCACAGGTATAGTTGACAGAACCTGTGCGGATTTGATTTCAGAAAACTAAGTAATATCACAGAGCAATTATAATTAATTATAAATTAATCTTGACAATTTCGCCCTCGCTGATTTCCACTTCACTGCAAGGTTCGAACAATTTTGCCCTCCAGGGAACGCCCTGCGCCGATGGCATTAGATTCATCGGTGTCAATGTGCATTGCTCTTGCGAATTTTTCTGATACACGGCAGACTACATCGCCGAGAATGGCTTTTCTGCCGTCTGTTTCGCACAGAACCCACACAACTTCTTTGTCAGCAACACCGAGTTCCTGGGCATCTTCCGGCGTCAGATGGATGTGACGCTTGGCAACGATAACACCTTCATTGATTTCCACTTCACCGCAGGGACCAACGATCTTACATGCGCCGGACTCTGCAATGTCACCGGATTCCCGTACCGGCGCAGCAATGCCGATGGATCTGGCATCTGTTGCAGACAGTTCCACCTGTGTGGATGGACGGACAGGTCCTAAAATAGAAACGTTTGCGAGTTCTTTTTTAGAGCCGACAATCGTCACACGTTCTTCACATGCGTACTGTCCCGGCTGGGAGAGATCTTTTTTCTTGGTGAGTGTCGCACCCTTGCCGAACAGGATTTCAAGATGTTCCTGTGTGACATGGACGTGACGTGCGGATGTCTCGATGATAAATTTTTTTGACATGATAATTCCTCCAGTATAATAAAATAATCTTGCAGAGTCAATTTTTAAAAATCTGCTGTTATTTATTTTACTACTTTTTTGAGAAATCGTCAAGAGGTTTGTGGGATTTTTTTGTAAATTTTTTCTAAAAAAAATAATTTTATGGGTTGATTTTTAATTTCTGATAAATCCGGCTTGGTCTGTGTCGCATTCCGGAGAGCATCTTATCTGTCGGGACAATCTGGTCTGCGATTTTCTTCCGGAAATTTGCTTTGTATAATTCCTGTCCCAGTAAAATTTCATAGATCTTCTGGAGTTGTGGGAGCGTAAATTCTTCGCCGACAAGCGAGAACGCAATGTCTGTATAATTGACTTTGTTGCGGATCCGTTCCCGTCCGTATCGGATTATTTCTGCATGGTCAAATGCAAGTTCCGGGAGCTGTTCCACCGGGAAAAATGCCGCATCCTGATTCTGTGACTGTTCCCGTTTCGGCATCCGGATCTGATCTGCCGGAATCAGTGCATAATACGAAACGGAAATAATTCTCATACGTGGGTCACGATTCAGATCGCCCCAGGTGTAGAGCTGTTCAAAATAAATGTCCTGCAAGCCGGTTTTCTGGTAGAGCGCACGCTGTGCCGCCTGGTCGAGTGTTTCATCCATTCCGACGAACACACCGGGGAGCGCAAACATGCCGGCAAACGGATGTGCCTGGCGTTTGGTAAGCAATACCTGGAGTTGATTATCCCGGATAGTGAATAAGACCAGATCGACGGCAACGGATGGCTTCTGATAGTCAGCGCTGTTGTAATTTTTTAAAAATTCCTGTTCTGTTTCTGACAAAATCCTAGCATCTTCTTTCTGAATATTTCTGAATATAAATTTAGATTTTACTTAGTAGCAATTTACTAATTAGCATAGTTCCAGTATAGTAT
>CAMWTO010000029.1 GCA_947177205.1 uncultured Ruminococcus sp. | reverse complement strand
ACATCATATGGTCTTGAAGCCTTCAGGGACAGTACCTTACTTACGTTGTTGATGTTATGTTACTTTCCCATCATTCCGCCCTGTCTTATTAATCAGCCTGGGCTGATAAATAAGACATGGCGGAATGATGGGAAAGTAACATAACATCAACAACGTAAGTAATGTACTGTCCCTGAAAGCTTCAAAACCATATGATGTACTAAAGAAAAAAGTAAAACCGTTAAAAGCTGAATACATACCATAAAGCAAACAAAATGCATATGGAGCAAATGAAAGTATCAATATTATTTTAAAAATTTTATTTTCAGTTTTGATATAAATTTTTATCTTTTATATATTGTACTATTTTTTCAGGCAAATAGCAAGAATAATTTTGATTTTTTTCTGCCATTTCTCTAATTTTTGTAGAAGATACTGCAAAACTTTGTGTATTTATCAGAAATATTTCACCAAATTGACGTAAAAACTCCGCCTGAACGGCTAATTTTTCTGTTTCGCCGTCCTTCCTGGCAATGCAGGCTAGAGAAACAGACTGTAAAATTTCCTGCCACCTGAACCAGGATGTAAAACTCAGGAGCATATCGCTGCCGATTAATAAAAATAACGCATTATCTGGAAAAAATTTTTTAAAATATTTCACAGTATAATAAGTATAGCTGTAATGATTCTGTTCCTGACGGAGTTCAAAATCATCCGCAACGAACCAGGGACGCAGTTCAGAAAAAAGCTGACACATGGCAAATCTGTCCTGCGCCGGTGCATATGCCCGGTCGGATTTATGGGGTGGTTTCCGGGCAGGAATCAGACGAATTTCATCCAGTTCCAAGACATCATGCACCGTTTCCGCCAGATGAAGATGTCCGAAATGCGGCGGATTGAAACTGCCGCCGAACAGTCCAATTTTTTTTATCATAAATTTATAATTTAATAATTATTAATTATCTTGCGGCTTTCAGATCAATCACAGGTTCCTGCGGATTGCGTTTAAACAACACAAATTTGCTTCCGATCACCTGCACCACGTCTGATTTTGTGACTTCTGCAAGCTGATCCGCCGCTTCTCTGGATGTCAACATGGAATTATCCAGAACACGGAGCTTAATCAGCTCCCGTTTCTTGAGTGCATCCTGCACCTGCTGCATCAGATTTTCAGAAATGCCGCCTTTTCCAATCTGGAAAATGGTTTCATACTGGGATGCAATTCCTCTCAGATAAGATCTTTGTTTACTTGTCAGCATGATATGATAAATTCCTTTCTTTCAGAATTTTGTATAATTTCTGGAGCGCCTCTCCTCTGTGGCTTACGGCATTTTTTTCTTCCGAGGAGAATTCTGCAAAGGATTTTCCCTGATAGAGAAAGATCGGATCATATCCGAAACCATTCGTGCCGGATTCCGCAAAGCCGATTGCGCCCGGACAAACTCCCTCGCAGAGGATTTCCCTGCCGTCCACATCCAGAAAAGCAACAACTGTTACAAATTTTGCCGTTCTCTGTTCTTCGGGAACGTTCTGCATTGCATGCAGTAATTTCCGACATTCCTGCCCTTTTGGAGCATACCTTGCGGAATGTACACCAGGTGCACCACGCAGAGCATCCACACACAGACCGCTGTCATCCGCAAGCACAGGGCATTTCAGCAGATCATAGACAGCATGTGCCTTGATAAGTGCATTTTCAGCAAATGTTCTTCCATTTTCTTCCGGTTCAACAATCGCACCGGCTTCTTTCTGAGAAATCACTGTAATGCCGAGTGGTGCAAAGATTTCTTGTGCCTCCCGGAGCTTATTGGGATTATTTGTCGCCATGACAATTTCAGAAATTTTCATAGATTATACCTCCTCGTCCTCTTTGTTTTCTTTATTTTTTTTACCAAAAGAAAACAGAGATTTTTTCTGCTTTTCTTTTTTATCTTTCTTCGCAAAAGAAAACAGGGATTTTTTCTTCTTTTCTGGAATTTCCAGTTCTGATTCTTCCTCAGGAATTTCCGGCTCTGATTCTTCCACAGGGATTTTCAGCTCTGATTCTTCCACAGGGATTTCCAGCTTTGATTCTTCCGCAGGGATTTGCGGCTCTGGTTCTTCCGCAGAGATTTCCGGCTCTGGTTCTGCCGCAGGAATTTCCAATTTTGATTCTTCTTTCTTTCCGAATGAAAATAAAGTATTTCTCTTTTTCGAAATTTCTTCTGTTTCTGGTTTTTCCTGCTGGTTTTCTTCAGATACAGCTTCCTCTTCTGGACGGTCAAACAATGCCCGGACAAAATCCGCATTGTTGAATCTTTGCAGATCTTCAATCTTTTCACCAACGCCGACTAATTTTACAGGAATCCCCAGTTCATTCTTGATTGACACCACAATGCCGCCCTTCGCCGTTCCGTCAAGTTTGGTCAGGACAATCCCCGTAATATTTGCCACTTCGCTGAATAATCTTGCCTGACTGACTGCATTTTGTCCGGTTGTTGCATCCAATACTAACAGCGTCTCAATCGCACATCCCTCGGCACGCTGCTGTAAAATCCGGTTCATCTTGGCAAGTTCGTCCATCAGGTTTTTTTTATTCTGCAAACGTCCGGCAGTATCCACAATGACAATATCGCAATCCCTCGCAATGGCAGCCGTCACCGCATCATAAACAACGGATGCTGGATCACTTCCCTCAGCATGTTTCACAATGGAAACCCCTGCACGTTCCGTCCAGACTTCCAACTGTTCAATCGCCGCCGCACGGAATGTATCTGCCGCCGCCACCAGGACTTTCTTACCGTCATTCTTGAACTGATAGCATAATTTCCCGATTGTTGTCGTCTTGCCTGCGCCGTTGACGCCGATCACCATAATCACAGACGGCTTTGTGGACAAATCCAATTCTGTTTCCTCACCCATCATGTTGCTGACGATTTCCTCAATCAGCCCCATAATTTCCGCAGGATTCTTTACACCACGTTCTTTTACAAGTTTCCGCAGACGTTCACAGATTTCCACAGAAGTTTCCACGCCCATGTCCCCCATAATCATGGTTTCTTCCAATTGTTCAAATAATTCTTCATCAATCTTTGTGAACGAATTAAGAATTGTCTGCATCTTGTGCATCATTGCATCTCTTGTTTTCTGCAAACCCTCTTTTAATTTGGAAAAAAATCCCATAAAAGCCTCCTTCTTATTTTTTAATTTTTAATTTATACCGGCTTCTGCCGACTGTTCCAGTCTGAGCAACCGGGAAATGCCATCTTCCTGCATCGTCACACCATATAATACATTGGCTTCCTCCATTGCACTTCGTCTGTGTGTTACAAGCACAAACTGCGTATAATCCGTGAAATTTCTCAAATATCGGGCGTATTTCAGAACATTTGCCTCGTCAAGTGCGGCATCAATTTCATCCAGAATACAGAACGGCGCAGGACGTAATTTTAAAATTGCAAAATAAATGGCAATCGCTACAAACGACTGTTCGCCGCCGGAAAGGGAAATCAGATTCTTGATGACTTTCCCCGGCGGTGCGACACTAATCTCAATCCCGGATGTGAGAACATGTTCCGGATCTGTGAGAATCAGCTCCGCATGACCGCCGCCAAACAGTTCTTGAAAAATTTCCTGAAAATTCTGATTGATAATAACAAAATTTTCTGAAAAAATCCGGCACATTTCTTCGGTCAGATCCCGAATCATTTTTTCAAGTTCCTCCCTGGATTTCTGAATATCCTGAATTTCACGGGCATAGAACGTATGCCGTTCGGAAACATCTCGGTATTCTGCAATCGCATCCACATTGACAGTCCCTAATGCACGGATTTTCTGTTTCAGGTCGGCAAGATCTTTCTTCGCCCGAATCTGATCCGGCACAGGCTCTGCAAATTGCTGTGCTTCGGATCTGGTCAGTTCATGAATTTCCAATAATTTCGTGATAATTTCATCCTGTTCTGAACGAAATGCATTCTGTCGCTCGGTTAATCTGCTGATCTCGGCAGAATATTTTTCTTTCGCCGTATGATACTCCCGAAGACCCTCCTGCAAATTTCTGATCCGGATATTTTCAGCATCATGTTTCTGACTGACGGATTTTGCATGCTGTTCCGAATCTGAAATTTTTTGTTCCGTCTGTGTCAGAAAAACTTCACGTTCTGCAACAGCCTGGATTTTCTGCGCAATTGCATACTGATACTGTTCAGATTCCCGGACAAAATTTTCTTCTCTCTCAGCAATTTTCTTTACATCGCTCTGTAATTGATTTACTTTATTTTGTGCGGATTCCTGATCTTTCTGTATCTGGATAAGCCGGATCTCTAATGCATGATAATTTTCAGATAATCTCTCTCTTTTCTGCTCGATGGCATCCCTGCGTTGTTGTGCATCAGAAACAGATTGTTCCAGAAACTGAATTTTTTCAGAATTTTCTTCCTGTTCCCGGATCGCATCCGTGATGATGGATTCTGTCTGCACAGCCTGTTTTTTTAAGAATTCCAAACGTTCCTGATCAGAATGAATCTGTTTTTGAATCTGCGAAACCGGGAATGCAAGCCGTTCAGCGTTCGTCTGTGCCTGTAGCAATTTCTGATGCAATTCATCAAGATCTTGTTTTGCATCTGCCAGTGCATTCTGTGACTGTGTCGCCTGTTCAGAACAGGCAAATGCCTGTTGTTCCGCATCCCGGCAGGAGATTGCAAGACCCTGAATTGTTTCCTGCAAAGTCTGCAATTCTGTCTTTCGGGTAAGCATACCGCCGGTTTTCTGGACAGAACCGCCTGTGAACGAACCGCCGGCATTGATGATCTGTCCGTCAAGTGTCACAATCCGGAAACGATACCCGGAATTTCTGGCGATTATTGTTCCGGCATCTAAATTTTCCACAATCAGAATTTTTCCCAGAAGATTTTCTGCAATCTGCCGGTAAGCAGGTTCACAAGTTACAAGATCGCTTGCCACAGCAATAAATCCGGGCATCCCGGCAAGATTCTGCAAATCCTGCGTTGACAGATACCTGCCTTTGATTGTTGTCAGCGGCAGAAATGTCGCCCGACCGGCTTTATTCTCTTTTAAAAACTGAATCCCGGCTTTTGCGGATAGTTCGTCTGCTACAATCAAATGCTGTACACTCGCACCAAGCGCCGTCTCAATCGCAATTCCAAATTCGGATTCTACCCGGATCAGTTGTGCAACGCTGCCGAAAATATTCCGGATTTTGCCTTGTTTCACGGCTTTCATCATCGCTTTGACACTTCCGGAAAAACCTTCCATATGATTTTCCAGATCCGTTAAAATTTTGTGTCTCTGCTTCTGATCCCGGAGCTGAAAACTGAGCTGTCTGAGATTCTCATCTGCTTTTTGTCTGGCAACTCCGGCAATTCCGGCTTGTTCTTCCAGACCGGAAACTTCCTGCATTTTTTCAGAAATCCTGTCTTGCAAGGAATCTTTCTGAGAAACAGCCGTTTGATAAGCAGATTCCGTCTGCCGTAATGCAAGCTGATCTGCATGGATTTTCTGTGTCAATTCAGAAATTTCCTCCCGGAATTGTCCGAATTTTTCCTGTGCCGACCGGATGGCAAACTGCATTTCACTGCGTTTTAAATAAAATTCCTGCAATTTCTGATTGGATTCCCGGTTCTGTTCTTCTGCAAGCCGGAATTGGTCTTCTTCTTGCTGAAATGCCTGCTTTGCCTGATTTCTTGTCTGCTTTGTCTTTGCCAAAGACTGCATGATAAATTCCAGATTTTGCTGTGCTTGTTCCAGTTCAGAAGATTTCAACGTCTGTTCCTGCAAATCCTGTCTGTGACGTTCTTCCAGGGAGCGGAGCCGTTCCTGACTATGCACCCGATCATTCTTCCAGACAGCAATATCCGCCTGCGCCTGCGCAGATTCTCTCCGGAGTAATTTCACAGCCGCATGAATTTCTTCGGACTGGACAGCATATTCCTGCATTCTCTGATAACCATCCTGAATTTTCATTTCTTCCTGTGCTATGGCACGTTCTGCGTTTTCATATTCTGACTGACATATCAGACGTTTATCCTGCATCGCATCTATTTTTTCCTGAAGTTCTGTTAATTGCTGTACCCAGACGGATACTTCCAGTTTTTTTTCCTGTTCGGCAAGAATCAAAAATTTTCTGGCTTTTTCTGACTGCAATTTCAAAGGCTCTAGTCGACTTTCCAATTCCGTAAAAATATCCTGCACACGTTCCATTTTTTCTTGTGCATGCGCTAATTGCCGCTCGGCTTCTGTTTTCCGGTAACGGAATCGGGAAATCCCAGCGGCTTCCTCAAAAATTTCCCGTCGTTCGGTACTTTTTACACTGACAATTTCTGCAATTCTCCCCTGTCCGATCATAGAATAGCCATCATTGCCAAGTCCGGTATCCATGAATAATTCGTTAATATCTTTCAGCCGGACGGATTTGCCGTTAATACTGAATTCGCTGTCGCCGTTTCTGTAATATTTTCTGGTGATAGCGATTTCTTCGCCGTAATCTGCAAGCCGATTCTCAGAATTATTATTTTCAGAATTATTTTTAGAATTATCAATCACAAGCGTAACAGCTGCAAAACCCATAGGCTTCCTGCCGACCGTACCGGAAAAAATAACATCTTCCATTTTACTGCCACGGAGCATTTTGCTGGATTGTTCACCGAGCACCCAGCGCACAGCGTCACTGATATTACTTTTTCCGCTTCCGTTCGGACCTACCACAGCCGTAAGACCCTTGTCAAAATTTAATCTGATTTTATCCGGGAAAGATTTAAATCCCTGTAATTCCAAAGACTTCAGATACATGAATTGTTCGTTCTCCTGATTTTAATTTTTAAATTTTAATCTCAAAAATATCTATTGTCGGATCTGGTATGATTTTTAACTTGATTCCCTGCATTTTCTGAAAATAATGGATATTTTCCCGTTTTTGCCCTACTGCCTTGCTGACACATTTCGGATTGACCCGGATGACAAATTCCTGTCCGGATTTCAGAATTCCCTGAAATTTCAAAAAATTCTCTATCTGTACCCGGTAAATCCTGCTTTCACACAGCTCCCGGAATGCCGGATGATAATAACCGCCAAGCATGTCTTTTTCTACGAATTCGCTCGCATGCAAGCCGATTTTAATTAATTTAATATCATGTTTCCGGAATTCTGTCATGTAATTTGCTGTCATGGAAATCACATCATCCAGAGAATTTTTTTCCGGATCGCAGAATAATTCCAATTTTCCGGACTGATACAGATCCCCCAGCATTGTGTGCTTTAGAATCACAACCGGATAAATTCTGACGGTATCCGGATGGATGCTGATAATCTGCCGGACGGTCTTCGTTTCGTCGTCCCAGGTACTTTGATATAAGCCTAACATGATCTGTAGCCCCAGTTCAAACCCGGAACTCCGGATCAATCCGGATGCTGTGAATACATCTTGTGCGGTGTGTCCCCTGTGATTCACAGATAATACTTGATCGCTCATGGACTGTGCGCCGAGTTCAATACTTGTCACATGATAGAATTTTAATAATTTCAGGATTTCCGGATCTATGCAATCCGGTCTTGTAGAAATCCGGATGCCGGAAAATTTCTGATTTCCAATAAATTCCTGTGCAGATTCCAGTAATTCTATCATGTAATCTCTGGGAATTGCGGTAAAACTACCACCAAAGAAAGCAATTTCTGTATGCTTTCTTGCATTCTCGTCCATGGATTGAAAAGCTTGCTGACAGATCTCCCGGACCTGTTCAGCATGCGGAAGTGCATTCTGTTGCGTAATCACATGCTGATTGCAGAAAGCGCAGTGATAGGGACAGCCTGCATGCGGCACAAAAATGGAAATATTAGAGTGCCTGGAATTTTCAGGACGCATCTTCGTAACCCATCAGGGCAAGCGCTTCCCGTGCCGCCATCTGTTCTGCCTCTTTTTTGCTTTTTCCCGTGCCTTTGCCGATGACGTTAGAATTCAGATCCACTTCCACAACGAAAGTTTTATTATGATCCGGACCCGATTCTTCAATTAATCTGTAATCCACTTTTTCTTCCGGATTTTTCTGGATGACCTCCTGAAGTGCTGTCTTGTAATCGCCGAATAACATGGAATGCTTTTCGGGGATATTCTTCGGAATAAAACGAAGAATATGTGTCCTTGCGGCTTCCAGACCGCCGTCAAGATAAATTGCTGCAATAACAGCCTCAAACGCATCCGCCAGAATGGACGGACGCTCCCGTCCGCCGGTGTGAGATTCTCCCTTGCCCAGCAACAAATAGTTTCCCAGATCAATCCGACATGCAAATTTATGCAGGGATTTTTCACAGACAAGCGCCGCACGGATCTTCGTCAGTTCTCCCTCCGGCAGATCCGGATATTTTTCAAACAAATACTGTGAAACAACCACAGATAACACGCTGTCACCGAGGAATTCCAGTCTTTCATTGCTTTTTCTGATTTTTTTCTTTTCATTGGCATAGGACGAATGTGACAACGCTTCATAAATCAGATTCTGATCTTTAAATTGATAAGCAATCTGTTTTTCCAGTTCTGTAAAAGAAATTTTCACATCCATAGATAAAAACAAGCTCCTTTCTGGTTTTATATTTAGATATTAATACTTTTATGCTTTCATGTTTTCATGCTTTCCAGAAGATTTGTGATTTCTGCAATCATGTTGCCATCCACGCATTTTTTTGCCTGCCGGATTGCATTATAAAACGCTTTAGCGTCTGAGCTCCCGTGCGCCTTAATGACAGGATAGGCAATTCCCAACAGAATTGCACCGCCCTCCTCTTTGTAATCCATGAGTCTCTGAAATTCTTTAATATCATTGTATAATAACACGGCAGATAATTTGCCTTTGATGCCGCTGAACCATTTTTTGAGATTATCCCGGAATAGCGCCCCCATTCCCTCATAAAGCTTTAATGTAATATTCCCGGAAAAACCGTCACAGACAACAACATCATGATTGCCCGCCGGCAGTTCTCTTGCCTCCACATTGCCTACAAAATGAATCGGCGCATGTTGCAGTAATTCATAAGCCTGTAATTCCTGTTCTCTGCCCTTGGTTTCCTCAGACCCAATATTTAATAACCCGACTTTCGGACTTGAAATATTTTTGACACATTTCATGTAAGCCGTCCCCATAATCGCAAATTGCAGGAGCATATCCGCACGGCATTCCGTATTTGCCCCGGCATCCAGTAGCATGAATTTATTCTTGGCTGTCGGCAGCATCGGCGCAAGCGCCGGGCGCTTAATGCCTTTAATCCGTTTTGTCAGAAGCGTTGCCCCTGTGACAAGTCCCCCCGTACTTCCGGCACTGACAAAAGCATCTCCCTTGCCATCCCGGAGCGCCTGCAATCCAAGGGCAAGCGAAGTATGTTTTCCCTCTTTGAGAATTGTCGCCGGATGTGCATGAATATCAAATACTTCACTGGTATGCAGGATCTCAAAACCAGAAATATCAAGATTTTCCTGTTTGGCAACTGCTTTGATTTTTGTTTCATCGCCTGTCAGAAGAATATCAATTTTTAATTCCTCCCGTGCCACAAAACAACCCTTGATTACTTCAAGCGGTGCATGATCTCCGCCGAACGCATCTACTATCACTCTCATAAACTTTTATTCTCCAACTCTAATTCCTCCAGGAATTCTGTGCATCTGGCAATTGCAGATTCTGCTGTTTTCTGGTAGCGCTCCTGTTTTCCACGGATACGCTCCGGAAGATCCGGCAGCAAGCCCATATTCGCACCCATCGGCTGGAAATCTGCTGCGCCCCCATGGCTGACATAATGCGCCAAAGCACCTGTCATGGTATCTTTCGGGGGAATATAAGCAGATTTTCCCTGCATTTTCCGTGCAAGACTCCTTCCGGCAATGATGCCGCTGGATGCAGATTCCATATAACCTTCTACACCTGTCATCTGTCCTGCAAAGAACAAATTTTCCTGATTCCGGAGCGAATAATCCGGATTCAGTAACTCCGGACTGTTCAGGAAAAAATTTCGGTGCATAACACCATATCGGAGAAATTCTGCATGTTCCAGACCGGGAATCATGGAAAATACCCGTTTCTGCTCACTGAATTTCAGATTTGTCTGAAATCCCACCAGATTAAACATCGTAGCCGCTTGATTTTCTTTCCGGAGCTGAACGACAGCATAAGGTCTTTTTTCTGTTCGGGGATCACGGAGTCCGACAGGTTTCAATGGACCAAAACGGAGCGTATCCATCCCACGGGACGCCAATACTTCCACAGGCATACAGCCCTCATAGACCTTGAAAAACGCCTTGTCATGTGCATGGAGTTCCGCTTTTTCTGCATTCACAAGCGCATCCCAGAATTTCTCATATTCTTCCCTGTTCATGGGACAATTCAGATAATCCGCCTCACCACGGTCATACCTGGACTGCAAAAAAATTTTTGAAAGATCCAGGCTTTCTGCGGAAACAATCGGTGCAGCCGCATCAAAAAAGCTCAGGCGTGATCCGCAAAGAGATTCTATTTTCTCAGCAAGTACATTCGAAGTCAACGGACCTGTCGCAATAATCGCATTCTGTTCCGGCAATTCGGTACACTCTTCCCGGACAATTGTGATTAATTTTTCCTGCATGATTTTCTCTGTGACAAGCGCTGAAAACTGTTCTCGGTCAACGGCTAATGCACCGCCTGCCGGAACAGCACAGGCTTCGGCACAGGGGATTAGCAAACTGCCCTGAAGCTTCATTTCTGCTTTTAATAATCCACCGGCAGACGCCAGCCGGGAGGCTTTCAGCGAATTGGAACAGACAAGCTCTGCAAGATTCTGCCGGGAATGCGCCGGACTGTATTTTTCCGGTTTCATCTCATAAAGTATCACAGGAATGCCTGCCTGACTCAATTGCCAGGCGGCTTCACATCCGGCAAGTCCGCCGCCGATGACAATTGCCTGATCTTTGTTTGTATTTATTTTTTCTGTTTTAATAACGCCTGTCATTTCAGATTCCTTTCGTAGCCGCAGCCCTCTTTTTCACAGACAAGCTTTCCGGATTTACCGCCTTTCTGGAACAACGAACATCCACATTGTGGACATTTTTCCTCCGTGGGAATATTCCATGTCATAAAATGACAATCCGGATAACCGGCACATCCGTAGAAACTCCTGCCTTTTTTTGATTTTTTCAGCACAATCTTATTGCCGCAGGACGGACAAATGCCGCTTGTCTCCTGCACAATTTTTCGGGTATTGTTACAATCCGGATAACCCGTGCAAGCCAGGAATTTCCCATAGCGTCCGATCTTGATAACCATGGGTTTGCCGCAGAGTTCGCAGACAATATCTGTCGGAATATCTGGGATTTTCATGTGCTTGCCCTCCATTGCAATTTCTGCATCAGAAAGCGCCTTTGCAAAATCCTGATAAAATTCTCCGAGCATGTTCACCCAATTCCCCGAACCTTGTTCAATCTGATCCAGTTCTGTTTCCATCTTCGCTGTAAAATCCGGATCAACGATTCTCTGAAAATGTTCTTTCATGACCTGTGTCGTGACATCTCCCAGCGGCGTCGGATGGAGCTGTTTCCCCTCCCGTTCCACATACATCCGGTTGAGGATAGTCGTAATTGTCGGCGCATACGTGCTTGGTCTGCCAATGCCGTTCTCTTCCAGTGCCTTAATCAGACTTGCCTCAGAATATCTTGGCGGCGGCTGTGTGAAATGCTGATTCCCGTCGAGACTGGCAAGTTGCAACACATCCTGTTCCGAAAGCGGCGGCAGCATTTTCTGATTTTCTTCTTCAGCGTCTGATTTTTCATCATACAGAACTGTGAATCCATCGAATTTCACGGAATAGCCGGATGCTTTGAAAATGCAGTGATCTGCCTCAATTTCCACGGAACTTGTATTTAACAATGCATTTGCCATCTGGCTTGCAATGAATCTCTCCCAAATTAATTTGTATAATTTATACTGATCACTGGTAAGACTGTTTTTAATACTGTCCGGCGTTACATCCGGCATGGACGGACGAATTGCCTCATGGGCATCCTGTGCATTCTTCTTGCTTTTGAATACCCTCGGCTTTTCCGGAAGATACTTCTCTCCATACTTGTTTTTAATATATTCTGCTGCGGCTGTCTGTGCATCTGCGGAAATCCGCAGACTGTCCGTTCGCATGTAAGTGATCAGACCAACTGCACCCATGCCGTTGATGTCAATTCCCTCATAAAGCTCCTGCGCCGCTTTCATCGTTCGTTTAGACTGAAATCCCAGTTTTTTGGATGCTTCCTGCTGTAAGGTAGACGTAATAAACGGCGGAGACGGCTGACGTTTTGTGACACGTTTCTTAATAGATTTCACCTGAAACACAGCCGTCCGGAGTCTGTCAAGAATTCGGTCTGTCTGTTCCTGATTGACAAGCTCTATCTTTTCGCCATCCACAGAATATAATTTTGCCTGGAAGATTTTTTTCTGATCATCTGTGTAGAATTTCGCATCAATCGTCCAGTATTCTTTGGGAACAAAAATTTTAATTTCTTCTTCCCGGTCAACAATCAGACGGACGGCAACAGACTGTACACGCCCGGCAGACAGACCCCGCTTGACTTTCTTCCAGAGAAATGGGCTAAGTTTATAGCCGACAAGCCGGTCAAGAATTCGCCTTGCCTGCTGTGCATTCACAAGATCCAAATCAATTTTATGAGGATTTGCCATGCCGTTCTGTACGCCTGTTTTCGTAATTTCATTAAAAGCAACCCGGTTGTCTGCATTCAGATCAAGATCCAGAATCTGCGCCAGATGCCAGGAAATTGCCTCGCCCTCACGGTCGGGGTCAGTTGCAAGATAGACATAATCGCTTTTCTTTGCACGTTTTTTCAGATCTTTAATAACATCTTCCTTGCCTTTCATGTCAAGATACTGCGGTGTAAATCCGTTTTCCACATCCACACCGAGCTTGGATTTGGGCAGATCACGCACATGTCCCATAGATGCAACTACCTCGTAGCCTGTGCCCAGATATTTCTGAATGGTCTTGGCTTTCGCCGGAGACTCTACAATCACTAAATTCGACATAGCTTCGCCGTCTGTACGGCGCACACTCCTTTCGGGTTTCAGGATTTATCATTTAAATTTATTAATTTATTAATTTTTATTCTGAATTTATTTTAAATCAGCCGAGAGCGCACAATGATCCACACCATCATATACAATCCAGCCAGATAATTCCATTTCAAGCAGGTTCGCTGAAATATCATCAAAACGCAGTCCCGTCAACTGACAGAGCATATTGGTATTTTTACCGCCATTTCTAAGAACTGCAAGAATTTTCTGCTACTGCGGTGAGGCATCTTTTGGCATCCATTCCGGAATATCGGAATTCCCGAAATTTTCAGAACTTTCAGAGAAATCTTCCAGTTCCGCCGGGTTCAATTCCGGAGCAGATATTTCTTCGGAAAGTCCGGAAATCTCAGGATTTTTAAAATTTTCAGAATTTTCAGGAAGCCGGTTCTCGGATGTGTCATAAATTTGCTCATTCCGGATAGAGAGAATATCTTCCAGGCAGAATACAGGCGTTGCGCCGTCACGCAGAAGTGACGCCTGCCCGGAATAACGGTTCTGAAAAATATCGGCAGGCGGTACGCAGAAAACCGTCCTGCCTTGTTCACAGGCGCTGTTGGCGGTAATCATTGCACCACTTTTTTCAGATGCTTCAAGAAGAAAAACGCCTTTTCCAATTCCGGCAAGTATTCTGTTCCTGACAGGAAAATTTCTGCCATAAGCAGGCGTTCCTGGAAAATATTCCGTTATCAGGATGCCTTCTTCCAGAATTTTTTCACGCAGTTCCCGATTGCCTTTGGGATAATCACAGTCGATACCGCACCCCATCACGGCAATGGTCGGCTTTCCGGCACGAATGGCGGCATGATGCGCCACACTGTCAAGTCCCAGTGCACCACCGCTTGCAATGATAACATCCTGCCGGGCAATTTCATAACAAAGACGTTCGCCGACATAAATGCTGTAATCTGAGGGATTCCTTGTGCCAACAACAGTCAGGACTTCCGACCGGCGCAGCAGTTCCGCACAGCCTTTATAGAATAATATCACCGGCGGATTATAAATCATTCTGAGATTGACGGGATAATCCGGACTATCCCATGTCAGAATACAGATTTCTTTTCCGGTACAGAATTCAGCAACCTGATTCGCCCTGCTGACAGGAATTTCTTTTACTTTCTGGAATTCTTTTTCTTTGAGAAATCCATTATCCGGGTCTTGCATAGCAAAGTAAAGTTCCCTGATATCCGAAAATTTTTGAATCAGATCATGAATTCTCGGATTGGCAACTCCCATTACCATGACAAGCCAGAGCCATCCGACAGTTGCGTTGAAATCTGTAAATTCTGTAAATTCAGTAGTCATATGTCAAAAATTCTCCCTGATAATCTGATGATAACCAGTTATTTTTAGAATCATTAAATCTATTTCATTATTTAGATTTTATGATTTTGTCTTCATGATTTCCCAGGCAAAAATCCCGGCTGCCATTGCCGCATTGAACGATTCCGCACCGCCACGCATAGGAATCGTGACAGCATCATCACATAATGTGATGATGGATTCCGGAAGTCCATTGCCCTCATTGCCGATCCAAACTGCACAACCACTCTGAAAATGACAATCCGTCAGAGACAATGCATTCTTTGCCGGAACAGAAGCATAATTTGTGATATTCTGCTTTCGCAATAATTGGAGTAATTTTCCGGCATCCGGTTCATCTACGACGGAAACCCGGAGCGCAGAACCCATCGCCGAACGGATGGTTTTAGGATTGTATAATTCACAGCTCCCTGTTGTCAGGACAGCATCCATGCCCAGTGCATCGCACGTCCGCAGAATCATACCCAGATTGCCAGGATCTTGCAAATTACAGAGAACCAAATATTTACCCTCTGGTCTCAGGATTTCCGGAATGGATTTTTGCACCGGCATCCTGCATACTGCAAAAATCCCCTGCGCATGTTCTGTATCAGACAAATCATTCCCCACGGCATCCGAAATATACAGGATCTGTATTTTTTTCGAAATTTCGGGGATTTTGAAAACTTCCGGACTGTCAGAATTCTGTGCCTGTGTCCGGAATTTTTCTGTTATCAGAATCTGTTCCACCAGATCCGGATACTGCAATGCATCCCGGACGATTCGCAGTCCCTCAATCACGAATAACCGTTCTGTTTTTCTTGCTTTTTTATGATCCCGCAATTTCCGGTAATGCCGGATTGCCGGATTTTCCTTTGAAGTAATATAAAAATTCTGATCCTGATAATTATAATTATTTTTCTGCATGATTTTTCAGTCTCCCATGCAATATAACAAAACACGCCATTTTACCGGCGTGTTCTGGTATTGTCTCAAATCAAAGGGCAGCCTTTGCCTTTTCTACAATTGCTGTGAAACCGGCAGCATCATGAATTGCGATCTCAGAGAGCATCTTTCTGTTGAGTGTGATGCCTGCTTTCTTGCAGCCATTCATGAATGTGGAATAATTCATGCCATTGATTTTTGCTGCTGCGGAAATTCTGGCAATCCAGAGCTGACGGAAGTTTCTCTTTTTCTGCTTTCTGCCGATATAAGCATACTGTCCGGATTTCATGACAGCCTGCTTTGCCATCTTGAAATGTTTGCTCTTTGCGCCGAAATAACCCTTTGCGAGTTTCAGTGTCTTGTTTCTTCTTTTACGTGTCGCTAATGCGCCTTTAATACGTGCCATAATTTAATCCTCCCAGTTTGAAAATTTCTGATCTCTCATCAAAGATATGGAATCATTTTTTTGATTGCCGGTGCATCTGCAACGTCAGAAACGCCGGCATTTCTTGCGATTCTCTTGCGCTTTGTGTCTTTCTGGGTGAGTCTGTGGCGCTTATTGGTGTGCTGATATTTCACTTTGCCGCTTGCAGTGAGCTTGAATCTTTTCTTCGCACCGGAATGAGATTTTACTTTTACTTTTTTTGCCATAAGAATTCCTCCTTGCACTGAACTTACTTTGCTGCTTTCGGGGAGATGAACATCACGATATTGCGTCCCTCGGCTTTTGCGGGTTTTTCGACAACACCGCACTCGGAGCAGGCTTCTTTGAAACGTTCGAGCAGTTCCTCGCCGAACTGCGGATGAGCGATCGCACGTCTTCTGAACCGGACGGAAACTTTCAGTTTATCGCCGGATTTCAGGAACTTGATTGCCTGATTGACTTTTGTTTCAAAATCATGTGTGTCAATCGTAGAAAACATTCTGATTTCTTTAATTGACATGACTTTCTGGTTTTTCTTGGCTTCTTTCTCACGTTTCTGCTGTTCAAAGCAGAATTTGCCATAATCGAGAATACGGCACACAGGCGGTTTTGCCTGCGGAGCGATTTTGACCAGATCCAGATTTTTGTCATAAGCGAGCATCTGCGCATCTCTTGCAGACATCACACCGAGCTTTTTGCCGTCAGAGTCAATGACCAGAACTTCTTTATCCCGGATCATTTCGTTAATCTGCATGTCCTTGTTTTCCTTGCTAATTGCTGGCACCCCCAAGCGTTAGATTTAAAAAATAAAACAAAAAATGAGTGCGGACACAGCACCTGCACTCACATAAATCATGAATCAAGAATAAAATCAACATGTTGCATGTGAACCGTTTCGGCGAGCGGTGAATTAAATTTTAAAAAAATTTAAAATTTAAAAAAAACCGTGTCAAACGGTGAGACGCAGGGTGCATCTGCTTTGTTCCGAGAATTATTATAACAGATTCTGAAAGATTTGTCAAGTGTTTTTCAAAAAAATTTTAAAATAAATTTAATTTTTTTAAAATTTCAGAGAATCACAGCATTTTCAACAGAATTTTTCTGCAAGCTATTGACTTTTCTGTCAAGATCATGTAT
>CAMWTO010000028.1 GCA_947177205.1 uncultured Ruminococcus sp. | reverse complement strand
TCACAATTCCAGACAGCGTGACAACAATTGGAGAGGTGGCTTTTTATCATTGTGATGCTTTAGAATCTATCACAATTCCAAACAGCGTGACAACAATTGGAGAGTATGCTTTTTTTGATTGTGATGCTTTAGAATCTATCACAATTGAAAATCTAGAATGCAAAATTGATGACAGCGAGTCTACACTTTCTGATACAGCGACAATTTACGGCTATGATAATTCCACAGCACAAGCCTATGCTAAAAAGTATGAAAGAAACTTTGTTTCTCTTGGGACAGCTCCGGAAATCCTGATCGGCGATGCTGACAAAGACGGAGAATTTAATATACTAGATATTATTACACTGCAAAAATGGCTATTAAATACAGGCGATTTGCCGAACTGGAAAGCAGTAGATTTCAATCAGGATGGCATGATTACTATATTTGATTTTGTGCTGGCAAAAAAATACTATTTAGAAAGGATTTAATATGAAAACAACTGTAATGGATTATCCCGCACTGATTGTAGTAGCCTTTGCCTGTATCCTGTCAATCCTGAAACATGGTCTGACGGGACTTGCAGGCGGTCTGCCGATCTTCGGCGTTGTATTTCTGATCATCTGGCTGACCAGAATCACATTTGATCCGGAAAATAACGAAATTACTTATGGAACAATCCTGGGAAGAAAACAGATTACAGCTTATGACATTGTAGCTGTCCGGCTGTATTCTCGGCGGAAAGGCGGCTCATTAGTATTTGAACTGCGTTCCGGTAAAAAATTCTATGCCTGGAAAAGATGCAAAAATATGCAGGAATTTCTGCAATTCCTGGCAGATCGGGGAGTCCTGGAGGGTTAGAAATGACAATGCAATCCAGCGATTATTTGTATTATCAAGGTAAAAAATATACTTTGATTGCCATTGAAAAAGACACGGATTTGATTCATTCTGCGGATTTTGGACTAGAAAGTAATATCTGTATGACTTGTTGTTACCGAGGATATCAGGCAGAATATTTCATTGAAGATAATTTCCTGTATGGTGAAAAAACAGTCCGGAGTGATACAGAAAGACCCGATTCAAAAATCACAGTCCATTTTCAGAAATCCCCGAAGTTAAGAATGAATTATACAGGAAGTCTGTTGCTCGCCAGAAACCGGGATGAACATTTTTCTCTTGCAGATTTTATCCCTTGTTATTTAGATTTTGATGAAGCATTTGAATTTTATTTTATTGACGGCGAACTAACAGAAATTACAGATCTTTCTCATGCAATCCAAGAGTGGCATACTATAAAAAATAAACTTGATATTAAATCAGAACGAAAATCCGGAAAGAAACATTCCGACAAAACACAGGAATCTTACATGGAATTATGGCGAAAACAAGATGAAATTGCCGCAAAATATTTGAAATATCAGTACTGTAATTATAAATGGCAGGAATAGAAGGAGAAAAATCTATGACACCTCTTGCGGAACAGATCAGACCGAAAAATCTGGATGAAGTTGTCGGACAGAGACATTTGCTTGCCAAAGGCAGACCGCTCCGGAATATTATTGAGAGCGGTCACATTCCTAATATGATTTTTTACGGTGTATCCGGTGTCGGTAAAACAACCGTTGCAAGTATCATTGCAAAGCAGACAAACAAGAAACTGCATGTCCTGAACGGCACACAGGCTGGTATTTCCGATATTAAGTCGATTATTTCGGAAATCGGAACATTTGCCAGTATGAACGGGATTTTATTATATCTGGATGAGATCCAGTATCTGAACAAAAAACAACAGCAGAGTTTGTTGTCTTATATTGAAAAAGGCGACATTACGCTGATTGCCTCCACGACAGAAAATCCTTATTTTGCTGTGTATAATGCCCTGATCAGCCGGAGTACAGTTTTTGAGTTCAAACCTGTGGAAACAAGTGAAATCGAAAAAGCAGTTGCAAGGGCATTCCGGGAATTGGAATCCATGCAGGGACATGCTTTTCGGATTCAGGATGGTGTGATCTCTCATATCGCACAGGGGAGTGGGGGAGACGTCCGGAAAGCTATGAACGCTTGCGAGTTATGCGTCCTGGCTTGCGAAGAATCTGAGCAGGAATTTGTCATCTCCCTGGAGCTGGCAGAATCTCTGACACAAAGAAGTAATATGCGTTATGATCGTGATGGAGATGCACATTATGATATTCTGTCTGCTTTGCAGAAATCCATCCGGGGCAGCGATGAAAATGCCGCATTGCATTATACTGCCAGATTATTGCAGGCAGGTGACCTGATCTCTCTGACAAGAAGATTACTAGTCATTGCCGCCGAAGATATTGGGTTAGCCTATCCGATGGCGATGCCGATTGTCCAGGCATGTGTGGAAAGTGCTTTGCAATTAGGAATGCCCGAGGCGAGAATCCCCATTGCAGAAGCCGTGGTTTTACTGGCGACTGCACCAAAATCCAACAGCGCAAAACAGGCGATGGATGCGGCAATTTCGGATCTTGAAAAATATGGATCTTTGGAAATTCCAAGACATTTGCAGAATCAGCATTTTGACGGAATGGGTGCGGCTGTCCGAGGACAGCATTATCTCTATCCCCACGACTATCCGCATCATTATGTCCGACAGCAGTATCTTCCGGATGAGATCCGGAATCATGTCTATTACCAGTTCGGGGACAATAAGCAGGAACAGTCTGCTTTGCAATATCGGAACTGGATTCTTGGACAGAAATGATGATAAAATTTTGATAATTTATTATTTCACAGCATAGGTTTCCCAGCTTGTAGGGCGTACGGTGTAGATTTCTTCCCTGTTTAAAGCCTCTATGTCGCAGATCATTTTCAATACATTTTCCTGACTGCAATCTTTCAGAAGAATATATAAAATCTGCCTGTTTGAAGACGGCGGCGTAGCATCTTGAACAGAATCTATATTTTCTACGCCTTTGAAGTCTTCCATTGTCCAATGTTTTTCAGGATATCGGTATTGTTGTTTTATAGTCACGATTACCACATAATCAACAAAAACATCATCCATTCCGGTTTTATATGGTATAAATTCATCAGTTTTAGCTTGTGTATTCCTAATCAGATTTTGTTTCATCAAACAAAGATCAAAAATATTGATGATACCATCCTGTGTCAGATCTGCATTTTGCCAACAAGTCAGATTGCCTTTCCCTAACAGCCATCTTTGAAGAATGATAATATCCAGAATAGAAAAATTGCCGTTCCCATTGACATCCCCGGGCAAGTATTCCAATTGTATTGTTTCTGTTGCAATCGTTGCAGTATCTTCGGCAATTACATGGATTGGCACAGATTGTAGTAGCATTGCAGTACTCATAAGTACCAAACTAATTTTTAAAATTTTTTCTTTCAGCATATGATACTTTCTCCTTTCTAAATAGGGCAACGTCCATCAAAATAGACGATGGAGGTTGTCACTTATTTTTTTATTTCTGCAAGTAAATACTTCCGGTAGGTTTCTTCCATCATTTTCCGGGCAGTCCGGGCATCTGTGGACAATTCACAGCAAGCCGCATGGAAATGTTCGTCGCCACCGTGTTCCCGGCAGATGGCATCTGCGGAAATGTTGCCATTCGTTCGTGTGGAGCAACGCATTCTGCCGTCCGGAAGTTCCCGGATGGTCATGCCAATCCAGACGAGATTTTTAAGGATATCCATTGCAACCTGATCTGTCATGTACTGATGAATGCGTGGGATGGAGTCTTATCCGACAACTTCGCATTTCTTGCCGATAGACTGCAATTCCAGTGCAAGTGCGAACGCCGAGCCTATGCAGTCACCATCCGGGCGGATGTGATAGACAATTCTGTATTCATCAGATACTTTCAGTTTTTCTGCGAGTTCCTGTAATGAAATATCCATACCCTCTATTTCCTTTATGAATCTGTTATGAATCTGGTTAATTAAAATTAATGTTAATTAATTTGTTTTGACTGGAACAATAATCTGACTGACTGTCTTGTCAAGCAGAGACTGCAAATCCAGTCCGTCCGGATTGCCGTCTGCAATGATCTTCCCGAAATTGCTAGAGGCATCCCAGAACGGATCAGCCACGTGTTGGATGTAGCTGTAAGGCGCTTGCTCTGCAATTGCGGCAACTGCTGGAGATGCCTGTACTTTTTCGGAATTAGCAGCACTGACATTTGCCGGACATTGCCCAGTGGATTCAAAACGCATGAGCTGTGTTTCTTCCTCAGAGAGAAATTTTGCCAGACGCATTGCCCATGTCGGGGACTCTGTATAGGCATTCACACCAAGAATCCGGTAGCCTGTGAAACTTGCCATCTGCACTTGCTCTCCATCGAGCGTATAAGTAGGCAGTTTTGTTGCGGCGTAATCATTTCCCCACAGAGCAGACAATTCCTCCGCATTCCATTGACCGCTGACACCGGCAATCACATCGCCGTTTTCGATCTGATTTATAAACTGATCGTTCGGGAGATTCAGAAAACCGGGATTTGCCGTAATATCCAGCATGGCTTCTGCAACAGAAACGCCGGAATGTTCCGCATCATGGGAATTCCATGTGCAAATATTCGCTGCTTTTTCTTCATTGTATTCCAGATTCAGCCCTGCACCCTTGAAAAACGAGAACAAGTACCAGCCGGAGCTGAAATCCATGGTGAATTTTTTCTGATTCTGCGCTGCAATTTCCAGAATTTTGTCGAGTGCGTCCACATCCGTTTCTGAAAAATAGGCTTTGTTGTAATACAGGAAATAGCCGTTTCCGGATGAAATCGGATAACCATAGAGTTTGCCGTCCCGTGTGACAACTTCAGCGGCGGTTGTTCCTGCACCACCGACATTGCTGAGAATACTGTCTGTATTTTCCGTGATTTCCAACAGCGTTCCGGATTGATAGAGTTCGTCCACCTGGTCATTGGCAATGCAAAAAATATCTGAAGAAGTCCTGGGACTTTTGAGAAGATTATCTTCCGACACGTCCCTGATCGTATAAGACAGCGACAATTCTGAAGAATGCAGAGACTGGAATTTTGCAATCTGCCGTTCCAAAATATCTTCTGACGCAACCTCGCTTGCAATGGTCAGATGGACAGTTTCAAACTGCGACGATTCTTTTTTGGCATTACAGCCACAGAACATAGATGAGAACAATAATGCCACTGCCACGGCAGGGCTTACACAGCTAAATATACATTTTTTCATAAAATATCCCCCTGAATGCTGAATAGCTTGCATGAATTTATATATAGTATACCATATTTTTTATGCGTTGTCAATAGTTTTTGTATAATTACAATAATTCTGCAATTACGGTATTCGAAACAGCAAAGCCCTCTGGTGTGAGAGCAATATTGCCGTCTGATTTTTTTATCAGATAATTGGATTTTATCAGCAGGGGGATTTTTAATTTTGCCTGAGGACTTATGAAATTTTCAGAAATACCGTCTGTTGTCCGCAGTCCGAGCATGATCCGTTCTTCCAGATCAAAGACAGTTTCCGAAACGATTTGAACATCCTGAACAGGATCTTTGCAGAATTTGGGAGTATTCTCCGGAACAAAGAAACGTTTTCCATGATAACAGGAATGTGAGCCTGCGCCGATCCCCAGATACGGCTCGCAACGCCAGTATTTGAGATTATGACGGCTTTCATATCCGGATTTTGCAAAACTGGATATTTCATATTGCATAAAGCCGGCTTGTTTTAATGTCTGGATTGTCTGGAGATACAAATCGACAGAGTCATCCTCATCCGGCAGACGTGCTAATAAATCCGGATTCCGGGAAAGTGAAGTTTCTTCTTCAATCTGCAATAAATAGGCAGAACAGTGCGTGACGGGGAGATTCACGAGTGTATGCAGGGATTGCGAGAGGATTTCCGGTGTCTGGTCAGGGATTGCCAGTATCAGATCGCAGGAAATATTTGTAAATCCCTGTTCATAAGCCGTCAGGATTGTCCGGATATTATCTTCTGCAGAATGCGTCCGGCTGAGCATTTTTAATTCCGGATCAGAAAAACTCTGGGTGCCGATTGAGAGACGATTGATTCCAGCCTGGCGCAGGTCATGCAGATACTGTTCACGATTCCCGGATGGATTATATTCCAGGGTGATTTCCGGATTTTCAGAAATATTGCAATATTTTACACAAGCATTCAGAATTTCGAAAATCTGATCTGCGGATAACAGTGACGGTGTGCCACCGCCAAAATAGATTGTGTCTACCGGATCTTGTACGGCATAGGCTTGTAGATTCCGGATCACAGCGTTGACATAATTAGATACAAGTCCTTTCTGGTATTTGACAGAGAAAAAATCGCAGTAAATACATTTTCTGGCGCAAAACGGCACATGGATATAAATTCCGGTCATTTCATTGTCCGGACAGGCTGAACCAGTTTTCCGAAGAACATTTTGAATAGAAAACTCAGTACGAATCTTGCAATAATGATGCCTGAAATCAGAATGCTGCTCTGCAACTTCATAGAAGCATCCGCTTTCATGTAAATCACAAAAATAGCAATCAGCATAATCACAGAAATGATGCTGTCAAAATAAGCTGATTCCATGCCATTGCAGCATTTTCTGCCACAGTTCGGACATGATTTTCCGACGCTCTTCATTGATCCGGCAAGTGCTTTCTGCAAGGGCGTAAACGTCTTTTCATTGCAGTGCGGACAGGTAAATTTCATCATAATTAACCCTTTCGTGTTTCATGATTTTTAATCATCCAGTTTGAGCACACTCATGAATGCCTCCTGCGGAACTTCCACTGTGCCGAGCTGACGCATTCTCTTTTTGCCCTCTTTTTGTTTCTCCAGTAATTTTTTCTTTCTGGTAATGTCACCGCCATAGCATTTTGCAAGGACATCCTTGCGCATTGCCTTGACTGTCTCACGGGCAATAATTTTGCCGCCGATACATGCCTGAATCGGGACTTCAAATAATTGACGTGGAATGTTCTCTTTCAGTTTTTCAGCAATTCTTCTGCCCCTTGCATAAGCCTTATCCGCATGAACAATAAAACTCAGCGCATCTACAATATCGCCATTGAGCATAATATCCAGTTTCACAAGTTTGGACGGTACATAGCCCATCAGTTCATAATCGAAAGACGCATAGCCTCTTGTTCTGGATTTGAGTGCATCAAAGAAATCATAGACAATTTCATTCAATGGCAGTTCATATTTCAGCGTTACCCTGGTATCATCCAGATACTGCATATCTTTGAAAATACCCCGTCTGTCTTGACATAATTCCATGACATTTCCAACGAATTCTGAAGGCACGAGAATATCCGCTTTTACCATCGGTTCTTCTGCGGATGCCAGAACAGATAATTCCGGATAATTCGTTGGATTGTCGATATACTGCACAGTCCCGTCCGTCAGAATAACTTTGTAGATAACCGACGGTGCTGTTGTAATCAAATCTAAATTATATTCCCGTTCCAAACGTTCCTGGATAATTTCCATGTGCAGTAATCCTAAAAATCCACAGCGGAATCCAAAGCCCAAGGCGATAGACGTTTCCGGTTCAAAAGACAGCGCTGCATCATTGAGCTGCAATTTTTCCAGAGCGTCCCGAAGATCACCGTATTTTGCCCCATCAGCCGGATAAATTCCGGAGAATACCATCGGATTGACTTTTCTGTAGCCGGGGAGTGCCTCCTCACAGGGATTGTCCGCAAGCGTAACGGTATCGCCGACCTGTGTGTCGCCAATGCTTTTAATGGATGCCGCCAGATAGCCGACTTCTCCGGCGGATAGTTCTCCGGTATTGACAAGCTGATTTGTCGTCATATAGCCTGTTTCCGTGACAGTGAATTCTGATCCGGTTGCCATTAATCTGATAGTTTCGCCGACCCGGACAGTGCCGTCCTTGACCCGGACATAGATAATCACGCCTTTGTAACTATCATAGTAACTGTCAAAAATCAAGGCTTTTAACGGCGCATCTGGATCAGCCGCAGGCGCAGGGATATCCGTGACAATCCGTTCCAGGACTTCTTCTACATTTGTGCCTAGTTTTGCAGAAATTCTTGGCGCATCCATTGCCGGAATCCCGATAATATCCTCTACTTCCCGGCAGACTTTCTCAGGCTGTGCAGATGGCAGATCAATCTTGTTCACAACCGGGACAACTTCCAAATCATGTTCAATCGCAAGATAAGTGTTGGCAAGCGTCTGCGCTTCAATCCCCTGGGAAGCATCGACAATCAAAATTGCGCCTTCACAAGCCGCCAGGGATCTGGACACTTCATAATTAAAATCCACATGACCGGGTGTGTCAATCAAATTAAAAATATAGTCTTTGCCATCATTGGCATGATATTTCAAACGGACAGCTCTTGCCTTAATGGTAATGCCACGTTCCCGTTCTAGATCCATATTATCCAGGATCTGCTGTTCCATGTCACGCTGTGCGACAGTCTGTGTTTTTTCAAGAATTCTGTCCGCAAGCGTAGATTTTCCATGATCAATATGGGCAATAATACAGAAATTTCTGATCTGTTCTGAATTCAAAATACATCCCTCCGGAAAATTTAGTATAATTTCATATAATTTATTATAGCATAATTTTTCCGAAAAGTAAAGTGATTTAAAAATTATTCTAAATTATTTTAATTTTTCATAATTTCAGGTAATATTTAAAATTGTTATGAAAGATTGTCATTGTATGTCATATCAGAATATGATAGAATAGAATTATCAAGATAACGGAGGTGATCCTATGTGATGAAACAGATGGAAATTTTAAAATGGATTGTGTCCATGCTTTGTGCAGCGGCAAGTTTCCTGTGGGGTAATCTGGACGGATTGTTATTTGCATTGATTGCATTTATGATTCTGGATTATAGCACGGGACTGCTGACAGCGAAGATTACCCGGACATTGTCAAGCAAAATCGGCTTTATCGGCATTGCCCGGAAAGGGCTCATGCTGGCAGTTGTGGCAGTCGGGCATATTTTGGATGCCCAGGTGTTCGGTGGTGATAATTCCGTGTGCCGGTCGGCAGTCATTGGATTCTATCTTGCCAATGAGGGACTGAGCATTCTGGAGAATGCCGGCAAATTAGGAATGCCACTGCCGAAAACGCTGAAAAGGGCGCTGGAACAGTTAAAAGACCAGGATAATCAAGAATAAATCTTAAAAAAATGAGAATTAAAATTTATCATAATTCAGGAGTGATTTTTTTATGATAAGATATGGCATTGATGTGTCCAAACACCAGGGAGACATTGACTGGGCAAAAGTCAGAAATTCTGGAAAAACAGCCTTTGCTATTCTCCGGGCAGGTTACGGCAAAGCTATTTCTCAGAAAGATAGCAAATTTGAAGAATATTACACGGAATGCGAAAAAAATCAGATTCCGGTCGGTGCTTACTGGTATTCTTATGCAATGAGCGAATCAGAAGCAAGACAGGAAGCAGAAATTTTTCTAAAAGTTCTCAAAGATAAAAGATTTGAATACCCTTTATATTTTGATCTCGAAGAACCAAAACAGCTTGCTCTCGGCAAAACCAAATGCTCCGCCATTGCAAAAGCATTCCTTGAAACGGTTGAAAAAGCAGGCTATTTCACAGGAATTTATATGAGTAAATCTGCTTTGGAAAGTTATATGACAGACGAATTGAAAAACAAATACGCTGTCTGGGTGGCGCACTATGGCGTAGAACAGACAAATTACGCCGGACAGTTCGGCATGTGGCAGAAATCCGACACCGGATCTGTTGCAGGAATTACCGGGAATGTTGACCTTGATGAATGTTATGAGGATTATCCCGGCATTATTCAAAAAGCCGGATTAAATGGATTTTCCAGGACAATTCCGGAACAGAAAAAATATTTTTCTGTGAGTTTTGACGGAAAGACTTATTCCGGGACACTGACAGAAAATTAAAATTATTTAAAATAATTAAAATAAAACCCTCTCTGAGACTGCAAACTCAGAGAGGGTTTTTAATAAAGGGGATATTTTGTTTAATTTTAATTATAAGTTACCCACTGATAACGTGCCGTCAGCGGTGTGTTGCCGTTGAACGGATTCAGCCAGCTGTCAACTGTAATACCAGGCCAGGTATTCATCATGATTCTTCCAGGAGTAGACGGAATATTATCTGTTGCCTTGTAAACTTCCTTGCCGTCAACGTACCAGGTAATAGAATCCGGCTGCCAGTCAAAACCGTAGGTATGGAATCCCTCAGAAGCATCAAATCCGAGATCATACATGAATTCATGATTGCCAACGCCGTTGGTGTAATAGTTCAACTGAACTTTAGTCGTATCTTTTCCGAGGATTTCAATATCAATTTCGTCCCAGGGATTGTTTTCTGATTCTCCGGTGTAGGTAAAGAACGAAGAAACAACGCCGTCATTTTTGATTGCCTGCATGGATGTTTCATAATAGCCATAGCCATAATGATCTGCCGTTCTGTATTCTGCGCCGGAATAGTTATATTTTCCAGTTTTGTCCTGGTCAATTGTCAGACTTAAATAACCATCCGCAATTTTGGTGTTGTCTGCATACCATCCACAATCGAAACAGCTCCCGTTCGTCCAACCGTCAGATGCAAAGAACAGGGGAGATTCACCATTCCGGAAATCTGCCACAGCACTTGCGGATGCATTCATAGGCGTTCCGAAATCTTTGATTTTTCCGGATTCAGTGTCAGGCTCTGTTATTGGAGGTGTAGGCGCATCCGTAATCGGCAGCTCGTCAATCAGATGTACCAGATAGCGAAGTACGTTCATGGAGTCAGAAAGTGAGATTTTCCCATCCAAATCAACGTCTGCATTTTTCTGTCCCTGTGCTGTTACCTGATCCACACCGACGTAAACTCTGTTCATCAGGACAATGTCACGGATGTCTACTTCGCCGTCCTCATTGGCATCGCCGGGCAGATAAGAATCTGAATTTCCGGAATTCTCTGCATTCATGACTGACAGCAAATAAGTCAAAGGAGAATTCCAATAGATCGTAATCTCATTTGTGGAGTAGCTTTCAGAATTATCCACGTAACACAATGCCGGTGCAAGTCCCTTACAATATGCTTTTGCAGCACTGTCTTCCAGATGGGAATTCACACCACCGACAAGCATTCCTTTCATGGCTGTCCCATTTGCCATAGATGGACGATGATGCGGATTTTGCGGAGAGACTGTGCCATATCCTGTCATAAAGCTTGTGCCGATGGGATTCGTGCCAAGCAGATAATGCAATTGTGCTTCAGCGGCATTCTGATAATCCTGACTTCCTGTTATCTGACCTGCAATTCCCAGGATAATCCCGGAATTGGCAATCGTCATGTTACTGCCCCAGTTATAGACCGTCTGTGAAACGCCGTAGGGAGAATTCTGCGAAGTTTTCAGGAATTTGTCTGCCTGTTTGATCACAGCATTCTTGACTTTGGTATAGATTTCAGAATCCGGATCAATTTCCGGCATTGTCAGAATGGCAATGTTACCATAATCGCCGACCAGTGCCCAGTCCATTCCGGTTTGTGTTGTCATGCTTTCCAATGCAGAAAGATAATTTGCGTCGCCCGTGACACGCCAGAGCTGTGCGGCTGCCCAGTAGCGTTCATCTATATCAACAAAATCGCCATATTCGCCAGTTGTAATGTCTTCTGGATTCTCGAAAATAATTTTTGGATTCTGTTCCAGGAAATTCCAGGCGTTCTTTGCGGCATTCAGACAAGTTTCTGCAAATGCCGGATCGGATGCCTGATAAACTTCCGCAGCAAGCGCCATTGCACCAGCAAAATCCGCCGTTGCCGTTGTAGAAACAGGTGTGACAATCAAAGGTGCTGTTTCTTTTTCCGGGGAGACATAGCCGGGGAAATTTTCACAGGTTACTTTGTGATAAACGCCGCCGGAAGACGTTTGCATTTTCAGCATCCAGTCAAGTTCATATTTTGTCTCGTCGAGAATATCCGCTCTGCCGTTGCCGCTCTCCGGAATGCCGATCGCATCAGAATGCAGATCCGGATTTGCCAGATAGGAATACAGCAGATCCGCAACTGCCTTTGCGCCTGCAACAGTATAACGTCCGTAATCCCCGGCATCGTGCCAACCGCCACTGACGTCAATCTGTTCACTTGTACCATAGATCGTTGCCAGTCCCGTGTGGCATTCCGGGTGAGCAAAATCAGCATCTTCTATGGAACATCCACAGCGCTGCAAATACAACATTCTGACGGAATCATCCAGCATAGAACTGTACGGATTTTCAGAAATTGTGAATGAATAAGAATCATCCAGTCCGTCACACTGGATATAATAACTGCCGGATTCCGTTACCTGGGAGAAATCTCCGGTGTAATTCGTTTCACCGGCGGAAACATTCTCTTTCGGCTCTGAAAGAGTTCCGGTATAAACAACTTGTTTCGTATCTGCATCCATTACAGAAAATTCCGTCTGATCTGTAATATTTCTAAACACGGCTGTTTTTTTGCTGTTTGTCTTGTAGCCAGTTTGATCTGTCAGAATCGGCGGTGCATACGGTCTTGTGGCGCTGTAATCTACCTTGCTGTCGTCCACCAGTTCTAGGGAAACATTATCTAGATAAATTACATGTTCCGGGAGTTCGCCGCCGTCTTTCGGCTGTAAACCGCAGTTGAATACAAGCTTTGCCATGATGTCCGTTTCATATTCCATGGTGAATTCATAATCAACTGTCTGCGGTTCAGCCGTCAGATCCAGACCTTTCCAGGTGTAAGCAGTGTAAGTACCGCCGTTCTGCTGGATCATGCCTTCCACATATCTGTCTACGGAACTGGAAATATCATATTTCAGGCGGTAAACGCCATTTTCATATAACGGAATAATATCATAGAACATTTGCACAGCATAAGTTACTTTGCCGGTACTGCTGATTTTGAGTGCCAGTCTGCCGTTATCTGTGCTGAGTGAAGCTGCTCCGCCGCTTTCTTTGTACATGCCCCAGTCGGAAGTGCCGGATTCAAACGCACCGTTGCTGATCAAATCTGCCGCAGAAACAGAAATCTGCCCAATAGGAAGCGCCGCTGTCATCATCGCACAGGCAGCAATAGCGGCTACACAGCGCCTGATACTGTTTTTCTGTTTTTGATTTTGTTTTTTTATCATCAGAATATCCCCTCTCATAATTTGAAGTTTAAAAATTAAAATAAATAAAAACGCAACAACCATATGATATTAAAATCATATCAAACTTGTTGACAGATTTCTATTAGTTCTTTGATAAAAATAGTAAAATTTTGATCTGAAATTTAAAAAAATTAAAAATTATCCGATTTCAGGCACTATGTAGCGTTTTTTGTATTCTCTCGGAGTCATTTCAAAATGTTTTCGGAAAATTTTAATAAAATAACTTTGGGAGCTGAAACGGAACAGGTTACTGATCTCCAGATCAGAATAGTCAGAATATCTTAATAAATTGGCAGCGGCTTTCACTTTTTCTCGGTTGATATATTCGTTGAATGTCGTTCCAGTTTCCTGCCGGAATAGCCGGGACAGATACGCATCACTGATCTCCAGGAATTCTGCAACATCATGGAGCATGATTTTCTGGTGCAGATGTTCGCTGATATATTCCATGCACCTGACAATCTGCTTGGAATAGATTTTACTGTTGCGGACTTTCTGCATGGTACGGGTGTAATTTTCCAGCATCTCTTTGTGAATTGTCCTGATTTCCTGTTCTGTCCGGCATTCATCTGCCTGCATGATATATAAATCGCTTAGCTGATACGCTTGTTCAGGCGTCATGCCATAACGGATACAGAATCGTGCAATCAGCGCCGCCAGTACGACAAAGTGATATTTCAGATTTCGCAGATGATCTTTGCTGAGTGTGCCGCACCCCTCACAGCATAACGGAGCAGCAAAAAAGCGCATCATTTCAAGATTCCCTGCGCCGATGCTTTCATAGAATGCAATTTCCCGGTCAAATGATGCCCGTTCAAAGCCATTTTCTCTTTGCTCGAATAATAATTCAGCGATTTTTTTTTCTGTTTTTTCCTGCATGGTGATCTCCCTTTATTTTATGATGTCAGTAAGAGTACCATCCGATTTAAAAATTTTTGTATCTGAATTTTGCTTTGAATTTTTCAAGTTTGTATGCACGGGATTGTGCCTCATACTGTTTTTGCTTTGCTTCTGTTGTTCCATCACTGTGAACAATAAACTGCTTTTTGTACTTTTCAAAGGACAATCCTCTGCTGATTGCAATCTTACGTTGTTCATTCTCATATCTTTTCCATGCTATCACAAAGAAAGGATAAAATATCAAATGTTTGATAAAACCCCAAAAACCGAATATACGAAAAATACTTTTAATCATATTATATTACCTTTTAACTTACTAATTTAAAAAAGACCGGCAGGCGGTCTTCTCAGGATTTTTTATTTTAATTTAAAATTTTAATTAATTATATATGCACCTGACAGGACTTGAACCTGCACTCCTTGCGAAAACAGTACCTAAAACTGCCGTGTCTGCCATTCCACCACAGGTGCTTATGGGAATGCTATAAATAATAGATTAATTATAGCATAATTTATCACATTTGTCAAGTGATTTTCTGAAAAATTCTTAATTTATATTTTTATCAGCTCCAGTATTTATCATAGAAATATGCCGGAGCTGATTTTTAAATTTTAATTTATTTATACTTGATCTTCCGCCGGTTTCCATCTGCCGCTTGCGTAATGACACGTGAACAGGATAAATAACAGCAGATTATGTGCGATCATGCATGCCCATGCTGAAATTAATCCGTAGCCTAAAATCTGCGTACACACAAATGTTCCTACAATCCGGATACACCACATCCCCAGGACGTTATACACAAAAGGTGCAACTGTCTTGCCAAGTCCCTGCATCATGCCTTCCATCACAATCGGAACGCCGTAAAACGGTTCCGAGACGGCGACCATTCTCAGAACTGTCGTCCCCAGGGAAATTACTTCGGTATCTTCCGAGAAAATCCGCATCAATTCCGGCGCAAATAAAAATAACAGACCGCCAGAACCGATCATCAGTATAATTTCCAAGGGTAGAATTGTTCTGGCTAATTTCTGAAGCTGTTTCTGATCTCTTGCGCCCCAGGCGTTCCCGGAAAGCGTTGCGGCGGCAGTCTGCATCCCATAGCCGGGAATGTAGAACGCTGATTCTACCGTATTTGCAATTGTATGTGCCGCTGTTGCCGTTTCTCCCAGAGAATTGATCATCGCTGCAAAGGCAACATAACCCAGGGACGTGGCGAATCTTTGGAGCATATTCGGAAATGCTACCCGCAGACAAGGCTTCAGGACAGACAGATCCGGATGGATACTCTGTCCCCGTGGAGAAATTTCCGGATGCCGCCATAACATCACAGTCATGGCAATCCCGCCGAATGTATACGCAATCGCACTTGCAGTTGCCGCACCCTGAATGCCAAGCCCTGCGCCGGCAATTGTGAACGAAATTTCTTTCACGGATTCCGGGATAATCGGGATTAGAATCTTGATTGGAATGGTGATGATTCTTGTCGGATAGATCAGCAGAAAATTCAGTGCAGTATTGATAATGTTCATTGCCGCACCCACGTGCATGGGAGTTTTGGTATCTCCGGCGGCACGAAGAATCGTCCCGAATACAATGTTGGCAGTCCGGAACAGCATCGGCAAATAGAGAATCCGGAAATAGCCTGAAGACAGATCCCGGATGTTCTCATCCACCTGCATCCAGACCGGAATCACATTGCTGAGTGAAACTGTCAGGATAGTGAAAAAAATCCCGACCGTGAGGACGATCATAACCGCCTGCCCGACCGCTTTCCGGACATTTTCTTTTTCACCAGCACCGGATGCCTGTGAAATATATGCCAGAAATCCGACACCGAGCGCTGAAATCGTGCTCCCGATCAGCCAGTTGACCGTTGTTGTTGCACCAACTGCCGCCGTTGCCTGTGTGCCAAGCGAACCGACCATTGCCGTGTCGATGTACTGAACAGCTGTTTGCAGGAGCTGTTCAATTATTGTGGGGAATGCTAACACGAGTATGGCAGACAGCATTTGCAGACGGGGATTATTTTTTAAATTTTTCAAATAAAATAACTGCATAAATTAATTATAAACCGGAGGAATCCAGAATAATTTCGGCTCTGGAATTTGCATCATCCCGGATAATTTCGCCGACGGACGGCACACGGATCACACCGCTTGCAGGATTTTTAATGCTGAGCACGGGCGTTGTGATTTCTGCATGCACACTGGATTTTTCAAAACATAAATCCGCATCCAGCATTTCGCAGTTCACAAGTTTCAGATTCTGGCAGTAGCAGAACGGTTGTGTCCCGGAAATTCTGCAATTTTCAAGTGTTAAATTTTCAGAATACCATGCCAGGTATTCGCCTTTGATGATACTGTTGCGGACAGTGATGTTTTTTCCGTGCCAGAAAGCGTCTTTTGTATCAAATACGCAGTTTTCAAAAATCGCATTTTCGATATACTGGAATGAATATTTTCCCTTGAACCGGACATTTTCAAATTGCAGATGCCGGCTTCTCATCATGAAATATTCACTTTCTGCACGGCTGTCTTTCATTGTAATTCCATTGATAGACCATCCGAATTCGGGGGACAGAATATCACTGTTTTCAATAATGACCCCCGAACATTCCCGGAGTGCCTTGATCCCGTGCATTTTTGTGTTCTTGATTCTGATCTGATCGGAATACCAGAGTGCAGCCCGACAAAGTTCCGTCATTTCAGAATCCTCAATCAAAAGATCATGGTCATGCCAGAATGGATAGCGCAGATTGCAGAATGTGTTTCGGACTTGAATTTCGCTGCTTTCTTTCAAAGCACTTTCGCCGTCCGCAGCGCCGTCAAATGCGCAATTTTCAAGAATGATTCCATGACTGTTGTACAGTGCCCTTTCCTGGTCGAATTTCTGATTTTTGATAATTTCGATTGCCATTACAAAAGACCTCCTGTTTAAAATATTAAAATATTAAATAAATATAACAATAATATATGACAACGAGAGTATTATAACACAGATTCTCATAAAAGTCAAGGAAAATTCCGGATCAGGGGAGCAAGAAAATATG
>CAMWTO010000027.1 GCA_947177205.1 uncultured Ruminococcus sp. | reverse complement strand
GTGTGGCATTTTGTATTGTTTATGAAAATCTTTTTTGACTTCGTCTAATTTGTCAAGTTCTTCTAAACGTTTCTGGTGAGCATCTTTCTGCATTTCATCAAAATCTTCCATGCCTGTTGCAATGGATTTCCAGACATTTTGCAACGTTTCTGTTTTGATGGACGATCCGGAAACAATTTTTGCAATCTGCTTCGCCTGTTTTTTCTGATTCTTCTGATTTTGAATTAACAGCCGGTTTGTTTTTTCTTCATTTCAACTCACGCACCCCTTGCGAGGTGCGACCTGCGAACCTCCCTGAGATTTGAAAATTACCGGCGGTTCGCAAATTTTTATTCTACTTAATATAATAGCAGATAGAATATATTTTATCAATACTTTTAAAAATTTTTTTCGATTCACAGAATAGATTATTTTCTGTTTTTATCCGGCACATGATATTTCGAATTGAAATCATTCTTGATTGCCTGCAAGCGGAGTTTATCTTCTTCCCGTTTCTTGTGTGCATCAGACTCAATCTGCTGTACTTCATCAATACCAGATGTAATCGTTCTCCATGCATTTTCCAGTGTTTCAATTTGAATGGAACTGCCGGAAGCCATTCTTGCGGTTGCCTTTGCCTGATCGACTGTATTCTGTGCATTGCGCATTAATAATTCATTTGTTTTGGCATCCAGTTCAGACATAGCCTCTGCCTGGATCTTCTGACGTTTCAACAAAATTGCCTGGGCAAGTGCCTGCTTGAATACTGGAAGCGTGATAATAATTGCGGACTCCATTTTGCGATACAGATTATAATTGCTGAATTCCATCGTTTTCAGCATGGGGATGCTCTCCATAGCAACGACTTCCGCCGTCCGCAGATCCTGGACACGCTGTTCCAGGAGTGCAAGCGCATTCTGATAAGACTGGAGCTGAAAGCGTAATTCCTGGTTGCCGGTGGCATTAATTTCCGCTTGTGTCTCGTCAATTGCCGCTTGGATCTCCTTACATCCCTGATCACCGGCATAGATGTATTTTTCCAGTTCATGATAGAATTCCACATTGGATTCAAATAACGTGCTGAGCTTCCGGTTGGACTGCTTGATTTCCTCCTGATATTTCCGGAGTGCTACATAGATTTTATCAATTTCAGCACCCATTGTATTATATTTTTTCAGAATTTTTTCAACCTGTGCCTGTGCCTTGTTAAATAATTTCTGCAAGCCTTTGGGTTCTTTCAGTTCATCAATGTTGAATTGATCCATGACCCTGGAGAGTGCTTTGAGCAATTCACCGGATTCATTAATCTGATTCAGACTCATGTTATTGAGTACACTGTCGGAGGCTTTGGAAATGGATTCCGCAGCTTCTGAACCGAAAGACACAATAGAATCCATATCGTCCACAGAAATCTGACTTGTCATCTGATCAATCTCCTGCATGTCAATGGATTGGATTACCTGCTGTTTGTCCAGTACCACATTGTATTCCTGTACCGGCTGAATGTCAAGCACCTGTGCGGAAGATGCCTGTGTTTCGATCACGGGATTTTCCGTGCTCTCGTCTCTTTTGGGGTGTCTTAAATTAATTGCCATCACAAATTACCTCGTTTTCTGGTTTTTTCATTTTTTAAAAATAATAATTAATTTTTATTTCTTTTTTCTGAAAATTTTATCAAACGGATTGGATTTTACTGGTTTTCCGGCATAACGCCGCAGATCCGGCGGACGCAGATCATAGAGATATTCTCCGATCTGGTGCTGTTCAATTTCTAATTTCTGAAAATGTTGTTCCACACTCTGATAGCCTGTCGGCACAAGAAATAAAATATCAAAGCCGACCAGATGCAAAAATGCCATAATAATACTATCTTCCAGAGACAGCACTTTTTCATTGGCGAGAATATACATCAATTTTGGATTTTTTTTTGTGAAATCAAATTTTTGAATTTCCCGGATCAGACTAATATCCAGGTGCAGAATTGTCGCAATCACATCGTATTCTGTACCGGTTTCATAAATACCCCGGATCATTCTCTGATCCAGTAACAATTGCAGTTTGTCAAGCATATGTTCCTGGATTTCTTCCCGGAGAAATCCATAAGAATAATATTTATCACGCCGGATTTTGTCACGCTGGAGTTTGCCATGATCCAGAAAATTGATACAGCGGGATTTCAGGGGATTGTTCGATCCTGCCATCTGTACGAAAGGTGCTCTGTAGATCACATAGGGTGACTCTGCCATCAGCATTTTGACAGAATCCCAGTAGGCATGCACATCTCCATCTTTTACACCAGAAATTTTCGCAAAGAGCACAGGAACTGTAACTGTCTGGTCAACAATTTCAAAATTAGGACGCATACTGACTTCTTCACGCCAGTACAATGCAATTTCCTCGTAAGTTGTCCGGAGCGTGACAGAATTGGCTTTCTGGTACTGCTGATTACGATAAATGCCGGAATCCTGGTATAAAATCTGATCCAATTCCCGTTCCGCATGATAAGCCGTTGTACCAATACGAATTTCAGAAAGATCCCTCGGAAATTTTGCAATCTCCAGAAAATCTGTAAAGTGCTGTTCATACAGCAAGGAGTCTTCCAGACAGCATGTTTGATTTTGTCCGGGTGTCAGAATCAGAACATCCACAGGGAGACGAGCCAGAAATCGGAAAAATAGAGCTTCTTTTTCGTTCTGACAGCCTCCAAGATAAATCATACAGCCAATATCTGGTGCTTTCCAGTTCCGAAACAGGACGGATTGATGCCGTTTCAGCCAACAAATCAGATAAATTCCCTGGTTCATGAGTTTGTTTAAATTACGGTCCGACTTTGTGGATTCTTCCAGCATAACATCGACAAAACTTTTGACAAACAGTCTCTGGAGCTGTAAATTTGCCGGACAGCTCAGATTCATTGCCAGATCCTGAATCATATCTTCCAGCCTGGTATAATTATTTTTTCTTTGAATCGCTGAAACTTCGTTTGCATCCGGCTGTGCCGGTGGATGATCCAGAATGACCACGTTTCTGCCGGCATTTTTCAGATCTGTATAAAACCGGTAAAGCTGATTGGGGTAGGACTGTTTTTCTTCCACTCCGGACAAACGGCAGTAACAGTTATAGAAAAAATCCTGATCCTGTCCACGTTGTGCCGGACTTTTCCGGATTTCTGCAAAAACAGAATCATTCCCGGAAAGCCAGGCATTTGTGCAGTTAAGAATTTCCGGAAGTGTTCCGTATAATCGTCTGCGGTTTAATTCCTGATTGAGTTCCTGCCGGATCTGTTCAAGACTGAAATTTTGTGGAAATGCAGTCATTCCAGGCAAATCCAGAGTTTCAGAAAATTCCGACCGGGGGTCAAGTTTCAAATAATTCTGGTCGCCATGATACTGTAACACAATCACATCGCTGCCGGCATGTGCGAGAACAGAAATTAATAATAACGCATGATTGCTGATTTCGCCCTCATAGAGAATTTTCGGGATTTGTTCCATGCCGAGCTGACCAAGAATCCGTTCAAATTTATAATACAGCCAGCACATGAACTTGATATAGATATTTTTAAGAACAGTCTCTGGCTTACCGGATTGCCGGAGCTGATCGAGTGTGTGATAGACTGAAGATGTAACAGCATCGCATTGACCGGGATTCATTCGGGGCAGCCATTTTCTGAGACTAAGCTGAATAAAAGTTTCGTTCATCTGGAATTGTGAGCCCATCATTTCCTGATAATAGGCAAGATTCTGGTTTGTCGGATTGGGAATGCCGCCCTCAATGACGACGCCGGTTCGTCTTGCGGCGTCATAGTACTTCCGGATCAGTGCATTGACTTCCGGATTCCAGCCGTTAATCCGGCAGAAATAAACGCCTTTGGGGGAGCGTTGACTCAAATTCTGGAAAAAATCATCTGAATTTGTTATTTTCTGGTGTGCAAGCATGTAATCTCGTTCACTTCCTGTTGTGAAAAATATATCTGACTTTTATTTTAACATAGTTTATGAAAATTGTCAACAAAAATATTTCAATTTATGTATTATCTGTTGTCGATTTTTTCTGGATAGAGATCATGTTGTGTCAGACGATCCCACGCAACATGCTCCCATTTTGTGCCGGGCATTCCGTAATTGCAGTAAGGATCAATGGAGATACCGCCACGGGGGAGGAATTTCCCCAGAACTTCAATATATCTCGGATGCATCAAAGCAATTAAATCATTCATGATGATATTGACGCAATCCTCGTGGAAGTCTCCATGATTGCGGAAGCTGAACAAATATAATTTCAAAGATTTGCTCTCGACCATTTTTTTATCCGGGACATAAGAAATATAAATTGTCGCAAAGTCCGGCTGTCCGGTAATCGGACACAGACTTGTAAACTCCGGACAGTTGAATTTTACAAAATAATCCCTGTCCGGATGTTTGTTGTCAAAAGTTTCGAGAACTTCCGGAGCGTAATCCCTGGCATAGTTTGTATTTTTACTGCCGAGATTCTGCAATCCCTCATCCGCACGGGTATTCTCTTTTTTCAATTTATCATGGGAACTTCTGTCCATAATAATATCCTCCCTATTTTTAATGCAATATTGCATTTATTTTTATCTTGCACCGTCCATATACGCACCATATGCCTGACTTTCTATTTCTTCTGCTGTCATGTTTTCTAACGCCTCAGTTGTCCGGCAAACTCTCCTGTCATAAAACAAACAGCAGCTATAATTTCCGTTATCATCTTCATAAAAGTCAGCATTTATATGAACTTTCCAGTTTTTACCTTTCGGACTGACATATACAATATATCTGTGTTTGCCAAAAGCTTCCCCCGTAACTCCGGACATGATGATATTTTCTTTTTTCACATCAAAGAAATCAGGAACATCGGATTTTATATCGCCAATTACTTTCTTTCTAAACATTTTTTTCATTTTGTCATGGAAATCCATAAATGTATTTAATTTCATATCAAAGTCATATACAGCAAACCATTAAATAACTCTTATAGACTCAGCATTCGGACAAAATCAGAAATAGTTTTCCGTCGATATCTATTTTTTTGTGACGAATTTTTTCAAGGTAGTCCATCCAGTCCGTAGACTGAAAAAATCCTGCTATCCTGTAGTTTTCTAAGTTTTTCCGGAAATGCAGACCGTGATAATAAATTCAATTCTCTTTTTTAACTTTTAATAAGCGGGTCTGTAACACCATTTGCTTCAAACGCTGAAATTCTGTCACGACAAGTGCCGCATACGCCGCAAGGCTTGTCACTGCCTTCATAGCAGCTCCATGTTAATTCATAGGGCACGCCTAATGCAATCCCTTTTTTCACAACGTCGGCTTTGGTTAAATTTACAAACGGTGCTTCAATCCAGAGCTGATTGCCGCTGCCCAGATAAATTGCCTGATTCATTGCCTGATGGAATGCATCACTGCAATCCGGATAGGCATTCCCGGCGGCATCGTCGCTGTGTGCGCCATAATAAATGACTTCACAGTTATGGGATAAGGCAATGCTTGCCGCAGATGCCAGGAACAAACCATTCCGGAATGGCACATAAGTAGAGACAGGTTTTCCGTCTGTGTTCCGGAGCTGTTCTGCATAGCTTTCCTTTGGAATTTCTGTTTCTGCATGTGCTAACAGAGAACAATCCGAATTCGCAAAAATCACAGACAAATCCAGTTTCTGCAATTTCACATGATAATATTCTGTGATCTTTTCAGCCGCCTGCAATTCTTTCTGATGTTTCTGTCCATAATAAACGGCTAACGCAAGGACTTCCTGTGCGCCGTATTTATCAACCGCCATTGCCAGACAAGTGGCACTGTCGACGCCGCCGCTACATAATACCAATGCTTTCATAAAAAATGATCCTCCTTTTTAGTCCCATATTCCGCATTCAACAAGCATAATGGAATTGTTTTTTATCGAAATAAACGTATGATCTCCGTAATAGTGACCGCCGATTTCAATATTTTCTGCACCCATGATGTAGGGGATTACTGCATTTACTTCATTCTCCGGAACAGCATATCTGTCAGCATGCAATTTTATTTTTTCTATCAGATATTCTTCTGTGACAGGTGTCATGCGGAGTTCCTCATAAGTCATATACTCCGCATAAAAAGGCACATTTTGTGTCATGTATTCCAGGAGTTCAGAAGATGGAACGTTTTGAAAACCTTCCTCAAAATTTTCTGTGTGAGCCATATCCGTCAAAACCATCTGCACATAAGCCTGCTCAAAATTGTCTTTGACGTAATTCTCCGGGAAATCAAATGTAGTGACGAACATTCCGACAGGGTATTGTTTATACCAGTCATGATACTTTGTACGAAGTTCCATCCATTCAAGATTAACCGCAATATTTTTGTAATAGTCATAATGATTGACTATTTTTTTCAGAATGTCCATATACATCAGTCAAGCAGCTCCTGTAATTTCTGATCTGTCCGGAATTTTCCCATCAATGTTTTGGTGATTGTCTTTGCGGATGCGTTCCGGATGCCCCTGGCTGTCATGCAACTGTGCGAACCGGAAATGAACACACCCACGTCCGGCGAGCCGGTTGCCTCTGCAATAATTTCCGCAATGTCTTTCCCAAGCCGTTCCTGTAATTGTAATCTTTTTGCCGCCATATCGCAGATTCTGGCAATCTTGCTCAGACCAATGACACGATCTTTCGGCAGATAGGCAACATTCACATACATGTCATACATCAGCGCCATATGATGTTCACAATAACTAAATACCTGAATATCTTTCATAACAACCGCAGAATCCGTCTGCCCGGAATCTTCCAACGGGAATGTCTTCCCGAACATTTCAGCAATTTCATGATTGCTGTAAACCGTCCCGGCAAGGACTTCTGTCAACATTCTGGCGACTCTGTCAGGCGTTTCCCGCAATCCCTCACGCTCCGGATCTTCGCCGATTGCTTCGAGCAATCCCCGGACATGATATTTGATTTTTTCCTGATCCAAAATTCAGACCCCCCTTTCTTCTGGATTCCAGATAAATTTATGTAACTGCAATTGCAGACGGACTTGATTAAGATGTTTCAATTTCATAAATTCCACGATTCCGTCCGGATTGAGTTTGCCGAAAACCGGACTGATGTAAACAAGGCATTTTTCAGTCAGTGAAAATTTTTTTATGATCTCAGCCGCTTTTTTAAGATCGGTAAGATTCCCGGCGACAAATTTTACAACATCATTTTTTGTCAGGTCATCATAATTTTCAGTCAGCATAAAACTTTCCATATTACTGGATGGCAATTTATAATCCAGCGTGAAACTTGGTCTGTAATTGCTCTGACTTAATTTTTTGATAGAAATGCTCCCATTTGTTTCAATTTCAACCCGGTGACCGCTTTTCATCAGCTTTTCAACGAGAACTTCTATATTTTCCTGTAAAAGCGGTTCACCGCCTGTCAGTGTGACATTTGTCACACCCTCTTCATGGATGTAATTTAAAATCTCGTCCGCAGTCAGCATTTCAACAGAACAATCATTGGAATTTGCCAACATGGTATCGCAGTAGGAACATCTTAAATTGCACTTTCTGAAACGGATAAAAACGGCAAGTTCACCGGCACGCTTCCCCTCGCCGTTGATACTGACAAATTTTTCTGTAACAGGATACAACATTTATTTGCCCTCCGTATAAACAGCACAATTATCAGGCGTTTCATAGACAGTCACCTGACAGACCGTCAGCCCTTGTTCTGTGAGCAATTGAAAAAAATGCTCCGCAAAATTTTCCGCTGTGGGAGGAAAAGGCACAGGGATTAACTTGAAATTTTCCTGCTGTAATGCAGAAATTGTGGTATCTTTCAGAGAATTTTCTTCATAGATCAAAGCATGATCGAAATCATCAGCGAGTCTGCGGACAATTTTTTTAAAATCGCTGAAATCCAGGAGCATGCCTCTTTTTGTGCCTTGTGCCTGGAGCGTTCCGCCCTGGATGCAAACTTCCAGACTCCAGTGATGTCCGTGGAGATTGGCACATTTTCCCTGATAACCGGACAGGAAATGCGCACTGTCAAAAGCAGCCGAAGTTTTTAACTGATACATGACAAATACAATTCTGACTCCTTTCTGATTTTTCATTTTTAAATTTTTAAAAAATGCAGTCAGGAAATTTTCTGACTGCATTTTAATTAAGATTATTTTACAAAATTAAAATGCCCTGGTTTTGTTTTATGACTGGATGGTGCAAGCGAACAGTCAGCCCGTTATTATCATTAGTATATCACGGACATTTTTATTATAGCATATTTCTATTATTCTGTCAATTAAAATTATTAAAAAATATTTTTTTCGTAAACGCAGAACGTCAGTCCGGCTGTTTGTCCAGGTGTCCGCCGGATTAATCGGAATTGTTCCGGTGTGAATTCCGGAAAGAACCGGTCTCCCGGATAATCCGCATGAATTTCCGTCAGATAAATTCTGTTTGCGATCCGGATTCCCTGTTGATAGATTTCTTGTCCGCCACAGAGAAATATCTCGGACGGAAAGCCGGCTTGTTGCGCAAGCGCCGTGCCGATTTCTAAAGCCTGTTTCAGATCCGGCGCTGTTTCGATATTTTGTCCGGAAAATTTTTTGCTTTTTGACAAGATCACAGTAATCCGACCGGGAAGGGGAGCACCAATTTCCTCATACGTCCGCCGTCCCATAATGATAACATGATTTATCGTCAGTTTCCGGAAATATGCCATATCTTCCGGGTAATGCCAGGGAATTTTTCCGGAACAGCCAATGACCCTGTTACGGGCGACGGCAGCAATGATATTAATTTTCATAAATAGTATCCTAAATTACGATTTATGATTTTTTCTGGTTTCCAGATCTTCCAGTAATTGACAGATTGTCTTTCGCAAAACCGGATGGAAATAATATGGCGCAATTTCTGCAACAGGTTTCAGGACAAAATCCCGATTCTGTAGATCCGGATGAGGGACAATTAATTCCGACTGATTCAGAATTCTGTCATCATAAAAAATTAAATCCAGATCCAGCGTCCGTGCGCCCCAGTGAATTTCTCTCGTCCGTCCTGCTTGGTTTTCAATTTCCTGTATGAATTTTAATAACTGGAATGGAGAATATAATGTTTCCAGAATCACAGCACCATTAAGAAAATCCGGTTGTTGCGTGTAACCGTAAGGCTTTGTGAGAATCCATCCGGACTGTTTTAAATTCCTGATATGAGAATGATTCTGTAATTTCTGCACAGCGTCCTGAAGATAAGCTCTGCTGTCTCCCAGATTGGAACCCATTGCAATCACTGCTTTGTGCCAGCTTCTCTGGATTCTGACAGATATGGATCTGAAATCCATTGCAACAGGTGCATCCGGTTTCCGGACTTCAATTTCCACACTGTCTACAAGAGGATACTGCAATAAAATTGCTTCTGCAATTTTCTGTGCGACAGTTTCAATCAATTGATAGACATGTTCTGTCATGGTTTTCCGGATCAATTCACAGACAGCACCGTAATCTACGGAACATTCCAGAGAATCATTGGCAAGTTCCATGTCCAGATACAGGACGGCATTGATATAAAAATTTTGTCCGTTTCTGTTTTCCTGCTCAAATACGCCATGATAGGCGAATATTTTTAAATCTTCTATTTTAATCTGGTCATAAAGCTGATAATAATTCATGATTTTAATTCCTATCCTTTCATGATTGCCTCTGTCATTTGTATGACTCTTGCGTTTTCTTTGATGTCATGCACCCGGACGAACGAAGCTCCTTTCATGACGGCGATCACCGTTGTTGCAAGCGTCCCTTCCAGCCGTTCCGACACAGGCAGATCCAGTGTCAGACCGATCACAGACTTTCGGGAAGTTCCTAACAGCACCGGACAGTCCAGGAATTTCCGGAGCTGATCCAGTTTATCAATGACCTCCAAATTATTTTCATAGGATTTTGCGAAACCGACACCGGGATCTAACAGGATATTAGATTTTCTGATACCTGTGGCAAGCGCTGTATCCAGGATGTTTTGCATATCTTGAAGAAACGCCGCAAAAAAATCCTGTTTCTTAATTTTATAATTTTTATCATGTTTCCTGTTGTGCATCAGACAGCAAGGCAAATTTGTCCTGGCAAGGAGCTGCATCATTTCGCCGTTGTCGTACTGCAATCCCCAGATGTCATTGATCATGTCCGCACCTGCCTGAATGCCGGCTTGTGCAACCTGATATTTGTAAGTGTCCAGAGAAACAGGAATATCAAAATTTTCCTTGATTTTTGCAATCACAGGCGCAGTCCGTTCAATTTCTTCTGAAATGGAAATTTTTGTATAACCCGGACGAGTAGACTCTCCGCCAATGTCGAGAATATCCATGCCGTCGGCGATCATCTGATTCACATGACGCAAAGCTTTGTCGAGATCATTGAATTGCCCGCCGTCCGAAAAAGAATCCGGTGTCAGATTCAGAATCCCCATGAGATAACAATGATTTTCCAGTTCAAAATTTTTATTTCCGATCTGCATAATTTTCTCCCTGATCTGATAAATTATAAATTAAAAAAATTATCGTTCTATCTGCATATTTTTTTTATCCTGTGTCCAGTTGCATTGAGAACATGCCGGACAGCAGAAACAAAGCCGGGATTTTTTATCAGCTCTGTAAAAAATAGATTCTATAGATTCTAATAATGCCGGATCTTGATTCGGATGATCGGGATGCCGATGATGCCGGATCAGATTCAGAATTTTCTGTTTCTTTGTTTCTTCGCAGGCAATTTCTTCCAGAATGCTTTCCGCTTTATGGACGCTTGCCAGATCATGTGGAATGTGATGTTGATATTCTTCCGTCCTGCCGATGTCATGAAGCAGTGCTGCCGAATAAATCACATCCGGATCCGCCGGAATCTGTTCTTCCTGACAAAGAAGCATTGCAATTCTTGCGACATCCAGAAAATGTGCCATGTCATGCTTACAAAAAATGCGGTGCTGTTCCAGTACATTCAGTAATTCCAGTTCCCTGAGATACGTTGCATTCGCAAGAATCAGATTTGTAACTTCCAGATGATGACTCATAAAATATGCCTCACATAATAAAAAATATAATTATTATAATTTTCAGTCATTTTCAGATACCTGGAAATCACTGTGCTGTTTTCTGATTGCAAAGCCGTGATCCAACGAACCGTTGCCGTGTCCAAGATCCAGATCGCTTGTCAGGATTTTTGTCATGAATTTTTTAGCATCTGCAACGGATTGCGCTAGGGAAAGACCTTTTGCCAGTCCGCAGGCAATTGCACTGGAAAGCGTACAGCCTGTACCATGCGTGTTCGGATTGGCAATTCGTTCCTGCCTGTACCAGATCAGACCGTCATCCTGTGTATAGAGTACATCATTGGCATGTGTTTGACTGTGACCGCCTTTGCACAGAACGGCACAGCCAAATTCTTTATGTAATTTCAAGACGGCTTGTTCCATATCCTGTTCAGAACGGATTGTCATCCCAGAAAGAATTTCTGTTTCCGGAATATTCGGAGTCATCAGATCGCAGATTCTGATTAAATTTTTTAAAGCCTCCTGAGAATGATTCAGCGTCGTTCCGCTCGTTGACGCAAGAACCGTATCCAGAACAATATTTTTTGCCTGATAAAAACGAAGTCTATCAATGATCACAGAAATTAATTTTGCAGATGCCGTCATGCCGATTTTGACAGCATCCGGACGAAGATCCTCGAACACAGCATCCATCTGTTTCTGTAACATGTCTGGCGTAACTTCCAGAATGCCAGAGATACCAAGCGTATTCTGTGCGGTAAGGGCAGTAATTGCACTCATACCGTAGACATCATTGGCAAGCATTGTTTTGAGATCCGCCTGAATGCCTGCACCTCCGCCGGAATCGCTTCCGGCAATTGTAAGAACTTTTGGGATTTTTTTCATATGTTAATTTTATCACCTGGAATCCTACATTTTGTGAGTTTATCACATAATTTAATAGTTAATGAAACGGTGTCATTTCGTATTTGTTCCTCAGCTTTTCCAATGCTTTCTTTTCAAGCCGTGATACGTAGGATCTGGAAATATCCAGTTTTTTTGCCACTTCTTTCTGCGTCATTGGAATATGATGATACAGACCATACCGGAGTGTCATAATTTCCATTTCTCTCTGATCCAGGCACTCATCCAGAAAGGCATATAATTGTTTCGAATGAATCGAAAAATCAACCTGTTCTTCAAGATTTGTATCATCCTGGAGTGTGTCCATCAGCGTGAGTGCATTGCCGTCCTTGTCGGTCATTGTCGGTTCGTTCATGTGCAGATCGGAAGCGTGTTTTTTCTGTGCCCTGAAATACATCAGGATTTCATTTTCGACGCACTTGGACGCATAAGTAGAAAATTTTGAGCCTTTGTGGTAATCGAACGTATCTACCGCCTTCATCAAACCAAATGTGCCGATGGAAATTAATTCCTCCTGTTCTTCCGTGCCACGGTATTTCTTCACGATATGTGCAACCAGTCTTAAATTATGTTCGATTAATTGATTCCTTGCCGAGGGGTCTTTCTGTTCCATTGCCTGAAAACAGGCAAGTTCTTCTTTCTGTGACAAAGGTTTGGGGAAGACCTGCGGTGTTTCTGCATGGAGAATCCAAAAACACAAATGATTCAGAATTTCTAACAGCATCAGTCGTTACCTGCCTTTCTGATTTTTAGCATTATATGCTAATAGGCTTTTCCGTGTTACAGAAAGTTAAACAGGTTTTTATCATACATTATTATTTTATCATGATTCTTAATTTTTGTCAAGATAGAAATCAAATCATAAATTATAAATCATAATTTCAGATAGACTGCATATAGTATGAAAGAATTTTATGAGGAGGAGCTAATTTTCATGAAAAAGAAACAAATCACGGAACTTCTGCTTTTTATCGTTGCTACGGAACTTGTTGGTGCGTTATCGGCTCTCTTAACCGGCAAAGCTTTTTCGTTCTATCAAGAAATTGCAAAACCACCGTTCTCTCCTCCAGGGTGGGTCTTTCCCGTCATGTGGGCAATTCTGTATGCTGTCATGGGGATTTCTGTTTTTCTGATTTTTCGGACAGATCAGAACGTTGAAAACGCCGGAAAACTAGGAAAAAGATCTGCGTATCTGCTCTATACAGTACAGCTTGCCGTGAATTTTTCCTGGAGTATTGTGTTTTTCAGATTTCAAATGCTTGGACTTTCTGTTGTTGTTATCCTGCTTCTGCTTGTTCTTCTCGTGGCAATGATCATCACATTTTTCAAAATCCGCCGTTCTGCCGCATATCTGAATATTCCCTATTTTTTGTGGATTTTATTTGCTTCTTATCTGAATATCGGCGTACTGATCCTGAACTGAATCCTATCATCTGGCATAATAAGAAATTCCTGGAACATTTGACTGTGTTTGTTCCAGGAATTTTTTTGATCTTATCTGATATAATAAACATAATCTGCTTTGCGTTCTGGTGCATCCGGTAATGCACCGTCTGCATAACCGATCACACAGTGTCCGATTCCCTCATAATCTCCCGTTATTCCCAGAGATGCGAGAATTTTTTTGCATTCATCCGTTTCAAATTCTTCTTTCGCTCTGTGAATCCAGCAGCTTCCCAGTCCCTCCGAATGCGCCGCAAGCATCAGATTGCCCATCACCAGACTGCCGTCATAGAGATATGTCGGTCTGGATTTGTCCGCAAGGACGATCAATACTACCGGTGCGCCGTAGAACGGATCAAAATCCGTTTTGCCCATAAATTCCGCATTCAAAACAGATAATCTGTCCCGGAGCTGTTTGTTTGTCACGGCAATGATAACAGGGGATTGCATGTTTCTGCCGGTGGGTGCATAAGTCCCTGCCTGGATAATCTGTTGCAGGACATCTTCCGGGACGGCATCCGGCTTAAACTTCCGGCAGCTTCTTCTTGTCAGCATTGCCTGGATAATTGCATTTTTATTTGTGTTCATAAAAAAACCTCCTAAAATTCATAGAAATTAATCGTTGACAAAATCAGAATTTTTCCTAAACAGAAATTTAACGATACCCGTATATACAATAAACACCCTTATTTTCTTCATAGGGGATAGAATACTTTTTTAATATTTTTATCAGTTCAGATTCTGCCTGAATCACTTCCGGTTCCAGAAGTTGACCACGAAATTTCAGATATCTGGGACGAATCTTAATCCATTCCACTGCAAATGCATTATGTATCAAAAATCCATCCTCCCAACCACCTAAATAATTTACATCCTGGTGAAAATACTTTTCTCCTACAGCTTCTTCTTCAAACAGAAACTTTAAAATATAGGGTGGAGGAAACGGCATTTCATAAAGCATGGCATGACGCAGTTCACTCCATTTTGTATCATTCATATAACTGCACAGATTTCTTTGCTGAACAATTTTTTTTACTTTTTCTTTTAAATTTTTTGCCATATCATTTTATTTCTCCCTTGAAGTATAAAAAATTAAAAAAATCTGAAAAAGCAAAATTTTCTGATAATTGACAAAACCGGAATTTTTTGTGATACGGATTTCTGTATTGTCTCAAGCCGGTGGGATTGCAGTTGATATCATTTAACATTTTTATTTGTTTCCTTAAAATTTTTAAAATTTAAAAATAAATTTTAAAAAATATACAAATTATCTGATTTTTGGAAAACTTAAAAAATTCATAGTTGACAAAATCAGAATTTTGTGCTATACTAGTATCAATTAAAAATCAAGAGAAAGGCGTACTCTTTATGAAAAGAAAATTATATGCTTTATGTCTGATAACGGCAGTTCTTTCTGGAATGTATCTTCTGACTGCCTGCGGTGATAAGAGCGATCCCCAGGAAAATTCTGCTCCGGACGATGTGAATCCGGTGGAAACAACAGAAACAGCGTCTTATGATGACATTGGAAATGCTGTCGCAGAAAGCCGGGGGGTCTGGACTTATAATAATCTGCTGATCTATCATGCAAGTGATAATAAAAGATATTTCCTGGAAGAATCTTCGGACGGCACAATCAAAGATAAAAATAATGTATCCTATTCTTTCCGGGAATGCGACAACAGATTATATTATATCCTTCCGGCAGGGGACAGTCTGACCGTGAAAGAGGGGAAATTTTCAGAAGAAAATGTTGGCAAAAAAGAATCTCCGGACGGTTTCAAGCCAATGGTGATTAACTATCGCAAATCTGATTTGTTTGATCTGGATGAACTGGAGCAGGCAATTACCGGAAAAATTCCTGAGAGTTCCGGGAACTCTGAAACTTCCGAAAATCCTGAAACAGAGCAAACAACACAGAATCATTCCGAATCAGAAATTGAGGAATCTGCTCCGGACGCAACGATTGAATCAGAAACGCAGTCCGGGAATGCTGAAAATACAGATGAAAATATAGAAAATATAAACGATACTACGGAAACAAATGCGATCTATGTTGAAATTTACCAGGATATTGAAGATTTCATGCAGACAGATAATTTCAAGCAGAAAGATCCCGGTAACCGGGCATTAGAATTGTTCAATCATTTAAATAATCTTGCACATGCCAACATTGAGCAGGAATCCATTACGAACGACACGGAGAAACAGGAAATCAGATTCCAGTGTTATGAAAAATATACCTTCACTGTGAATGTTGCCGATAGTGTGATTACCGTGACTGAGGAGGAGTCCTGAGATGAAAATAGCAAACAAACAAGTTGATAATGGCAATTTGTTTGATTTTGGGCTTACTTCTAAAAATTATGCAAAATACCGGGACATTTATCCGCAGGAATTTTATGATAGAATTGTCGGAAGAAATTTGTGTACAAAAGGACAGACTGTTCTTGATTTGGGAACCGGCACAGGTGTTCTGCCAAGAAATATGTATCATTACGGAGCAAACTGGGTCGGATCGGATCTATCTGAAAACCAGATAGCCGAAGCAAAAATTTTATCCGAAATGAATGGAATGAACATTGAATATATCATCTCTCCGGCGGAACAATTGAACTTTCCTGATCAGACATTTGATGTGATTACTGCTTGCCAATGTTTCTGGTATTTTAATCATAAGATAATTGCTCCGGAACTGGCAAGGATCTTAAAAAAAGACGGCAAAATTTTAATATTATATATGGCCTGGCTGCCATTTGAAGATGAAATTGCACAAAAGAGTGAAGAACTTGTATTGAAATATAATCCGGATTGGACAGGTGCAGGGGAGACAATGCACCCCATAGGGATTCCGGAGTGTATGTTCCGATATTTTAACCTGACTTATCATGAGGAATACAGAGTATCTGTTCCGTTCACAAGAGAAAGCTGGAACGGCAGAATGAAAACATGCCGAGGAATTGGCGCATCACTTCCCATTGAAAAGATCAGAGAATGGGAGCAGGAACATTTACAGTTTTTAGAAAGCACAGCTCCTGAAACATTTGACATATTGCATTATGCCGCATTGGCAGAATTGACAGTAAAAAACTTGTAATCCGCAGATACCTCACGCAGAAATCCAGAAAAAGCAGGTCAGGCAAGACCTGCTTTTTTAATATTTTAATTATATTTCTCAAGCAGCTGACGAACTTTCTCGTGCGGATCAATCACAGTGCTGATAGAGACATCATGATTGATGGACGCAATGAAGTATGCCACATATTTGGAGACATCTACTTCATTGAACCACTCACGCTGCAACAGTTCCGGAGAACGATAAGTCAGATTTGTGCCGAATACACCACTAATGTAGCCGTCTGCATAAGCTTTATCAAATTTTTCCAGACCGTTTGTGAAAATAGAATATGTTGCATAAGCAAAAATTCTTCTTGCATTGCGCTTTTTGAGTTCATATGCAATATCCAGAACAGACTCACCGGAAGAAATAATATCATCTGCAATGAAAACATCTTTGCCTTCCACAGAATTACCAAGATATTCATGGGCAACAATGGGATTTCTGCCATTGACAATTTTGGAATAATCACGTCTCTTGTAGAACATGCCCAGATCCACACCCAGTTCAGAGGCATAGAACATATTCCGGTTGAGTGCACCCTCATCCGGACTGACTACCATGAATTTATCTTTTGTAATATGAAAATCCTTGATATTATGGAACATGGTTTTCAGCACCTGGTAAGAGGGGATTACATTATCAAAACCCATCAGCGGAATGGCGTTCTGGACTCTCGGATCATGTGCATCAAATGTCACGATATTGGAAACGCCCATGTTCTCCAGTTCCTGCAAGGCAAATGCACAGTCCAGGGATTCCCTGTAATTTCTTCTGTGCTGACGACCGCCGTACAGAATCGGCATAATGACGTTAATCCGGTTTGCCTTACCGCTTGCCGCCTGGATAATACGTTTCAAATCCTGAAAATGGTCATCCGGAGACATCGCATTTGTCTTGCCGAAATAATTATAAGTACAGTTATAATTGCCGACATCTGTGATAATAAACAGATCCTTGCCACGGATGGTGGACTTAATCAGTCCCTTGCCGTCGCCAGAGGAAAAACGGGGACATTCGTTCTCAATCAGGAAAGAATCTGTCTGAAATCCGCCTTTGATTGCCCACTTGACAAGATAATCATTAATTTTGTTGCCCAGTTCTGTAGCGCTTTCCATAACAAGCACGCCCAGAGGAGCAACATTATTTTCATGGTCAAATAAAATTTCATTCCCTGTGCTATTGTTACTCATCATCGTTCACGACTCCTCAAGTTGATTTTATTCAGATTATTTGCAGAATTTGTCAATATATCGTTCAATATCTTCTGCAATAATTTTTTTTGCAATGTCAACGCCCTCAACTTCGTTGACGGCTGTTGTTTTGTTTTCCAGTTCTTTGTAAACTCGGAAAAAATGTGTCATCTCCTCGAAAACATGCGGCGGCAGTTCATCAATTGCATGATAGCAGTTATAATTTGGATCATTGAACGGAATGGCAATAATCTTATCATCATGCCGACCGCTGTCAATCATACGGATGACGCCGATCGGGTAACATCTGACGAGTGTCATCGGGTAGAGCGTTTCAGAACAGAGAACAAGCACATCCAACGGGTCGGCATCGTCCGCATACGTCCGGGGGATCAATCCATAATTTGCCGGATAATGTGTAGAAGTATGCAGAATTCTGTCAAGTTTCATCAGACCTGTTTCTTTGTCCAGTTCATACTTGATTTTACTGCCTTTTGGGATTTCAATCACAGCGTCAAAATCTTCCGGGCTGATTCGTTTGGGGCTGATATTGTGCCAGATATTCACACGAAAGCACCTCCTTGCTTGCGTGAACTCTCCCCCACCTACGCTCGTTTCACTCGCTAAGAGGTGGGGGCTTCGT
>CAMWTO010000026.1 GCA_947177205.1 uncultured Ruminococcus sp. | reverse complement strand
AATATTACAACACTAAAAGTTGATACAAATAGCAACTTTCTTGTGTTCATAATTTGGAAACAATTATTTTTTCAGCTTTCAATTTCAAATTTTGAAAGATTTTTGATTTTTTCAATCTAAAAAATTAGATTTTGAGAGATTTCAAACAAAACAGGTACTGTTTACCCAATACCTGTTTTGTACAACCTAATCGGCAGTGCAAAACAGGACATTCCGCTCCGCTAAAATTATTGGACAAAGTCTGCAACCTTGACGGCATGCTGTTCACAATTTAGAAACAATTGTTTCAAAAGATTTTTTGTTGGCTCTGCCAATCGGGAAATGCCCGAACCCTTTTTGCATTGTGCTAAAGGAGAAAAAATTTTTACTTTACTGAAAAGAAATATATTGATTTTGCAGTGAAAAAATGTTATAATTGTAATTAAGAGGGAAAAGTGCTGTGCATCTAAAAAACATGAGGTGATGTACATGCAGACGAAAACCATTGGACAGCGAATACGCTATTTAAGAGTCCGAAATAGCATGACCCAGAAAACACTAGCGGAAATTTTGTATGTGTCCGAATCAACCATATCTGGTTGGGAACGTGACCGAGTTGAGCCAAGCATTCTTTTTATCGTAAAATTATCAACACTGTTTCATGCATCTTTGAATTATCTAATTATCGGCAATGAAAAAATAACTCCTTGACTTTGTTCAGGGAGTTATTTTTTTGACTTGACATTTTGTCAAGTTTTATTGACTTATCATAAAAAATCCTGTACAATTAGTACATCAAAAGACAGCCAGTACAGTCTTTTCCCCTCTTAATTTATTTTTATGCTTCTGGTTTCTCAGAAGCATTTTCCGGCAGAGTAGAGCAATGGCAGCTCGCAAGGTTCATACCCTTGAGGCAGGCGGTTCGATTCCGTCCTCTGCAACCAACCTAACACGTAAGTAATAAAGAACATCTTTTCTATTATATATAGGATGTTCTTTGCTGTATCAGGAGAAAGAAGCAAAGGAGAAACCGGATGGCATATAAACCTTGTCCACGCTGCAAGAAACTGATACCACACGGCATGGCATACTGTTTAGAGTGTAAGCCAATCGTGGAACAGGCTGTGCAGGAGAAACAGCAGCATAACAAATCCATGCGGCAGAAGAAATACAACAGCCGAAGAAATCAGAAGTATGCAAAGTTTTACCATTCAAAGGACTGGAAGAATCTCAGCCGATACAAGCTGGAGCAAGTCGGCTGGAAGTGTGAAGCGCATCTGGATAACGGTTGTACAGGCGTTGCGGTGGAAGTCCATCATGTCAAACCGATTCAAACAGAAGAAGGCTGGCATCTCCGGCTTGACTGGGACAATCTAGAAGCTGTCTGTACGCACTGTCACAATCTCCGACATCCGGAAAAGCTACACTGTACACAGTCCGGCGTGGTGGACATGCGGAATTTTCTGTAACGGGGGGCGGTCAAAATTCTGCGACTGCCCTAGAGGAAAACGGTTACAGAAAACTAAATTACAGAAAAAACTCCCTAAATGAAAAAATTTTTTTCTGGTGGTGATAACAATAGGCAGACCAAAAGAACCGATCAACTTAATCATAACAAAAGGCAAAAAGCACTTAACCAAATCTGAAATAGAAGAACGGAAAGCTACAGAAATTCAGCCTTGTACAGATCATATTAAACCACCAGCCTATCTCACAGCAAAGCAAAAGAAACGATTCCAGGAGCTTGCAGAACAGCTCCTGAAAATAAATATTTTAGGTGAAACAGATGTGGAGACGTTGGCTCACTATGTCACAGCAGAAGATCTGTATCAGCAAACGGTCAAAGACATTAGGACCGCACAGAAATGCAAGCCGAAGAATAGAGAGCTAACAGATATGTCAGAGTGGGCGAAAATGATGGATAAATTGGATAAACGACAGGAGCGATATTTCAAACAGGCACACACGACAGCAGCCAGCTTAGGCTTAACGATCAGTAGCAGATGTAAGATTGTTGTTCCAACAGCTCCCGAAGTCCCTAAGGAAAGTAAATTTACTCAATTTATGAAAGCTGGTGATCTTGATGTTTGACCGTGTCACAAGTTATGCTGAAAAAGTCTGTTCCGGTCAGGTCATCAGTGGGAAGTTTCACCGACTTGCCTGTGAACGTCATCTGAATGACCTGAAACGGCAGAACACAGAAAATTTTCCGTATTACTGGGATTGTGAATCATCTGAGCGAATTTTAAAATATGCTGAAATTTTAACAATCGCTGAGGGGGATGCGCCGAAACCACTGAGACTTATGGAATGGCAAGCATTTGACATTGGATGTACATTCGGCTGGAAGAAGTCAGCCAATCATAAAAGACGCTTTAGACGGCGTTATAAATCTATTTCAAGACAACAGGGGAAATCTATGGAAAATGGTATTTTAGGCACATATACAGCTGGCTTTTCTGGTTATCATCACGGAAAATTATTCACAGCAGCACCAAAAAGGAAACAGTCCAAAATTGCATGGGAAGAAATGGCGAAATTCATACAAGCGGATAGCGACCTAGCAGAATTATTTAAAATTCAAGAGTACAAGCATTTAATTACAGCATTAAATACCAATTGCACAATTGAAGCAGTCAGCCGTGATTCTGGAGCTGACGACGGTTTTAGACCGATATTTTGTTCGCTAGATGAAATACATCAAATGCGTGATAATTCTATTTACAAAGCGATGTACAACGGTACTCGGTCTTTGCCAGAGACATTAATTTCTATGATTACCACCAGAGGGAAACGTCTGAATTCTTTCTGCTATGAAATGGACAAATACGCCCGTGATATTTTAATGGGATTGCATACGGCGAATGATTTCTTTGCGGATATTTACTGTCTGGATGATGAGGATGACATCTGGGACGAAAGAAACTGGATTAAGGCGTGTCCATTTACTTGTGCAGACCCCGAACGTCTAGAAATTCTTCGGCAGGATGCACAGACTGCCAGGGATATGGGCGGAGATGATCTGGCTGACTTTCTGTGCAAATCCCTAAATTTATGGGTCAAAAACACGAATGACCAATTTATCAATCCGGAAGCATGGAAACTTTGTGCATCAAGACGAAAAATTCAGGAAATTGCACAAACTTACAAAGAATGTTTTGTTGGTGTTGACTTATCCAGCAGCGGCGACCTGACAAGCATTGCATTGCTGTTCCTGATGGAAAACGATCGCTATTATATCTACAGTCACAGCTTTATGCCACGAGGACGACTGGCAGAACACCAGGAAACGGACCTTGCACCTTATGCCTTATGGGAACGACAAGGGTTATTGACTGTAACAGGCGGCGAAATGGATTTCATGAATGACTATAAGTTTATTATCCGTCATCTGGCAAAGCTAAAAGAATGGCTGGGCTTAAAGTTTCTGGGGATTGGCATTGATCCGCATAATGCAGGCGGTGTGATGGAAGATTTAGAGGCGTTCGGATGTCCTGTCGTAGCCATTACACAGTCAGCACGAAATCTGAACGACGCAACCTGTGCAGTACAATTGCAGGTCAAAGGGCGAAAATTTGAATACGATCAAGAAAACGAGCTTCTGACATGGAGTATGGTCAATGCCGCTGTTGTTGCCAATTCCTTCGGAGAAATCAAAGTGGATAAGAAACGCCGGAATGGTCGCAAGGAAGAGACAAAACGCATTGATCCGGTGGACGCTGTCATTGATGCCTATGCTTTGATGCTTCTGAACGGCGCAACAGGAACAGTCAATCTGGATGAAAGTCTTGAAAGTTTTCTGAAACTCATGAACTGGAAGTGATCCTCATTCTTGAAAAAATAATTAGTAAATTTAGGCGAGGAACAGTAAAAAAATCTGTTTCTCAAAGTCAGGAACTTTCCCTGAATCAGCTGATTGCTGCTTTGGGTTTACAAGATACAGATAAAAATGCTCTTAGTGAAGCAACGTATTTTGCCTGCCTGAAAGTGCTGTCGGAAAGTATCGGTAAATTACCGCTGAAAATTCAGCAGCAGACAGAAAAGCAGGGAATCCGGATTGCAAGGGAACACCCCTATTACAGAATGTTGAACGTCCGCCCGAACTGTTATACAACCGCTTCTGCATTCTGGAGTACAATGGAGCTGTTCAGAAATCACTTTGGCAATGCGTATGCGTGGATTGATACCAGAAAGCCGGAAATTCCGCAGTTATGGCTGATGCGTCCAAGTGATGTGCATATCTGGTACGATAATGCCTGTATTCTCGCTGATGTACCAGACGTTTACTATCAGTACAGCACACCCAAAGGCATGATTGTGCTTGGTTCGGAAGAAGTCCTGCATGTCAGGGCGCACAACACGCTGGATGGTATTGTGGGAATTAGTGTACAGGAACAGCTTGCCAGTACGATTCAGAGTAATATCAAGGCGCAGGAAATGCTGAAAAAGCTCTATGATTCAGGTATGACAGCAAAGGCAGTTTTGAATTACACAGGCGGTCTCAATGACAAGAATGTTGAAACACTGATAAAAGGTTTTCAGGAATATGCAAACGGAGAAAATTATGGGATTATCCCTGTTCCGACAGGTTTTTCCTTACAACCATTGAACATGAAGCTTGCTGACAGCCAATTTCTAGAAATCAAGCAATACAGTGCTTTGCAGATTGCAGCAGCTTTCGGTGTCAAGCCGTACCAGATAGGCGATTACACAAAATCCAGCTATGCCAGTGCCGAAGCACAGCAATTAGCCTTTCTGACAGATACCTTGTTGTATATCATCAAGCAGTATGAGGAAGAAATCGCCTATAAGCTGCTGACGGATAAGGAAATGGCGGATGGCTATCATGTGAAATTCAACACTAAAGCAATTCTGAGGACCGACCACAAGACACAGGTGGAAACGCTGACAACCGGCATCGGAAACTTTCTCTACACGCCGAATGAGGCACGGGAACAGATTGACTTGCCATCTGTTGAGGGTGGTGACACGCTGATCGGCAACGGCAATGCCATTCCAATTCAGATTGTTGGGCAGCAGTACACAAACAGTGAGGTGAATATAGATGAAGTTTAGCGGAGAAATCGCAATTTTTGATAAACGTGAAGTGATCGAACTTCTTGAAGCGACATCAAAGGGCAAGGCACTCATCAGACGGCAATCGAATAAGTTATCCACACTTGAATCAGTTGATCTCAGCAGAATCACTCTCATACCTGATGAGCATTCTGTTTCCTTAGAAGAACTGACTGAAAAACTTCGGAAAGGCGGCATCAAATGAAGATTGAGAAAAGTACGGAAATCCTGGAAAGTGAGATTTCACAAACTGAACTTGCCAGGATTAACACAATGACCATGACAGAGGTAACGGCGGACGATATTTTCACGTTTAAAGCAATTCTTTGCGATAATCAGATTGACCGTGATAATGAAGCGTTTTCAGATGAAACTTTGAATCAGCTTGCCAATTTGTTTGTTGGCAAGCCTGTGATTAAAGATCATCAGCCGTCATCTGATAACCAGATTGCAAGGATTTATCGGACAGAAGTCAGTCAGGGGCAGTTGATTGCTTATTGCTACATGATGCGAACCAGCGGAAACGCAGATTTAATCAAGGAAATCCAGGGCGGAATCAAGAAAGAGGGCAGCGTTGGTTGTGCAATTGGTGCGAAAAAATGCAGCATTTGCGGAATTGATCTGATGAAGAGTCAATGCAGGCATATTCCGGGCAAGGCATATAAAGGACAGCTTTGCTATGGCATTCTCTCGGATGCCAGTGATGCTTATGAATTTTCTTTGGTTGCTATTCCGGCACAGAGAAATGCAGGCATTAGCAAAAATTTTAATACAGAACAGCAAAAAGCAGATGAGATCCGGGTTCGTTCCAGGATTGCCGGATTGTATGTAAAAATCGGAGGTAATTTTGATGACTAAGAAAATGAGAGAATTACAGGCAGAAATTTTGAAATTTATGAGCATGGCGCAAGCATTCATGGAGGGCGAAACCAAAGATGTGGCAAAAGCCACTTCTTTACTGGATGAAGCGGATGAACTCCAGAAAGAGTTTGATGCGCTTGCCCGTCTTGAGAAAAGAGCAAAGGCAGAAGTTCCGGAAGCACCTGTTATGACAAAGAAAGAAACAGTATTCGGCTTTCAGGTTCTAAATAAACTGTTTTCAAAAAAGGCTTTGACAGAAGCTGAAAAATCTGCCTTGATTACTGGCACATCCGCACAGAACGGGGAAAACTATCTGCTTCCGGAAGATGTGAAACTGGAAATCAATGAGCTCCGGAAAACGTATATTTCTGCCAAGGATATTGTCACAGTTGTGCCGACTTTTGCGCTGACCGGCTCTGAAAATTATGAATCAGGTGTGCCGAGTGGACTGACCTCTTTCAGTGATGGTGAAGAGATGGGGGAGGAAACTGCTCCAAAATTTATCCAGAAGACATTTACCATCGGCTGGCACGGCAAGTTGATTCCTATTTCCAGAATTTTGATTGGCGCAGAAAGAGCCGGTTTGATGAGTTATCTCAACAACTGGTTTGTCAAGAATGCTATTCTGACAGAAAATGCCGCTATTTTTGCCAAATTGAAAAATGGCTATGGCACAGCAAAAGCAATTGACAGCTGGATCGCATTAAAGCATTCTGTCAATGTGGATTTAGATCCATCCTGTAAGACAAACGGCATGATTGTCACCAATCAGACTGGCTTTGCGTATCTGGATATTGTGCTCGACCAGATAGGCAGACCCATTCTTCAGCCGAATCCAGCCAATGCAACAGAGACGCTGTTTCAAGGAATGCCTGTGATTGTCTTTCCTGATTCTCAGCTTGCCAATATTGACAGCACACATGCACCCGTGTTCTATGGGGACATCAGGGCTGGCTGTAAGTTCATAGATTATCAGAACTTGGAGTTTGCGTATTCTGAGCATTACGGCTTTGGAAAGAACCAGAACTATATGCGTGTTCTGGAAGGATTTGACGTGATGTCAACGGATACGTCTGCATACATCTATGGCAGTCTGAAAGCACCAATCGAGCTGACCGGCGCACCGACAGAATCCACTGGCGGTAAGACTAGCTAATTATGCCAACACTGGAAGAAGCTCTGGCATATCTGGGTATAGATTATGCGGATGATATGGTTAGCAGTAACGTGCAGAGGGCTTTAAATGCCGCTGTTGGAGTCGTCAAGGGTGCTGTCGGGGATGATGTCATTGACAGCTTCCCGGATAACGCCAAGCTACGGGAGCTGATTCTTTTGCATATGGCGGATCTTTACGACCAACGCAATACTACCACACTGAAAGGCAATGCTGTCAATCGCAGGATTGTTGACTCTATAGAATGGCAGCTAAAACTTGAGCTGAAACGGCGAAAGGAGGAATCTGCTTGACTTATGACAAACCCGTTGTACTCCAGAAACAAAACGAAGATACAGAATGCTGGGAAAATGTTGGTGATCGACCTTTTCATGCGAGAGTAAACAAGACCGGCGGCAGTCAGAGTTTTGCCGCCGGTGCGGATCAGTTTCCTGCAAGGCTGAATTTCGATTTCCGATATTGTCAGGCACTGGAAGAAATCCGTTATCAGCCTGAGCTGTACAGACTCATCTACAGAGGACACACATTCCAGGTCATAGACTATGATGATTATCTGGAACAGCACAAAACTGTCAGGATTGTGGGGAAATTATATGAGCAGTAACATGATGATAAGTCCTGAAGCTCTCGGTGATGCAATTTCTGAACAACTGGAACTCTATCAAAAAAGTGTGGAAACAAAAATAGACAAACATGCTGCCCAAGCCGCAAAAGAACTTGTCCGCATCACAAAAGATACAGCACCATTCAATGCAAAGCACCACGGGCGGCATTTTGTTAATTGTATCGCAAGTAAGAAAGAAAAGAGCAGAATCGGAGTTGCTACTCATACATGGTATGTAAAAGCCCCGTGTCATCGTCTGACACATCTGCTTGTGAATGGTCACCCTATGCCAAATGGTGAACATTATGACGGCGATCCGTTTCTGAAAAATGCTTGTGACAAAGTATTACCAGAATTTGAAGAAAATGTAAAAAAGGCGGTCAAAGATGGTAACTGATATTTTGAGAAATTCAGGCATTCAGTTCCGGAAAGCGAGATTTTTGAAACCGCCATCCGGAACATATGCCGTCTATACAGATGATATTGAAACGCTGGGCGGTGACAAGCTGGTGGCTGTGTATCATCACCAGATCACAATAGAATTGTACGAATCTACGCCAGATGATAACGCTGAACAGGCTATAGAGCAAGCAATCTCTGATACTGGTACGCAGTGGGAGAAGCAGGACAGGTTCTGGATACAGGACGTACAACGTTATCAGGTCATCTACGAATTTGATTATTACGAAAAAAGGAGATTGTAATTTATGCCTAATGTAGCAGCAAAGAGAAAAAAAGATAACATTACACTGGGGAGCGGTCATGTGTATCTCACATCATACACGGATACTATTCCTGGTTCACTGAACGCCATCAGATCGTACTGCATTGCGGATAACCTTTTAGGACACATCAAAGGCGGTGCAACCCTGGAATATTCCGAGGAAACAACCGAAGAAAAGGATGATTTCGGCATTGTCCGCAAAGTGATCACAACCGATGAAACAGCCGTCTTAAAGATGGGCTTAATCACGTGGAATGGTGAGACGCTGCAAAAACTAATTGATCGCTGCAAAATCACAGAACAGGATGGCGTGCGAATCACCAAAATTGGCGGTGTTGGTAATACACAAGGCGGATATTATGTTGTTATTTTCCATCATGAAGACAAAAAAGATGGAGATCTCTGGGTTGTCATTGTCGGCAGAAACACCGCAGGTGCGACACTGAGCTTTGCACCTGATTCCGGCACGCTGGTTGAACCTGAATTTACAGCCATTCCGCAGGACGAAGATGGCACATTGATTCAGTTGTTTGAAGAAATCGGCACAGCTTCTAAGCAACAGGGAGGTGAATGAGCATGAAAAAATTTGATTTTGATTTCAACTCTGTTGAACAAATAACTATGGGCATCACGTTGCCCAACAAAGAAAAAACAAGGCTGCATCTGACAACGCCTACAGTTTCACTTGCCGAAAAATTAGAAGGTAGTGTCGGAAAAGTGGATGAAATTTTAAACAGCGATGATAAAGTTTCCATCAATAATTTATTTCAAATGCTTGCAGATTTAATGAGCTGCAATAAAGAATTCAGAACTGTTACAGTAGCAGAGTTGAAAGACTGTTTACTGGCTCAGCATGTCAATGCTTTTTTGATTGCCTACACTGAATTTTTAGCAGAAATCAAATCCGCAAAAAACTGACGTTGCCGTATTATCCATACATGCAGGATGATGCGGAAACACACAGCTATGAATATACAGTCATCACATTTTGGAAACAGATTGTAGCAGAATACACAGGTTTGAATTTTGTTCAAATCGGTGAACTGAATTTCCTGCAATATCTGGAATGGCGCAAAGATGCCTATATCAGAAAGCTAGAACAGACAGAACCCGGACGTGAATATCTTGACAACGCCTGGCGCATGGAGCAGACTGCACCAGACAGAGCGTCACTCCGTCAGAAACTGAAAAGGGGATAATTTTAGGTGGCAAGTTCAACCATCAAGGGACTAACAATTGAAATCGGTGGCGATACGTCAAAATTTGGTACTGCGATCAAGGATGCAGAAAATAAGTCGAAAAGTCTAAGCAAAGAGCTTTCTGATGTCAACAAATTATTAAAACTCGATCCCGGAAACGTGGAGCTGCTAACACAAAAACAACAGATCCTGACAGAAAGAGTTGCCGCTACCAAAGACAAGCTCGATATTTTACGGCAAGCAGAATCGCAGGTACAGGCGCAGTTTGAAAAAGGTGACATCACAGCAGAGCAATACCGAGCTTTTCAGCGTGAAATTGCCTTTACTGCAAATGAGATGCAAGGCTATGAGAAAGCGATTGAAAAAACCACAAAGCAGTTAGCGGAAGCCAAAGTTAAAACCGGGGAAGAAGCCTCTTCTCTGGATATGCTCAAAGCAAAGATTTCCTTGCAGGAGCAGGAACTTTCCAAATTGACAGATCAGTATAAGAGTACTGTCATTGCAGAGGGTGAAAACTCTGATAAGGCAAAAGAATTAAAAGCACAATATGAAGCCTTAAACGAAAAGCTTGCCGAAAGTAAACAGAAACTAAATGAAGCTGAAACGGCAGCTTCATTGTTGGGCAAATCAGAAACAGAAGTAGCCACACCACTGGAATCTTTAAAAAAGACCATTTCCGAGCAGGAAAAAGAGCTGTCTGGATTAAAAGATCAATATAAGAGTGTTATTCTTGCAGAGGGCGAAAATTCCGAAGAAGCCAAAGAGCTGAAAGCGCAATATGATGCCCTAAACAGCAAGCTTGGCGAAAGTAAGCAGAAACTGAATGAAGCGGAAACTGCTGCCGCTTCACTCAGTCAGGCAGAAGAAGCAGCTCTTTCTCCTATGGATTCTCTGAAAAAGACAATTTCGGAACAGGAGAAAGAACTTTCTGCCCTGAAAGATGAATACAAGAATGTTGTCATGGAGCAGGGAAAAGATTCTGATACCGCCAGACAGCTTGAAAGTCAGTTTGATTCGCTGAATAAGGAACTGCAAGCAAATCAGCAGAAACTCAATGATGTAGAGCAGGAAGCCAATCAACTCGGACAAGCAGAAAAAAATGCCTTGACTCCTTTGGAATCTCTGAAAAAATCTGTTGCTGACCAAGAAAAAGAACTTGACCGCCTGAATACAGAGTATCAAAACGCTGTTATTCAGTATGGAAAGAACTCAGATGAAGCAAAGGCTCTTGCATCGCAAATAAAGACATTATCTACAGAACACCAGAATGAAAAAGCAAAGTTGCAGGAAGCTCAAAAAGCCACTGAAAGTATTACATCTACTGAAAAAACGCTAACGGAGCGATATAAAGACCAAAAATCAGAACTCAGTGCATTAAAACAGCAGTATGTCAATGCTACTGCACAATATGGTGCGAACTCCAAAGAAGCCAAAGCACTTGCCAAACAGATCAGTTCCCTGTCTGGTGAAATTGCCAAGGAAGATAAGAAGATACAATCTGCTGAAAAAGCAGCCGACAAATTCGATAAAACTTTAATTGATACTTCCAGCGATTCCAATAAGACTGCTAAGAATGTAGAAAAACTAGGGGATTCCGCAAAGAATGCTGAAAATGGTTTCAACGCAGCCGCTGTAGCTGTTGGCACATTCATGGGCAATCTGGCTCTGAACGTGCTGAACGATGCCGCTAACCTGATGAAACAAATCACAGAAGGCGCACTGGATACAGGTTCTTCCTTTGAAGCGGCAATGTCACAGGTAGCCGCAACGCAGGGATTCTCCATCAGCGATATTCAGAACAATACAGAGGGCGCAGCCTATACGATGGACTTGCTGACAGAAAAAGCAAGAGAAATGGGAGCTGCTACTTCCTTCTCTGCCGCACAGGCGGCTGATGGTCTGAATATCCTGTTAATGTCTGGCTACAGTGCAGAAAATTCTATTGGCATGGTAGAAAATGTTCTACACGAGGCAGAAGCCGGCGGTATTTCCATTGCAGAAGCAGCACAATATATTGCAGGAAGCATGAAAGGCTTCAAAAAGCAGTCTGCGGAATTTGCAGACAGCGCAGAAGCTTCGGCTTATTATGCTGACTTAATAGCCAAAGGTGCTACATTGGCAGCTACTAATGTGCCACAGCTTGGGCAAGGACTTTCCGGTGTGGCAGCTACTGCAAACACCTATAACCAGAAAGCAGATTCTGTGACGATTTCACTGCTCCGGCTTGCAGAACAAGGGGAAGTCGGTGCAGGTGCAGCAACGGCATTAACTGCCGCTATGAAAAACCTGTATTCTCCTACAGATACCGCAAAAGCAGCTCTAGAAGAATTGGGTATTAGTGCTTACGATGCAGAGGGAAACACCCGTGATTTCAACGTAGTTGTTGGTGAACTGGATAACGCTTTAAGTCAGCTGACAGAAGAAAGACGTAATAGTCTGGAAGATGCCATCTTTGGCATTCAGGGGCAAGCAGCATTTGACAAGATGGTTGTTACTTCTGGCGATAAACTTCAAAAATTCTATGATGGTATTGCAGAAGCAAGCGGTTCTGCTGCTTTGCAGTCTGAAACTATGCTGGACAACCTGAAAGGCGACATCACCAAATTACAGAGTGCTTATTCCGACTTAGAAATCACTATCTATAACGGCGCAAATGAGCCACTTCGCCATGTTGTGCAAACAATCACAGACGACATGCTGCCTGCTATCAACCACCTTGTCAGCGGCGTTGATGGAGCAGATAAAGAAATTGGTTCAGCTGTCGGCAATCTGGTTTCTACGATTCTAACAGAAACGAAAGATTTGTTGCCAACATTCACAGGTGTTGCAAATAACGTAATTTTAGCATTAGTGGAGAATCTTCCGCAAATGGCTGATGGTTTCGGGAACATGATGCTGACATTACTAAACGGCTTGACAGATATTTTACCGAAAATGCTTCCTGCTATGTCAAAAAGCATACGGCAGATTATTTCCAAAACATTCAGCAATATTAAGAATTTAACAGGAATTGTCAAAAAACTTGTTAAAATTCTTGCGAATAACTTATTAAGTGAATTGCCAAAATTAGGCTATACCCTCTCAAAAATTGTTGATACTATCACACAAGACCTGATTCCTGATTTTTCAAAAAGTTTTCCAAAACTAGTAACTAAAATTCTTAGTCTGATCAAGAAAAATCTCCCTGCCACGCTGAACAGCTTAAAAAGAATCCTAAAAAGTCTAACTTCTGGTTTAAAGCCAATTGTTTCAGAGCTGATCCCAGAATTGCTAAAAACAGCTGTAAAACTTCTAGTTGACGGTATTCCGCTGATAGTATCGACAGCTTCGGAACTGTTGGGAGCGATTGCAGACGCTCTGCCAGATTTATTAGAAGCTTTAGGAACAGCCCTGCCACAAGTAATAGATACTATCACAGATTTCTTTTCAGAGAAAGAAAATCTGGATAAACTGAAAGATACTGGTAAAAAATTACTGGAAAGAATCGCAACAAGTATAAAGGACAATATCAGTGTATTTCAGAAAAAAGCACCTGGAATCATGCAAAAAATCAGGGATAAGCTAAAAGAAGCTATCCCGAAAATGACATCTGTTGCAGATAAAATTATTACTAATATCACCGATTCTTTTGGAATTAGCGACAAATGGCAGAAACTAAAAACTACATTTTCCGAAGTTTTCGCAGGAGTTCCGGACGAAGTAGAAGAACAATTTAAGATTTTCAAAGAGACCGTTGGTGAAGCGTTTGACAGACTCAAAGAATCAGCTGACAATTTGAAAGAGGCTGCTAAAAATCTATTTGACAATTTAAAAGATCTGTTCAATATTGATTCTGAAGATGCAAACGGCATGATTACTACAATTGTAGATATTACCGGAGCAATTGCTTCTATCAGTGTTGATGCGGTTAGTAGGGCAATAGAAGCTGTTTCTGATTTCTTGCTGTGGATTTCAGGCGATAGCTTTGGAGCGGAAGCAACAAGAGATGCAATCGTCGGCATTGTTACGGCGATTGCAACGTTTGAAACTTTAAACGGCGCTATTAATATCATACAAAATTTGCCTAATTTGCTATCTGGATTATCCGGGGGCTTCACAGGACTTTGGGGCGTTGTCGCTGCCAATCCACTTTTAGCATTGATTTCATTGCTGGTTGGTTTGGTCGGTGCTTTGGTTTATGTTGCAAAGACAAGCGAAGAATGGCAAATCGGTTGGCAGATGATAAAAGATGCCTTTAATGACGCTGTAGATTCCTGGAAAGTCGGTGAAAAAGCACTGGAAGACTTTGGTGGGAAAATATACGATTTTGTACAAGATGTGCAAGATTCTTGGAATATTGGCGTAAAAACACTGGAAGACTTTGGTGAAAGCGTATATGACTTTTTTCACGAAACAATCCCACAAGAACTAGACAGGATTCTTGAAAATGCAAAAAAATGGGGAGAGGACTTCCTACTTAACTTTGTTGGTGGGGTTAGCGAAAATATCAACCCATTGCATGATACCTTTGAAAGCCTTGGAGAGTGGATTTATGACAGATTTCACTTTTCCACACCGGACAAGGGTGTTTTAGCAGATTCTGATACCTGGTTTCCGGATATGATGGAAAATTTTGCAAATGGTGTCAATGATAATAAAGCATTAGTTCTTAACCAATTAATTAATTTTTCGGACAGTGTCGCAGAACAAGCTAAAAATGCAGGCAAGAATTTTCTGAATGGTGTTCTAAGTTGCACGGAAAAACTTCCTGGAAATTTAGGTGTTCACTTGACAAGCACAGTAAACAATGTCATTGATTGGGGCAAAAATATGAGACAAAAAGCCAGTTATGCCACATTGGATATGGTTAGTGCAGTTGAAACCATTGCACGGGGGCTTCCGGATAAAATGACCGAAGTCGGGCGGAATTTAGTTCTTGGTCTGTGGAATGGCATGAATAGCTTGCAAAATTGGATTTTATCAAATACTTCTGCTTTTTGCAATAATATTCTAAATCAGATTTATGATACATTTGATATTCATTCCCCTGCCAAAACAATGGTTTATGTAGGAGAAATGCTAGACTATGGTGTTGCAGGCGGTGTAACTGAAAATCAGGACGAACCAATTAGGGCAATTCGCCAGATGGCGCACAATTTGCTGAATGAAGCTGCTGTCATTCCCGAACGTCTGCCAGTACAGCAACCACAATATCAAGTACTTGATATGCAGACTATCGCAACAAATAGCATTTTGTCGGAAAAGCTTGACAGAATTTTACAAGCAATTGAAAACGGACAAGTTTTAATGTTGGATGGCAATAAGCTTGTCGGAGCGACAGCAGATCGCATGAACATAGCCTTAGGTCAAATTCAGGTACTCTCGGCAAGGAGATAGTAATTATGCTTATCAATGGAATCACATGGAATCATCTGCATTCACAGCTTGACTTTGGCGCAACGATCACAGAACGACAACTCCAATTGCCGGAAAAGGATAGAATCACAGATAGAGTGCCATATAGCAGCATCACGCATGATTTTACTGCTTTGTATGGCAAGGCAAGTTATGCGGAACGTACTTTACAATACAAATTCATCATTTCGGACGAAAACGGAATCCAGTATCTGAAAGACCGTGTAGAACGCTTCAAACGTTGGATTTATGAACCAATCGAGAAATCTGCACTCTATGACGATACTGAAAAGGAATATCATTTCAATGCTGTTTGTACCAGTATTTCAGAAAGTTATACAAATGGCGTGATTGCTGAGATAACTGTCACTTTTGCAGCTGACCCGTTCAAAATTCCGAATGTCACCGCAGACAAGCTTGCAATTCCTGTTTCTGACTGCCATTATCCTGACATAGATGGTGATGGACATGTCAGTGCTTCAGATGCTGCTATGATTCTCTCGGCGGCTGCCAATCTTAATACAGGCATAGAATCTGGTTTAACAGAAGAACAGGAACTGCTTGCCGATGCGGACCGTGATGGCAGAATCACAGCAAATGATGCGGCACTGGTACAAACATTTGTTACACAATGCGGTTCTGGCATTTGGGATAATAGTCCCGAAGGCTGGACAAAATTTCTGAACTATCAGCTTGACAGAATGTCAGAGGTGATTTGATGTATATTATTGAGATCGAAAACAATGGCGTAACGGAGTTATTGCATGAAATGAATCCGCAAAGTCTGAGACGAGTATCTGACTGTGATTTTACAGATGAGCTGGATTCTGTAGATTCCGCCAATATCACTGTGCCACTACAGAATCCTGCTTATGCCAATCTACACGAACTAACGACACTTGTCAGGATTATTAACACCAGAACAAACGAAGTGGAGTTTGACGGACGTATCCTGCAAATATCAGAAGAAAGCATGGACAGCAGTGGCATCATCACAAAGAAAGTCATTTGTGAGGGTGTGCTAGGCTATTTATGCGATTCTGTGCAGTTATATCATCACTACCCAGACACCGAAGTAACCGGATTTCTGGCAAGTCTGCTAGACACTCACAACTACCTTATGAGTTGGCACAGTCCGGAGCGTTGTATTCTGTTAGGAGCTGTGACAGTACACGGAGATGCAAGCAAAACTACGGCACAGCGGTCTACTATGGACGAAATCAAGGAAAATCTGATTTCAAGATTAGGCGGCATTCTGCGTACAAGGCGAAATGAAAATAATCAGATCTTGCTTGATTATTACAAAGAAGAAGATTTTGGTCAAATCTGTGATACAAAAATAGAAATCGCTGTCAACATGAAAAGCATTTCTTCTGGCACAGACGTGACTGGCATCATCACAAGGCTTTATCCGCTAGGCTGTCAGATCAACGCTGAAACAGCGGAACGGCTGACAATTTCTGATGTAAACGGCGGTATACCGTGGCTTGACGATGAAGATGCCATTGCGAAATATGGCATAAAATGTGGCGTTTATATATGGAATGATGTCACGCTTCCTGAAAATCTTCTCACCAGAGGGCAAGAATATTTAAAGCAATCCTGCCAGATCAAGAAAAATTATCAGGCAGTTGTTTTGGATTTATCCACCATTGGCAAGGCAGCGGACAGTTTCCGGTCAGGGAACACTTACCGGTTTGTTAATCAATTGATTGGTCTTGATGAATATTTGAGGATCATTCGCAGGACGGTTAACATTTTCAGCCCATATCAGCCAACAATTGAGATTGGGGACAAAACAGAAGCTGTGACAGATATCGTAACACAAACAAGAAACTATATCGCCTATGAAGTGCCAAAACAGCGGTCTGAAATTCTCCAACAGGCAAAAACAAACGCTTCTGCTTTGATCACATCGGCAACACATGGACATGTTGTTGTAGAACCAGAAGAAATTTTGATTATGGACACAGACAGCAAAGACACTGCAACGAAAATTTGGCGTTTTAACATCAACGGCTTAGGCTACAGCCATAGTGATGAGCCGGGCGGAGCATATAACGGTGAATATGGCTTAGCTATGACCATGGACGGAGCAATCGTTGCTGACTATATTACAACTGGAGTGATGTATGCTGACAGAATCAGAGGCGGAACATTGGTTGTTGGCGGCGGTGACGGGAAGAACGGTTCAATTGAAGTCAGGAATTCTGCAAATAATACAATCTGCACGTTCAATGAAAACGGTGCTGACATTCTTGGAAGTATTCAAAGCCGCTCTTTAGGTGACTACTGGATAAATATCGACAATGGTGAATTAACTGGCGGCTACGGTCAGACAAGATACATTACTATTGACGCAACAGCTCAGATTACAGATAATGATACCGGCATCACGCATAATGGTCTTAAAGTAGATGCAAGTGCTGTACAGTTTTCTTGTAATTTATTCAGCATTAATGGTAGCACCGGGACTTCTGGAGGTATGACTTTTGTTAATCATGTGGAATTACAGGAATCCAGTACAGAAGTTGTAACGGATGCCTGGATTGACGAAAATGGCTATTTACAAACAAATAAAGCAATCATTAACTATATATCAGGCTATAGCATTAGCAACATAACCTATTATTTTCAAAATGGTATTATGGTAACTGGTTTAGATTGATACCAGCAAGGGGGATTTATGCAGACATTCAAATTTTATGATACAATGCCAACCATGGAATGCTTGCAGGGTGACACACTGGACACTTTCAGAATCTATGTAAATGATTTTGGCGATTTAGAGGGCTGTACCATGCAATTGATTCTGGAAGATAAGCAACTGATTGGAACAGCGAAGAAAATAAAGACTTGTACAGCCATTGATGGCGGTTTCGAGGTTCGGCTTACCAGTACGGACACTTCCAGCCTTCATGGAACATACAACTTACATTTCCGCATGAAAGATGCATCTGGTCTGAGTCATCGTAAGCTTGCTGGTATTCTGATTGTCAGACCGGCAGTACAGGGGGAATAGTTTGATGGATTTACCATTCAGCACACATAGGGACATATCTTTCAATGTGCAGACAGTTTCCGATTTCATACATGGAAACGGGATAGAAACAGTCAGGACTATCCCAGAATTAGAGTATCAGGCTCTGACTTCTTACAACACGAAAACGCTGTATCTTGTAAAAACCGAAAGCGGAGCAGTAAAGCTATATTTTGGTGGGGTTCTTCTTAGTGGAGACATTCCGGCTGAAACAATCAGTGAACTGAATCGTGTAGCAGGCGTTGCCGATCATCACGACGCAGTGATCAAAACAACAATCCTGCCACAGATTGCGCAGCTTCATGATGAAATTCAGGCTTTGGAAGATAATATACAAATTATGGCTTTATCACAGGAGGAATATGATGCCATTGAGAGTCCGGATGAAAGTACACTGTATGTCATTGCATAGGCAGAGTCATGACGAGGTGAGAAAATGACATTAAATCAAGCGGAAAATATCATGATTGGCAACACAGAAGTGCAAAAAGTGTTTCTTGGCAGTCAGCTCGTTTGGAAAAGAGATCAGAGATTCCGGCAGTTTGTGTTGAATCCGAAAAGATTCTCTGCTGAAAATCCTGTTCTGTACAGTACAGGTGGCACAAAGATTGCGGATGTATCTGCACAGTATGGAGATCTGGCTGACAAAGTCTATGTCACGCCGGATGGTCTTCATGTGTCAGGAGACACGAGAGCGGCATTCCCTGTGGATCTGCCTGCTTCCGGGAAATGGACGATTATTTATAGAATTAAAGACTGCACACCAATCAATAGTCATCCAGGCTATTTTGTGCATCACTTGTTTGATTCTTCTGATAGACATCTGGAAACTGCCTATG
>CAMWTO010000025.1 GCA_947177205.1 uncultured Ruminococcus sp. | reverse complement strand
GACAGATGTTTGCGCAACGGATATTTGCACGACAGACATCTGCACAGACTGCACGACAGCTGACTCCAGTGACGAAACAACGGAAACAACCACATCCACACTGGATACTACTACAACAGAAACAATCGAATCTGCAACTGATACAACAACTACAATCGAAACGACCGCACCCGCAATTGATACAACAACCACAACAGAAACAACCGCACCCGTAATTGATGCAACAACCACAAAAGAAACAACCGTATCTGCAATTGATACAACAATCATAACAGAAACGACCACCTCCACAACTTCTGCAGCAACTACAACAGCTCCAGAAACGACTACGATAGAAACAATAGAAGAACCCACGGCAACGACTGTTACTAACATTGTATCTGACGAGGAACTTTGCAATTGGGCAATCAATGACTATAAATTCAAAAATAAACCAAAAGGCATTGTAAATGCGGTTATAAATAAAACTGCAACAGGACAGTATGAAATGACATTAACTGACGATTCCGAAAATGTGCTTGATATTTATGTCATTGATCCTGTTACCGGCATTGGTACAGATTCCAATAATGAAGAAGTCAATTTGCCACAGACTGGAAACAACTCTTTGAAAGATCTTTTGACTGTTTTTGGTGGATTTATGGCAATCGGATTCGGATTTTTCGCATTAAAGAAATCCCGTCGCAAAGAAGAAAATTAAATAATCATAAAAAAGCCTTGCAGATGCAGGGCTTTTTTGTTGGCATTGACTTACTTGCAGATTCATGTTATAATAAATAAAAAACAGGAGAAATCATCATGCAAGAAATAAATCTATTCAATATCACTTGTCCGCAGACTGCCACACTTGCGCCAATGGCAGGCGTAGCGGATACGGCATATAGAATGCTTGCCAGACAGAAAGGTGCAGTCATGACCGTCAGCGAGATGATTTCCGCTAAAGGTCTGTGCTACGACAGCAGAGGCAGTGCGGAACTTTGCAGGATCACACAGCAGGAACGTCCCATGGGACTGCAACTATTCGGCAGTGAACCGGAATTTATTGCAAGAGCCGTCAATCTGATTCAAAATTACAAGCCAGATTGGATTGACTTGAATATGGGCTGTCCTGTCCCGAAAGTCGTCAATACTGGTGCAGGATCTGCTTTGATGAAAACACCGGAACTTGCCGCAGAATGTGTGAAAGCGGCTGTCCGGGAATCTTCCGTTCCCGTAACGGTCAAAATGCGGATCGGCTGGGATGAACATTCGATTAACGCTGTCGAATTTGCCCGGATCATGCAGGATGCCGGAGCGGCATTGCTGACAGTCCACGGCAGGACGAAATCTCAATTATATGCCGGCAAGGCAGATTGGGACATGATCCGGCAAGTGAAACAATCCGTGAAAATTCCCGTGATTGGCAATGGGGACATCCGCAATGCACAGGACTGTGAAGCCATGTACCAGCAGACTGGTGTGGATCTGGTTGCTGTTGGACGTGCCAGCTACGGCAATCCCTGGATTTTTGAAGAAATTGACTGTTTCAGAAAAGGGCTTGCCTATACAGCTCCGACACCGCAGGAACGCATGGACATGATGCTTGCGCACATCCGGCTCATTCTAGATCTAAGCGAAAAGCCGCCGCATCTGGCAATCCGGGAGGCTCGGAAACATGCATCCTGGTATATGTCCGGACTGAAATTTGCCGCCGCATTTCGAGCAAGATGTTATCAGTTATCCTCTTATCAGGAGGCCGAACAACTGGCAGAAGATTTTTTAAAGTATAATCTAATAAGATAAATCAGAATTTATTGTTTTGGATATGTCTCTTTCAGAAACTCTATCAACATTTCAGGGATAAACTGATAGTGGTGGGAGTCATACAGCTTATAGGTCAGATCTGCGCCGTGAGATTCCATTCTTTCTTTCAGTTTTGCAACGCCCTCCAGCGTCGTATCGTGACCGTTATAGTTGTCAGCATAGTCGGGATCTTCCAATGAGCCTGCACAAAGAAACAAGCTTTTATTGAGCTGCTCGTTTCTGTCAAAGTAGCCATAATCATTTTCTACATCATCAGAGCTTATATTAGAATAATCGTTATAGTTATACAGCCCCCAAAATGCAGGACTTCCGATAATATAATTGCCAAAGGGCTGATTTTCATAGAGATCGGACTTGAACAGTGCATTATGAGCAAATACACCGCCGTCCGAGTGACCGTACAGCGTTGAGGTGGCGCAGTGGATAGGATAGTTTTCGCAGAGGTAAGGCATAAGATTGTCGGTAATGAAATCAAGCATCTTATCACGGTTCACCACCAGATCAAAGTAGCGGATATTCCCGTCAGCATCGTTGACATTATAGCTATACCAGATACTGACAAGTATCACAGGAGCAGCCTCGCCGTCTTCTATGACCTTTCTCAGCTCCGTGTGATTGCCAAAGCGCCAGATGCCATCCGTCAGGAAGAATACAGGATAGGTCTTGTCCTTGTCGTAATCCGGCGGCAGCGTCACATGAACTACAAACTCTTTGTCAAGCTCCTCGTCGTAGATACTGATCTCATCTATGGAATCCTTGATCGCTTCAACAGCATTGCGGTCATACTCCCAAAGGTCACGGAAGTCTCCGGTCTCTTCCGCATACCCAAGATACAGCGAACGATCCATCAAATCGACCGTGCCCTCCGGAAGAATCTCATAATCGCCTGTTTTCAGAGCTTCATTGGCAACCTGCACATAAAGGACATCCTGTTCAATCATCTCATCAGAATACCCATATTCGGCATCCATTTTTCTGATCCAGTCAAGATACTCCTCAAATGATTCAAACGACAGTTCCTCAGTTTTGGACTCACCGTTCTCATCCATTGTAGAAGTGGTGAATGCAATCAGCCCGCCATCATAATTAGGATCAGCGTATGGAACAGCGTACGAAACGAGATATCCATCAACAAGAATGATCCTAGCATAAGGACTGCCGCCATTCTCACCTTTTTCCTCGGCAATCCTGATATTCTCCATAGCCGTTTCGTATTCCTCATCGGTCATATGGTCACGGTAGCTCTCGATATTCTCACGCCACTCGTCAATGCTTGGTGTATAGAACTCCACACTGACCTTATGCTCTGTCTGAGCCGGTTCTGCTTCTGTTGTCGGTTCTTCCGGCACATCAAGAAGTGTAAGCTCATGTTTATCCACTCTTGAAAGCTCTGTTTCCGTCATTTTGTTGACAAGCTGTATCGGCTCGACGGTCTGCACGATCTCCGAGGACGTGTTTTCACTGCTTTCCGTATTTCTGTTGCAAGCACTGACTGATAACAACATTGTCATGGATAAAAAAATTACAATTGCCTTTTTCATGATTTTTCCTTTCTGTCTCTAAATTCAGATTTTTATAAACAAGTTAATGCTTAATATTATACCAAATCTTAATGAAAAAGTCAACCTTCTCATGTGTGCAAAATGATACCTTTTTAGATTATAAATCTTATTCTGAACTTTTAAAAAGTTTACCTGAATCATCAAAAAAGCGTCTCAGGAAGCCGAACAACTGGCAGAATTTTTTTAAAATATAATTTATATTGAAATATAGCCAATATGTTATTAGTAACATATTGGCTTTTATGTTTGAAAAAATTTCTAAAAAAATTTTTGAAAAATATGTGACACTTGGCATAGCCAACTTGTATGTGTATCATGAAAGGCATTTTAAAACCATTCCAGAAAGGAGGCTATATCATGACAGAATCAAAAGTTCGTGCCTTATTGAAAACCCAACCTGAACAAGGAGAAAGAGCATTATTTGACGAATATTATAATTATGTATACATCATTATTTATCAAAAATTGCGTGATATAGGCAGCCGTGAGGACATAGAAGAATGTGTCATTGATTGTTTTGCAGAAATTTTAATGCATATCAATCCGGATTATGACGGTTCATTAAAGGCATATATTGGCACTGTTGCCAAACACAAGGCAATTAATGTCAGCAAACAGTTACAAGCCAAAGCCAAAAAGCAAATTTTTCTGGAGGAAGAAGATTTTAATAAAATCTCTTCTGATGAAAATATTGAAGTCCTGACAGAACAATCCGAACAGACTAAAATTTTAATGCAATGCATTTCAGAATTAGGCGAACCAGATGCAAGTATTATTATTCAGAAATTTTTCTATCATCACAATGCAATAGAAATTTCTAAGATTGTCAAATTAAATCCCGTTGCGGTTCGTATGCGTTGTTCGAGAGCATTAAAACGCTTGAAAACCATGCTACTAAAAAAAAACATTTTCCTATAAGGAGGTATTCTCATGAACCAGAAACATATCGAAAAGCTGTTACATTTCGTAGACGAACAGACACTAAAGCAAATTGCAGAAAATTATGAGGTGACAGATAGCAAGACAAAAGAAAAAATTTATCAAAAAATTTGCGAAAAAAAAAGAGCTATGCATCAAGAAAGTGAAACAATTTCAGAAACTTATCATACACCCTATGTAAAATTTGTCTCCTGCACAAAAACTTTTGGAATCGCAACTGTCTGTATGCTGATTACGGTCGGAACAATCGGAGGAATCTGGAAATTAACACGCATTGGCTCTCCCTCTGAAAATGTAAATTCCATAATAGAAAGTAATACAGACACTCTGTCTTTGACGCAAACAGAAACTACTACTACCACTCAACTGGAACCAATCGCAACAAGACCTGCTTATCTGACTGCATATTTAGAAATTTGCGAACAAAACGAAAAAGATTTTAATAATTCAATTTATTGCTTATATGATATTGATAAAGATGGCACGCCAGAATTAATTATCGAGGCTCCTAGCGCTTACACAACTTCTCCGACGAGTTTATATACTTATGCAGATAATCAAGTTTATGTATTAATGGATAAATGCTTTTTTGACATGCGTTCGCAATATATGATTCATGGAGATCACCTTTTGGGATACCTCATTCATCCAGATAACAATAGCATTTATTATAATATCGGAGAATATTCCGGACTAATTTATCATTATGTTTACCAAACAATTACACCACAACATACACTTGAAAAAGTTGTATTAACACGGGTAACTGATGTTGATACTTTATTTAAAGAATATCCTTATTTAAAAGAGGATGATTCTTATAATTACATCAATGGAAATGGCTATTACATAAACTATGAGAAAACTACAGAAGAAGAATATAATGCATTTTATTCAGCACACAACCCAGAAACTTATTCCAAGAATGTTTTAGATTATAAATCTTATTCCGAATTTTTAGAAAGTTTACCTGAATAATCCAAAAAACATCTCAGGAAACCGAACAACTGGCACAAGATTTTCTGGAATGCAATACATAACAAAAATATAGAATCATAGCCGATATGCTAAATTTAGTATATCGGCTTTTATTTTTTAAAATTTTTTTGAAAAAATATGTAACACTCAGTACACATAGATTGTATGTACAGTATGAAAGGGGGGAATGCCTGATGACAGAACAAGAAATCCGTTGCTTACTGAAAGAGCAACCCGAAAAAGGAGAAAGAGAACTGTTTGACATATATTACCATTATGTCTATACAATCGTCTATCATAAACTTTGCAATATCGGCAGTCGGGAAGATATTGAAGAATGTGTCATTGACTGTTTTGTAGAAGTGTTCACGCATATCAATCCAGATTATGACGGTTCGTTAAAAGCATATATTGGCACTGTTGCCAAACATAAGGCAATCAATGCAGGCAAGCAGTTACAAGCCAAAGCAAAACGAAATATTTTTCTGGAAGAAGAAAAATTCTGCGAGTTATCTTCTGATGAAAATATTGAGGATCTGACCGAACAGTCAGAACAGACAGAAATTTTAATGCAATGCATTTCAGAACTGGGCGAACCTGATACAACAATTATGATTCAGAAATTTTTCTACAACCATAGTGCAATTGAAATTTCTCATATTGTAAAATTAAATCCAGTTGCCATTCGGGTTCGCTGTTCCAGAGCATTGAAACGTCTGAAAACAATGTTACTCGCTAGAAATTTTACATTCTGAGGAGGAATCACAATGAATCAAAAAAAAATACGAAAACTTCTGCATCATATGAATGAGCAGACCGCAAAAAAGATTGCAGACGAATATCCGGCTACGGATCAGGCAACCAAAGAAAAAATTTATCATCAGATCTGCGAAAGGAGAAACGCTATGAATGAGAAGAAAGAAACAATTTCAGAAACTTATCATACACCCTATGTAAAATTTGTTTCCTGGACAAAAACTTTTGGAATTGCAACTGCCTGTATGCTGATTATGGGCGGAACAATCGGAGGAATCTGGAAATTAACACGCCTGAACCCTCCCTCCGAAGAGTTAAATTCTATGACAGAAAATAATAGCAATACAGATATTTCTACGACAAATCAAACAGAAAGCACTACTTCTTCTGAAACTCTGACCACAACACAGGCACTCGCTGTCATAGCGACTTCTACGGATGTGACAACGACACATACAGAAATGAGTACAACAACAACATCCATGATGATTTCAACAATGGCAGCAACAATGCAAACAGCTCCTGTAACAGTCATCACAACAGCAACAACAATCCCAGCAGTTCACAAAGAAACTGTAATCATCTCGGAAACAGAACCCATCATCACAGATTCAGTGCCAGAATCACCAGAACCACCGATAACAGCTCCTCCCATTCCGGAAACAACCGTTATTACGACTCCGCAGTCTGAAACAATGACTACAAGACCTGCTTATCTGAAGGCTTACCTTGAAATCTGCGAAAACGATCACCAGGAATTCGGCGGAGATAACACCAGATACGGCTTATATGATATTGACAAAGACACGATCCCGGAGCTGATTATCAATCATACCAGTTATTGGATGGATATGTACTCTTATGCAGACGACCAGATTTATACCATCATGGATCGCTATCCCTACGGCGCAGGCGGTAATACCGGCTACAGGATTTATCCGTTTGAGAACTGCATCACTTACTCTTTCACAGAATTTGCCGGATTGATTCATTATGATTGTTTTCTGACGATTACCCCGGAACATACCCTGGAAGAAACAGATATGCTGACAAGTTATATATTCCATGATGATAACAATGACGGCATTCCGCAGGAGGAAGAAATCAACAGGGACGGCAGTCTCAGCAAATGCTATTTAAACAACAAAGAAATTACATTACAGGAATATGAACAATTCCAGAACGAACATGCCATAGAAGAAATCGGACTGGATATTGACAAATCCTATGATGAAATTGTCGCTCAGCTTACAAATTACTAATTACAATAGCACGAAGTAATGCCCGAAAGTAATTTTTCAACTGCTTTCGGGCTTATTTTAATTATTGGTTGTTGTTAGTACGGAAATAGAATATACTTTCTGCTATAAGTAACACCAAAATAATGGCAGACAAAATAATTCCTGCTAAATCTTCCCTTGCATGCAGAATCATTGTGACGATCACACCGTAATTCACAAAAATACTGAGATAGCGTATGGATTTGTCTCTCTTCCTGAGATTTTCCTGAGAATAGAATGCGGTAAAACTACCATTATCAAAGCCCTTCCAAAACAGATAAATAATAAATAGAAGTGCCAGAAAACTGCCAGTCATCACCAACATAAACAGGCGGAAGTCTTTATCTTCTGAAATAATTGCGGAAACAGCACAAATGATACTTGTAAGAACATATCTGATAACTGCCGATCGTCGTGAAGAATATAAATTGTTTAACATTTTAGTTGTGCCTCCAAAGGCTAAAAATTCTTAAGGATGTTTTAATTTTCTGGAAAACGGACAGCCACAGAAGTCCTGCCGGTACAGGCAGTATTCTTTGGATAACTGAATTGAACGCAGATAGCCGTTTTTTTTCTTGAAATCCGACGGCATCCAATTCATGGTATATTGTTCCGAAATGGCATAACCTGCTGTATTAATAAATAAAGCATCTTTATGGGGACTTAATGTCAGCGTCGTTGCAAAATAATCAGCTCCCAGAGCATTCGCCTGTTTTGCCGTCTCTTCCAAACGCATGACAATACATTTCTGACATCGTTTACCACGCTCCGGCTCTTCGGATAACTTTTCCGCAAAGGCTAGGAATTTTTCTGGATGATACTCTCCCTCCAGAATTTCAATCCCCTCAGCACAGGGCATTTCCTGTACAAGACGCTGTAACTCCTGCAATCTGTAATGATATTCCTGCTCTGGAATAATATTCGGATTGTAAAAAAACAATGTCAGATTTGCTTGCTGAGAAATCCGCTCCAGGACGGCACTGGAACACGGCGCACAGCAGACATGCAGCAACACATCCGGCTTGCCGGCATCCAGGATTTTCATCATTTCCAGATCATAATTTATTTTCTGAGGATTCTGCATAAATTTCACCTGATTTTATAAATAATTAATACTCTTGGTTACTGGAAAACGGCGGTAACGGCTCAGAATTACGACTCCCGGCATTGTCCGCATAATTAGAAAGAGCTGCCGGATTATTCAGATAATCCATAATGCCGTCCCGGATCGCAGCTGCCAGTTCCTGTGTATGATCCAGAATCCACCGGGAAGTCGTCATATCATCATGAAATTCGACTTCTAACAGACAGCAGGCAGTCTGATTGTTATTGATCTCATACAAGTCTCTTTGGGTCTGATCTTTCACGCCCCTGTCCTCTGTCGGCGTCAGCGCCGCAACGTGATTATAGACATATTCCGCAAGCGCCAGACTGCCGGCAATGTTGGAATTGTAATAAATTTCTGTCCCCTTGCCGTCTCCGGATTCACCGCCGGAATTGCTGTGAATTGCGACATAAGCCCCGCATGCAAGGGAATTGCCGAGCTCCAATTTTTGCGGTACAGTGTCATCTTCACCGCATAAGTACACTTCATAACCGGCATCTTCCAGGAGAATTTTTAATTGCCGGGTAATCATCCACATAGCGGCTTCTTCCGTGATCGTGTTATCACAGGCATAGACATTATCCTCCTGTGTGGACGGACTTAGAAAGACCGCATGGGAATGATCCACTATCTGTTCCGCATCCGTTGGCGTTGCGATAATGTAACTTGCCGGGAGCGTCTCCCCTGCATTCGCCTGGATGTTGTCCTGTTTTTCCTTGGATTTCCTGGAACAGGAACTGACTCCGGAAATCATCAGCAATAACAGCAGCATCAGCACGGCGAGAGCACCGAAAATTCTATCCCATCTTGCACGTTTTTTCAGATCATCCCAAGTTTCTCTGTTCTGCATAGCACAGCTCCGTTTCTAAGATTATTTTTAAATTTCAAATTAAATTAATTATACAACAGATTTCCGGAAATGTCAACTGAAAAATCAACAGAAAAATCAGGAATGTAACGCCTGATAGATCTGATTTTTAGAAAGTCCGGTTTGTTTTGCCGCAGATTTCGCAGCAGTCATCGCCGGCATTCCCTGCGCAAGATAAGATTCTGCAATCGCAACAGCGTCCGCCAGTGTGAATGCGTCATCCTGTTTTGATTTCTCTGCACCGTCCAGAACTAGAACAAATTCTCCACGTGGCACATGTGTCTCATAATATTTCATAGCATCCTCCAGACAGAATCTTAACACTTCCTCATGAATTTTTGTCAGTTCCCGGCAAATTGCAATCTGCCGGTCAGCTCCGGCAGTTTCACACAGATCTGCAAGCGTCCGGCAGAGTTTATGAGGCGCTTCATAGAGAACACTCGTCCGGGATTCTGTCTGCAATTCCCGGAGCATCTCTGAACGCTGTTTTTTCTCTACTGGTAAAAATCCATAAAATACAAATTGTTTCGTAGAACCGCCGCAAACAGATAATGCCGTAATCACGGCACTTGCACCGGGAACAGCCTGGACGGGAATCCCCCGTTCATAACATGCCCGGACTAAATTTTCACCCGGATCGGAAATGCAGGGCATTCCGGCATCCGTGACAATGGCGCAGTTCTGTCCGGACGCAATCCGGTTTAAAATGCCGTCAATTACATTCCTGTCACTGTGTTCATGATAGCTGACAAGTTCCGTCTTAATTTCAAAATGCGTCAGTAATTTCCGGGTGACTCTGGTATCTTCGGCAGCGATGAAATCCACTTCCTGGAGGATTCTCAACTGCCGGAGTGTGATATCTTCTAAATTTCCGATTGGCGTTCCCGTAACGTATAAAATACCGTTCATAAATTTTCACGCTCCTGATTCTGATATAATGCCTGTGCCTGTCCGGTCAGTCTGCCATTCTGATACATGATAAACGGCTTTTCCATCTGCAAAAATTTCTTTGCATTCTTTTTGCCCTCCAGTAAAAACAGCCAGGGCATATCATTGGCATTCTTAGAGACAAACTGCAATCGCTTAGGCTCAATGCCGGATTCTCTCATACTACAGATATAATCCGGGAGACGTTCCGGTCTGCCGCACAGACAGAGCCTGCCGCTGGTATTCAGTAATCTGCTTGCAGAACGGCAGATATCCTCTATTGTACAGTACACGCCATGTCGGGCGATTCTCTGCGATTCCAGACCGGATTCATAACCGGAACCGCACGGCTGATAGGGCGGATTGCAGATCACTAAACTACACTGTCCATACGGAATATTTTCCCAGTTATGAAAATCTTTCAGATCCGTACAGACAGGAATAATTTTCTCCGGAGCAATGTTACTGATTTCGATTCCATTCCGGAGCTGATCTATTGCCTGCTGCTGAATATCCAGCGCATAAATTTTCAAAGGCGGTTTTTGTTTCTGCATCAGGAGTGCAATAATCCCACAGCCTGTGCCGAATTCGCAGACAAGATCTTTCTGCTTATATCTGGAAAAATTAGTTAATAAAAACGCATCCGTGCCGAACCGGTGTTCCTGTGAAACGCAGACAAAAATCTGATTTCCAATTGGTTCTTGTTTCCATTCTATCATTCTCACACATCCTCACAGAAAAAGGAGCTGTTACCAGCTCCCTTTTTTATTTTCTCAGCCTTCAGCTGAATTTTCCTCACTTGAATCTGGCTCCGGAAGCGGTACCATGCTCTCAATTGGCGGCTCCATGCCCTCCATGCCGGGTCTCTTCAGAAGTACCCAATCAAAAATGTTCACAATGCCGTCGCTGTTCAGATCTGCTTTCTGGAACTGTTCTTGTGTCATGGTAACATGTCCGTGCAGATATTCAATCAGAGAATCCGGTGTGAGTTCCGTCATCACGGGCAGCTTCGGATTGTCAGGATCATCCGGTTGATCCGGATCTTTCGGCACTTCGCCGTTTAGGACGACTTTGTTATCCTTACAGAAATCCTGTACAGCCGTGGAATCGCTGACAATATTCACTTCTTTGTTGACTTCCGGGAGAACGCCCTCACCGTAACCGATCGCAAAATCTTCCACTTTTTCCACGCTTGCCGGAATCTGGACTTCTTTCAGGGAATCACATGCTGCCAGTGCATAACCGTCAATCCGGGTCACTGTCTCCGGGATTTCCACAGTCTGGAGAGATTCACAGCGATATAATACATGATTATTCAGAACGGTCAAACCCTCCGGGAGCTTGATTTCTTCCAACGAGGTACAACCGGCAAAACACCAGATGCCAAGCTTATTCATATTGCCCTCGAATTTCGCCGTCTTCATGCTGTTGCAGCCGTAGAACGCATAACTCCCGATGGATGTCACAGATGCCGGAATGATAATGCTGTCCAAGGATGTGCAGTCATAGAACGCATACACACCAATGCTTTTCAGCGTAGACGGTAACGTGATACCATTAAGCGCAGAACACTTGCTGAATGTATATTCATCAATTTTCTCAATGTCTTCCGGGATGTTGAGTGTCTCCAAGGAAGAACAGTTATAGAATGCGTAGCTTTCAATTCTGGTAACAGAATCCGGGATCGTGAGATTTTTCAGTCCCTCGCAGTTGGAGAATGCACTCTTGCGGATTCTCTTGACACTGGACGGGATTGTCACGCTCTCCAGAGCATGACAGTCTAGGAACAGTTCACTATCAATGACATCACAATTCTCAGAAAGCGTCACGCTTTTGAGACTACCGCAGTTATTGAACACACCTGCCCCCAGTTTTGTGACCGTATTCGGTACAGTGAATGTTTCAAGTCCGCTGATCTGGAATGCGCCGTCACGGATACTTGTCACACTTGCCGGGATCTCGACAGATTTCAGTTTACTGCAATAATAAGCCATTTTATCGCCGATTGTGGTCACGCCATCCTGAATGATGATCTTTTCCAGATTCATACAGGTGGAAAACAGATAAGTACCCATTTTTGTCAGACTGCCCGGAATTGTCACTTCCGTTAGGCTGTTGCAGAATGCAAATGCTTCTGTACCGGTAATTTTCAGCGTGTCCGGAAGATTGATCTGTTTGAGTGACTGACAAGATGTGAACGCATTGTCACAGATTTCTTCCACACCCTTCATGCCGATAATTTCTTCCAGCTTGTCACAGTTGCAAAATGCAAATGTACCAATCTTCCTGACAGAATCCGGGATGGTGATTTTTTTCATCTGGCAGTTCTGGAAAGATTCTCCATAGAGCACCTGAACGGGAAAATCCTTGTCGCCGTCGTTGAATGTCTCCGGAATCACAACTTCTTCGGCATCCGGATTATTATAACTGATAATCTGCACATAACCGTTCTGCACATACTGAATTGTGAAATCACCGATGTCATAATACTTTTTGATGTCCCAATTGGATTCAATTTTTTCCGCCCAGTCCGCATTTGCCGTAATCCGCTCCACGCCGGATGAAATGCCGGGCGCACCGACAGCGCACACAAGCGTCACAGCCAGAATGCCTGCCACGATTTTTCTGATTTTCATGATAAAAAATACCTGCCTCTCATAAAATTATAATAAAAAATCAAAAAATTTATTAAAAATCGAAGAAATTTGTTAATAATTAAAAAAAATACTACAATTTTATTATACCGTATTTCATAGCAACTTGTCAAGTAATTTTATGAAAAAAATAATAGTATTTTGCAATTTCCGGATTTTTCTAAAATTTACTTAAAAATTTTTCTATCACTGCTGGAAAATTCTGGACTGTCTGAAATTTTCTCTGATAATTTACTCTCACAATGCCAATCCTATTTGTGTGCATGTCTCCGACATGCACGAGAATGAAATTCTCATAGAAAGCAGGTGAAAATTATCAAAAATATAAAAATTTCAGAATCCGGAAATTTTTCCTGCAAACGTCATCGCCGGAACGTTCTTGCCTTGCTTGCCGGACTTCTGATGCTGTCCCCTGCAGGCGGGTCGCTCTATTATGCCGAAAAACTTGCAGATCAATATTCCGTCCGTCGAGGAGAATCCCTCACACTTGACACCGTTCTGCCGATCAAAGCTGTTCCGACGGCAAGCAATGCTACTGCTGTGACGAACAATCCCGGCAGAAATACGACAATTTCCGGCTACACAAATTCGTACCAGCTTCGGCTTTTCTCCTGTTTCCCAGTAAAACAGGTACAGCTCCAAACGGTTGACTCCGTGATGCTCATTCCTTGCGGTCAGCCGTTTGGTGTCCGGATGCTTATGGATGGGATTATGGTGATCGGTTTCGGCGAAGTTGCGTCTCCGGCTGGCGGCTGTTGTCCTGCCGTGGAAACGGGAATCCTCGAAGGTGACATGATTAAGGAAATCAATCATAAAGTCATTACCTGCACGGACGATTTTAAAAATGCCGTTGCACAATCTGAAGGGAATCCCCTGGAAGTCACTGTCCAGAGAGAGGAAGAAATTCTGGAATTGACGCTGTCGCCGGAATATTCCGTCATGGAACGGTGCTGGCAGACGGGATTATGGGTGCGTGACAGCACGGCAGGAATCGGCACATTGACCTACTATGAGCCGGAATCCGGTGCATTCGGCGGTCTGGGACATCCCATCTGCGATGCGGACACCGGGGAATTTATCCCCCTGGGGAGCGGTGTGGCTGACTCTGTGACCATCAGCGGCGCCATCAAAGGACAAGCCGGCATTCCCGGTCAGCTACAGGGATATTTCTCTGCAGAGGAGTCCATTGGAACACTGGATTATAACAGCAGATGCGGTGTGTTCGGTCACTTGAATCTTCCGGAAAATTCAGAAAATTTTTTGTCCGGAAAAGATCCCGTCCCGATGGGACTGAAACAGGAAATTACGCTTGGCGATGCTGTCATCCTAACGACCGTCCAGGGAACAGAACCGGAAGAATACACAATCCGGATCACGGCGCTGGACTATTCTGATGACACACAGAATATGATTATTGAAGTCACAGATGAGAGACTGCTCAATCTGACAGGCGGTATTGTTCAGGGAATGAGCGGCAGTCCGATTCTCCAGAATGGAAAATTAATCGGTGCAGTAACACATGTTTTCGTCAGTCAGCCGGCAATGGGCTACGGAATTTTTGCGGAAAACATGTATGAATATACCCAAAGCTCTAATTAATTTAAAAATCACAAACAAAAAAAGGCTGTAAGAACAGCCTTTTTTTCTGTTATGTCAGATACTTATCTGTTTTCATCGTTGAAACCGCTTTCCACCAGATCCACCAGTGCATCCACTGCTGTCTGCTCGTCACTGCCGTCAGCAATGATGCGGATGTCTGTGCCGCCTACGATACCCAAGGACAGAATGCCCAACAGGCTCTTGGCATTCACACGACGCTCTTTCTTTTCAATCCAGATTGAGGACTTGTATTCATTCGCTTTCTGAATGAAGAAAGTAGCCGGTCTTGCGTGCAGACCCACTTGATTCTGAACAGTTACGTCTTTTACAAACATAATCTAAACTCTCCCATCTTTCTTTGCAATAACTGCAATCGTATTTTGAAAATTCTGCATAAGTTTATTATACATGCAAATTCGATTTCCGTCAACAGTTTTTTCTAAGATCCGGACAATTTTTTTAAAAATTCTACGCTTTGTTAAAACAACTGCCTGAAACTGGTTATCGAATTTGTGTATAATCACAAATAATTATTTTTCTGAAATATACTGTTTGTATTTCACAAATTTCAACTGTTAATTCTATGCAAAATGCAAAAAAATTCTGCCAAAATCATCAGTTTTTGTCAAGCCATGCCTGGTAGAGATCCGGTCGCTTCTCCTGTGTTACCCGGAGACTTTCCTGCGTCCGCCACTGAGAAATTTTCAGATGATGCCCGGATAATAAAACTTCCGGAACGGACTGTCCCTGCCAGGTGTCCGGTTTTGTATACTGGGGATGTTCCAGTAATCCATGGAAATGGCTTTCTTCTTCAAAACAGGCGGCATTCGGGAGAACGCCCGGACATGTCCGGACAATGGAATCTGCAAGTACTAACGCCGGGAGCTCTCCGCCCGTAAGGACGTAATCGCCCACAGAAATTTCTTCATCTATGATGGTATCTAATACACGCTGATCCACACCCTCGTAATGTCCGCATAACAGGAATAAATTTTCTCTGTGGGATAATTCCATTGTTTTCGCCTGATTCAGAACATGTCCCTGTGGAGACAGATAAATACTCCAGGGTTTTTCTTGCAGGGATTCGCAGACTGCCTGCCAGCAGAGAAAAATTGGTTCTGCTTTCATAACCATCCCCATCCCGCCGCCATAGGGCGTGTCATCCGTCCGGCGGTGTTTGTCAAACGCATAATCCCGGATATTATGACAGTAAATTTCCACAGCGCCGGATTTCCGGGCACGTCCGATAATGCTCTCAGACAGGACGGCTTCACACATTTCCGGGAAAAGCGTTGCAATGTCAATCCGCATCTTCAAATAATCCTTTCAGCGGACGGATTGTCATCCTGCCGGATTCCAGATCTGTTTCCAGAATCACATCCGGAATTGCCGGCGCAAGATATTCCCTGCGTTCCTGTTCATTCCAGATCTGATAGACATCATTGGCACCGGTCTGCATCACATCCCGGATCACGCCCCAGATCCGTCCTGTATCGGCATCCACGACCTGCAAACCGATTAAATCCTGAATGAAATAACATCCGTCTTCCAGTTCGACATCCTGCCGATCCATATAAAGAATTTTATTCCGGAACGTCTCCGCCTGTTCTCTGGTGTCACACCCGGCAATCTGCATAATTACACAGTTCTGCTGGATTCTGGATCTGAGGATTTCTAATTTCTCTGTTCCGTGGGAATCCAGATATAATTCTGTAAAAGAACACAAAAACGCCGCATCATCGCACCAGGGATAAACTTTCAGTTCACCGTGCAGACCATGGACGTTTGTGATTTTTCCGATTTCTAAAAAACGTTTTTTCTCAGTACTCATAATTTCAATTCGTTTTATTCACTCTACATTCGCTTGCTATTTATTTCAGCCAAATTGATTTAATTAATTAATACAGCAACGGAATGCATTCCGTGGCGGATTGCACCGGAACGCATCACCGTCCGCAGTGCCTTGGCAATTCTGCCCTGTCTGCCGATCACTCTGCCCATATCGCTTTCTGCCACATGCAGATGGAACACAACAACGCCCTCAGCATCCGGCTCATCCTGTGTAATTTCAATGGAAGACGGATCTTCCACCAGACCTGCCGTAATGGCAAATAGTAATTCTTTCATGATTAAAAAAACCTCATTCTGTGCCGGTAATCTCCCACATCCGCAGGAATATTTTAAAATTTTCAAAATTCTTACAGATATGGGATCATTCCGTACTGTTTTTTCTTAGAGAACGCCTTCTTTTTTCAGGAGTGTTTTCACAATCTCTGTCGGCTGTGCGCCCTTGCTGATCCATTCTTTTGCCTTGTCTGCGTCTACTTTCACAACAGACGGTTCTTTCGTCGGATCATAATAGCCAATTTCTTCAATGCTTCTGCCGTCTCTCGGAAAACGGGAATCTGCGACAACAATACGATAGAACGGCGCTTTCTTTGCACCCATTCTTCTCAGTCTGATTTTTACTGCCATTCTGGTACACCTCACAAATGATCAAATTATTTTTTTATTTTCAGGCAACTATGCCATGAAATCAAATTAAAATTTAAAATTATTTTTTGCGCTTCGCTTTCTTGCTGTTCCCCTGATTCATACCCGGAACATTGTCAAAATTCATGCCCACCATGGAACGCCTTGCTTGCCGGAGCATCGCTTTCTGTTTCTTTCCCTTGTTGGTGAACTGTTTCATAACTTTCTGCATCTGCTCGAATTGTTTTAATAATCGGTTCACATCCTCGACTTTCATACCGCTTCCGGCGGCAATTCGTCTTTTCCGGGATGGATTGATAATAGCCGGCTTTTCCCGTTCGGCTTTTGTCATCGACAAAATAATTGCCTCTAACCGGTCAAACTGCCGGTCATCCAGTGCGCTGTCATCAATTTTGTCACCGCCGGGAAACATCGAAACAATGCTTTTAAGTGAGCCCATTTTCCGGATCTGTCGGAGCTGATCCAACAAATCATTCATGTCAAATTTCTGTTCCTGCAATTTCCGGGTCAGTTTCTCGGCATCCCTGTGGTCAATGACTGTTTCTGCACGTTCAATCAGTGTGAGGACGTCGCCCATGCCCAGAATCCGGGAGGCCATACGCTTCGGATGGAATTTCTCGAATTCATCCAGCTTTTCACCCATACCCACAAATTTGATCGGCTTGCCGGTCACGGCAAGAACGGATAACGCCGCACCGCCTCTGGTATCAGAATCCAGTTTCGACATCAGAACGCTGTCAATCCCCAGGGCATCATCAAACGCTTTTGCAACGTTCACGGCATCCTGTCCGGTCATAGCATCGACAACCAACATAATCTCATCCGGATTTGTTGCCGCCTTGACATCCTGCAATTCCTGCATCAGTTCCGTATCAATATGCAAACGTCCGGCAGTATCGAGAATCACAATATCATGTCCGTAATCTTTTGCATGCTTCACGGATTCCACAGCAATTTTCACAGGGTCAATCTGTCCCATCTCGAAAACCGGAACGCCGGCTTTTTCGCCGACAACCTGCAATTGCTGAATTGCCGCAGGTCGATACACATCGCAGGCAACCAGGAGCGGTCTGTGTCCCTCGGCTTTGAGATATTTTGCAAGTTTCGCAGAATGTGTTGTCTTTCCGGAACCTTGCAGACCGCACATCATCATAACAGTCGGCGGTTTGGATGCAATATTGATCCTTGCATTATCATTGCCCATGAGCTGAATTAATTCATCATTGACAATCTTGATGACCTGCTGTGCCGGTGTGAGACTGGAAAGAACATCCTCGCCGATGGCTCTCTCAGAAACTTTTGCGACAAAATCCTTGACAACTTTGTAGCTGACATCGGCTTCCAGCAGAGCAAGCCGCACCTCACGCATTGCCTCTTTGACGTCACTTTCTGTGAGTCTGCCGTGTGATTTCAGTTTTTTGAATACATTGCTTAATTTATCAGAAAGCCCCTCAAATGCCATGCGCAGCGCCCCCATGCGTAATATAATTTAAATTTATAATAATTCCAGTCCGTCTCTCGCAAGCTGTGTGATCTGCTGTGAATCGGAAACAGCAAGAATCTGTTCCAGACAGGAACGCATTGCACCAATCCTGCCTGCCATGCCGAGTTTCTGCTCTGTCCGGATCAGACTTTGTTCCGTGTGGCGGAGACTATCCCGGACAGCCTGCCGGGTAACCTTCTGCATTTGCGCAATTTCCGACAGAGAAAAATCTTCATTGTAGTACAATTCAGCGATTTGCCTCTGACGATCTGTGAGCAGTTCACCGTAGCAGTCCAATAATAATACATAATGCAGATTTTTTGCCATTGAAACACTCCTGTGATTTCCTGGATCATCCCTGTAAAGTAAAATCACTTTCCACACCGGGACTTTTTCCAGTATAGCATATTTATTCAGAAAAGTCAAGTTATTTTTTATATTTTTTTAAAAAAAATTTTTAAAATTTTAAATTTTTCCCAAAACAGCCACGGAAATCAATTTTCAAAATCTTGACAAATATGGTATAATAA
>CAMWTO010000024.1 GCA_947177205.1 uncultured Ruminococcus sp. | reverse complement strand
AAATAAAATTTTATAGATTTTTATAAATTTTTATAAAATTTCCGGAAAATCAGGAAGAATTCCCGAATAATTCAAAAATTCTGCGGCATACTGGGAGTAAATTTCAAAAAATTTAAAATTTATGATTAAGGGAGCGTGGCATATTTTATGGAAAGCAAAACATTACAGGTCAGCATGTTGCTTGCAGCGATGACAATTTCTGCCGTGATGATTCTCGGATCTGCCGGGAAATCTCTGGAACGGCAGAAATCTTACGCTGTGGAACAGGCATCTGCACTGGCGGAAAAAGAACCGGTAGGATTTGTTTTAAAGACGTATGAGGGAAAAATTGCATTATTTCGGGAGAATTCCGAAAAGCCATATCAGATTTTAGATATTGAAGTCTATCTTCTTCCGGACGCCGACCGGGAATTACTCGAACAGGGAATTTTAGCAGAAACGGAAGAAGAACTCCGGGCAATTCTCGAAGACTGGGAGGGATAATGATTTAAATTTATATAAATTATAATTCAGGCATGATTTGCAGAAAAAACATCTGCTACGTCACTGATGCTGATATAGGCTGTCTTGTCAATTTCATGTACAATTGTTCGCATTTTTGTTACCTGGAATCTCGGAATGACAAAATAGACAATTCCCTTGTCTGTGTTGGAATAGCCGCCTTTTGCGTTGATGACGGTCATGCCGCTGCCGAATTCCTGTGTTAAAGCTTCACAGACATCCCAGGGGCAAGCCGTAATGATCATTGCGCCCTTGGCACGGTCGAGACCGTCCACGATGAAATCGACCGTTTTCAGGGCGGCAGCATAAGTTACAATGGAATATAACGGCAAAATCCAGCTATGAATCATAAATCCGCAGATGATATATAGCATAATATTATAGATCATGCAGAACGTTCCCACGGAAATTCCCAGATTTTTTGCAAAGATCACACCGAGCACTTCCATGCCGTCCATTGCACCGCCGAACCGGAGCGCAATACCGCTCCCGATTCCGGAGATCACGCCGCCAAAGAGCGCACACAGTAACAGATCCGTTCCGGCAAGGGGCGAGGCAAAGCTCACATCAATAGGGAGCACATCCGTAATCAGCCATGCGGAAACAGAATAGATCATCACGGCATAGATCGCATAGAATGTGAATAATTTCCCCTCACGTTTCAGTCCGAACAGGAACAGCGGCGTATTGAGAAGAATTAAAAACATGGACAGAGACATCCATTCCGGCGTGATCTGTTCCAGCAGCATGGACGTTCCGGAGATGCCGCTGTCGTAGAGTTTGACCGGACTCAGAAACACCGTAATTCCGAATGCATTAATTATGCCGGCAACAGTCAGCATGAACAGATTCAGCGGTTTTATTCTTTTGAATGATGCAAGTTTTTCTTTCAAAATAATCACCTCTTAATTTTAAAATTTAAAATAGTTTTTAAATATTTTTTAAAATATTATTTTGCGGATTTCTTTCCGAAACTGTGGACAAATAGAATGTCAGACTGGTATAGTTTCAGAGCGCAGAAAATCATACCTACAAGAAATACTGCCTGGTAGATCATGCCGCCGAGGAAAGTCCCGGTCTGTCCGAATCGTAAACATCCTGTCGCCGTGAATGTGTGTGTGAATGGAATCAGGTATAACAAAATCCGCACAGGACGTTCCATGTTCCGGATATCGGAAACCATAGAAAGAATATAAGGGAACATTGTCAGAATCACAATCGGGAGACTTGCTGTCTGTGAACTTTTGGCATCTTCCGCAAATCCGCCCAGAATGGTTGCTGCCGTCAGTGCAATCCCGATTGTCAATAATAACTGAATGATGACACCGCCCCAGCCAATTCCGGAAATCTGTAATCCCAGTTCCTGTGTTGCCTGCTGCGTTGCCAGGATATCCGAAAACGCTTCGCTGATGTTTACATTTTCTGCCGTTCTGTCAACTGTGAACAGAAGTGATGTTGCAAAGCCGACTCCGTAGACTGCTGCATAAACCAGTGCAACAATCAGAGATGAAAGCATTTTTGCGCCGATAATGACTGATCTCGGCACGGGGGATGATAACAGCGTTTCAAGTGTTTTGTCCGTCTTTTCCGAACCAATTGCGGTGATAATCGTCTGTGAAGTCAGAATAATCAGCATGAACAGAATCAGCGGCATTAATTGGTCAAACATTGCCATAGAGCTGACCACAGAAAACGAATTCGCACGGACGGTCTTGCCGTTCGCAACAGTATAACTTGCCAGGGATATGGGATTTTCCAGGAATGTCATGCTTTCGCCCAGAAAATTTTTCGTTAATAAGACAGAAATGGCATTCTGTACAAGTTCCGCACTGGATTCCCCGGTCTCCATCATGGCGACTGTAGAAGTTGTTTCAAGGACTCGAATGGTGTGCAGTTCACAGGGTTCATGCTGAAAAAACAACTGATCCATAAGTCCGGACGGCAGGACGACGGCTTCTTTCCAGTTCTGTTCTTTCAGAATTGTTTCATAAGCCGGAGTTTCTGAATTTTCTGAAATTTTTTTCACAAGATAGCCCTGTTCTTCCAGGTAATCTGCAATCTGCTGTGTAAATCCGGTCTGATCCTGGTCAATGATATGTACTTCACTGCTTATTTCCATGGATTCCGATACGGTCGAAGTCATGACAAATCCCAGCATGACAATCAAAATGAAACTTACAAGCAGCCCTAGGAGCATTTGTGTGTTGAATAATTCTGATAATTCTTTTCTGAGTAAATTTTTCATGAGTTCTGTACCGCCTTTTCAAATGCTTCTTCGAGTGTTTCAGCTCCATATTGTTCTAATAATTCCTGTGGCGTTCCCTCTGCCAGAAATGCGCCGTCTTTCATGATCGCCCCCCGGTCAGCTGTTGTAAACACTTCCTGCATGTGATGGGATGATAACAAAAACGCCGTGCCGTATTCTTCCGCACATCTGCGGATTGTCCTGCGGATGTCCAGGGAATTGAGGACATCCAGACCGCTGGTCGGTTCATCCAGAATTGCCAGTTTCGGCTTGGTCATGACCGTCCGTGCAAGTACTAATTTCCGGGTCATGCCCCGGCTGTAAGTATTGATTTTCTGGGATAAGGCATCACCAAGTCCGCAGATCTGCTCACCGAGTGATGCACATTCTTTCTGTTCCTGTTCGGATTTGAAATACAATCCGGCAATGAATGCAAGATAATTCTTGCCTGTCATGGTCTTGTAAGCGCCTGCTTCGTCAGGCAGATAACTGATGCATGCCCGGACTTCTTCGGGATGTTTGACAATGCTGTGCCCGGCAATCAGTGCATCTCCGGAATCCGGTTTCAGCAGTGTTGCAAGCATTCTCAGAACTGTCGTCTTGCCTGCGCCGTTCATCCCCATTAATCCGAAAATTTCGCCCTCCTGGATCTGGAATGACACATCCCGGACGGCGTTTTTTTTGCCATAAGATTTGGCAAGATGCTGTACTGCAAGTGCAGTTGTCATAAAAAATTCCTCCTGATTTTTAAAATTAATTTTAAAAATAAAATTCTGAAAAATCTGTTGATTTTTTTCTCCGGATATGGTAAAATAATAGTAAAATAATATTATTTTAAATTTTTATATTTTTATAATCTTAGAAAGGGTGATCCTGAAATGTCATTACATGAATCCGGTGAAGATTATCTGGAAACGATTTATTTATTAAGCAAAAAAAATCCGTTTGTACGTTCCGTCGATATTGCCAATGAATTGAATTATACCAAGGCAAGTGTCAGCCGGGCAATGAAACTGCTCCGGGAGGCAAATTTAATTACTATGGCGGAGGACGGGCAGATCCGTTTGACAAAGAATGGACTCCACAAAGCACAGGATGTCTACAGTCGTCATACACTGATTACGGATTTTTTTGAACAGCAGTTAGGTGTTAATGCTGTGACGGCGGAGAAAGATGCCTGCAAGATTGAACATGTCATCAGCGAAGAAACGTTCCTGCGTCTGCGTGCCTACATGGTTGAGAGAGGTTATGAACCGAGACTGTGAAGATTTAATCCAAGAAATTCCAATCCCGGAACGGTTCGGACGGCTTACCATTTGTGAAACCGGATTATCTCGGCAGGAACAGCACCAGACGGCGCATTTCTTATTAAAAGAGAGCGCCGGAGAATTGCCTCTGGCGTATCATCCTGGCGGAAAGCCGTTTTTTGAAAATTATCCGGAGCTGTATTTTAATCTGAGTCACTGTGACGGACTCGCCATCTGTCTGTTGTCTTTCAGGGAATGCGGAGCGGATGTCGAAATGCGCCGGGCGGTTCGTCCGGGGATTCTGCGGAAAATTTTCACGTCGGAAGAGCAGCAACTAGTTTTAAGATCTTCTGATCCGAATCTGGAATTTACAAAAATCTGGACATTGAAAGAATCTTATGTCAAAGCCATTGGCAAAGGGATTGCATTCCCGATGCAGGAAATTTTTTTTAATCAGTTAGAACCGGAAATCCGCTCTAACCAGACACATGCAGAATTTCATCAGATTATCATCCCAGAAACCGGGCATGTCATCAGCCTTTGCATTCTGAAATAAAAATTATACTCTACACTCTACATATACTAGTTTACCGGAAAATCATGAAATTGTCAATGAAAATTTGATGAAAATTCAAAATCCCCCTGTCAGAGAACCATAACAGGGGGATTTTCGTAATTTAAAATGAATTATAATATATAGTTAAATAGTTAATAAGTATAGTGATAAGTTCTGATTTCGCAGTTACCCATGAAAAAATTCATAAAGCGATCCCTGGTCATGTCGTGAAAATAACTGTCAATGACTCGGCAAACACCACCGTGACAGACAAGCAATGTATTCTTTTCGCAGGATTTGAGTTCTTCCAGGAGATCGTATGTCCGGTAGACGACATCAAAAACGGATTCGCCGCCGTCCGGCATGCGACAGCCGAATTCTTCTTTGGATTCCGGGAAGCCCGGCGTCAGACGGCTTTTCCCCTCGTAACTTCCATAGTCCCATTCTCTGAGCCGGGAATCCGTCTCAATCGGAATGCCAATCAGATCGGACACTTTCTGCGCCGTCATCTGCGCCCGGCGCATGGGAGATGCAATAATCCGTTCAATATCGTCGTAAGACTGCGCTTTCAATGCCATTTCCTCGGCTTGACGCAATCCCTCCGGCGTGAGATCTACATCCGTGATACCGCTGATTCTGTCCTGTGCATTAAATTCCGTCATGCCGTGACGGGTAACATATAATTTTTTCATTGGATTACTCTCTTTCTAAAGCGGAACATGACAAAACAATCTCGTTCACACCATCTTCATAACGATCTGGTTCTGTGTCAGCCCATAGATTTGTGCCAACAATAAACCAGATCGTATCTGTTTCACTGTACCATGAATTTTCTTTGATGACACCATATTCGGCTTTATCTGAAGAAACAATACTTTCCCCATACCAATCATGTAACTGTGAATAGATACTATCGTAGGCTTCTAAAAGATCTTCTTCAGAATATGGATAACTTAAATTATCATATTCCCCTGTTCCGCCAATATGACAGCCATAGCAAATGAGGGTTTCATCGTCTTGAAATTCTAAAAATAACTGTGCTGTCATGTCAATGTCAATATCAAAAACAGTGATGTTGTCCAAGTAATAGCCATATTCGACCGTGTTTTTATAGCCATAGGATCGATTATCTTCACTATAAGCGTAGTCAGCTCCCATTGCTTCTACTATTGCAAACACTTCATCTTTTGTCATGCCAATAGAAATGCCTGAAATCATTTCTTTTATATCAGAATCTTCCATATTGCAACCTGATAATAAATTAGTGATTATGAAAATACTTGTGATTGCGAACCATTTTTTATGGATTTTCATAAAATATTGCCTTTCTTCCTTCTGCTATTTTGCATAAGCATATATATTATACCACATACAAACACATCTGTCAATATTTTTATGTAAGCCGGGAAAACCGGCTTTTTAAAATGAAATAATTAAATAACAAATTGAACGATAAAATAAATGATCCCATAAATGGCGGATGCCGTACAGCCGTACAGAATGACAGGTCCTGCAATCGTGAAAATTTTCGTGCCGATTCCGAGGACATAACCCTCGGTTTTTGCTTCAATCGCTGAGGATGCAATCGCATTGGCAAATCCGGTAATCGGGACAAGCGTCCCGGCACCCCCGTGCCGTGCCATTCGTTCATACAAGCCGAATCCTGTCAGGACGGCACTGCACAGAACGAGCGTGATAGACGTCCACCCGGCGGCGATTTCCTGCGTAAATCCCAGATTCAGAAATCCATTCAGGAGCAATTGCCCGATCGTACAGATTGATCCGCCAATCAGGAACGCTTTGAGGGTGTTGACTTTGACGTTGGACTGTGGCAGAACCTGTTTCTGCATATCCTGGTATAATTCCGGTGTAATCTGCATAGAAATTCTCCTTTTCTATTTGTTTGATTATTTTTAATTTTTCAGGATTTTAAATTAAAATACCCGGAATTTTCAGAAAAATTCTTGCTATTTTTGAAAATTTATGTTATGATATGATTATAGCATAATTTGCCAATTTTAATTTTAAAATTATTTTTTGTATTTTGGAGTGTGACTCATCTATGAAAATTTTGGTTGTTGAAGACGAAGCAGCGCTTGCTGAGGCGCTGAGCGAAATTCTAAAACGAAATAAATATTTGGTGGATGCTGTCTATAACGGAGAAGACGGCTTGTCCTATGCGCTGACAGATCTGTATGACTGCATTCTTCTGGACATTATGCTCCCCAAAATGAATGGTCTTGACGTTTTGAGAGCGCTTCGGAAACAGCATATTTCCACGCCTGTCCTGTTATTGACAGCAAAATCCGACATTGAAGATAAAATTACAGGACTGGACAGCGGTGCGGATGATTTTCTGACGAAACCCTTTGCCACGGGCGAATTATTAGCGAGAGTCCGGGCACTGACCCGGCGCAAAGGGGAAGTCATCACAGATGAATTTACCTATGGGGATATTGCCTTGAACAAGAGTACATTCAGCCTGAGCTGCGAAGGGGAATTTGTGAAACTGAGCCTGAAAGAATATCAGATTATGGAAATTTTAATATCCAATCCCCGGCAGTTGATCTCCAAGGAACGTTTCATTGAAAAAATCTGGGGTTACGAAAGTGATATTGAATATAACAATATTGAAGTGTATATTTCTTTCCTGCGGAAAAAATTATCTGTGATCGGTTCGCATGTTACCATCCGGACAGCCCGTGGCGTGGGATATTTCCTGGAAAGCGGGGTATAATTCTTGAAAAAAAATTCGGAAATTAAAATAAATTCTAAATTTAATTCCGGAATCAATTCTAAAATCATCCAGAAAATGCCGTCCTGGATCAGAAAACTCCTGAAACCGGATGTCATTACAGAAATGCGTATCCGATTTGTCGCCACAGCAATGACAATCCTGATTCTGGTATTTATTATTATGCTCGGATCAATTAACATGATTATGAAGACAGTCAGTCAGTCGCAGTCCATGAGATTACTCGAAGAAATCGCCAACAGTGACCGGTATGACACGTTGAATCCAGAACATGAACCGGATTTCAGACCCGGATCAGACCCGGAATTAAACAACAATACAAGTAATATTAAGCCGCTTGCTTGGATGCCGGATCATTATCAGCAACGGCGACCGGATGGCGGTCATGATCCGGAGAAGAGACCGGATCAGAATTTTCCGGATGATAATAATTCAGATGATTTTAATGATTTTGACAAACCACCGTTTGATCCTGGTTACCAGGAAGAATTTATCCCCCCTGTGACGGAATTCATTCCGCCGCCGGAACAGCCTGTTTCGGAAGTTATCCCGGAAGAACCGGCAGTTTTCACAGATCCGGAAGTCCTGGAAGAAATTTCTGAGTTTCCGGAATTTTCAGAATTTTCAGAATCTATTGTAGAAATGGAAAGTATAGAAACATCCGGAACAGAGTTGGAAGAATCTACAAAATCTACAGAATCTTCAGAATTGAAAGAAACTATAGAAACAAATCCAATCACAACGACAACAGAGAACATTCCGCCTGAACCACCGGAAGAACCATTCCCGGAACAGGATTTCCGGACAGAATTACGTCCGGATAAATGGAAAGTCAATATTATGCTGGATCATTTTGCATTAATGGCAGATCACGGCGGGAATTTTCTGGATTTGCGCAATACGGAAAATTACACCAGTGAACAGGCCGCAGAAATTCTGGAAACGATTCTGCATACAGGAAAACAGCAGGGAATGTACAACTGGCTACAATATTATAAGACAGAAAAATCCTATGGAACACTTGTCGTCATTGCAGATAAAAGCTCCGACCAGGGATTATTGAACAATCTGTTCCGAACAACAGCAGTGATCGGCGTTTTGATGCTGCTGATTCTGTTTGTATTCCTGGTTTTCTTCTCTCGGAAAATCACCGCACCTGTACAAGCAGCACTTGACCGGCAAAAGCAGTTTGTTTCCGATGCAGGGCACGAATTGAAAACACCACTTGCCGTTCTAACGGCAAATGCGGATATTCTCAAGGATGAAATCGGCGAAAATAAATGGCTTGGCTACATGCAGGAACAGACTGATCGGATGAGTCAGTTAGTCGGCGATCTGCTCCGGCTTGCAAGGATGGACAATGCCACACAGGAATATAGTTTTGCAGAATTTAATCTGAGCCGTGCCGTGGAAGCAACGGCGCTCCCGTTTGAGAGTCAGGCATTTGAATTGGAAAAAAATCTGGAATTAGACATTCAGCCGGATATATCCTATTACGGAAGTGAACAGCACATCCGACAGCTTGCGGCAATTTTTATTGATAATGCTATGAAATATTCCAATGAACATGGAATTATCAAAATCACACTTCTTCAAAGGGGAGATGACAGAATTCTGGAATTTTATAATACAGGCTGTGAAATTTCCCAGGAAGAAACGTATAAAATTTTTGAAAGATTCTACCGTGGCGACAAGGCAAGAAACAACAAGGGAAAAAATGGCTATGGACTGGGTCTTGCGATTGCCAGAAGCATTATGGATATCCATCATATCCGGATACAAGTCACCTGTCAGCAGGGGGCATGGATCAGATTTTTCCTGATTTTATAACAAGATTATCCTGAATACATTTGTCAGGGTCAGCCGGAATTGATAAATTTGCATGAAACATCCCCTGAAATATTGTTTTGTTTTAGAAAATGTGTCAAGAATGCGTCAGAATACTTGACAAGCGCCGGCTTTTGTGCTATGATAATTTTAATGCATTATAGATTACAGAATGTATTAGATAGCATTTTCCGTATGAAAAATACTTGAAAACCTGGTAATTTTCTGGAAATGAAAACCGTAAAGAAACGTTTACTATACGTCTTGTAATAAAAATTTAAAGAATCTAAAAAAATTAAAAATTATTTAAAAATATTAAAATCAATCATAAAAAATTGCCGGATACAGAAACTGCATTGTGAAATATTATCGGAATCTGGAACAGAAATTAGATCTTAAAGAAATTATTCTGTCTGATTCCATCTATTTTTGTCAAAATTGCAGTTTCTGTTTGTTGTCTATGACAAAAACAGAAATTTCTGTACTGCCACAGTAAACAGTTGTTTGTGTGGATGTATTTCCTGGTTTTTTGAGGGGAAAACCTGGAATCAGAAGCACAAGCCTGTTTTCTGTGCGGAATGAATTTTCTGAAAAATTCAAAATCAGATGCTGCTTTATGATAATATGATAAAAATGAATCAGCAAGCGCATCAGAAAGTAAAGGGGGAGCTGAATTTGGTGAAAACAGCAAATCTCGCATATCAAGAACCTGCTGACAGCCTGCCTGAAAAAAATACAGTTGTTATCCAGGTACATACAAATGAACGTCTCCGCAAAGAGCGTGAAATGCTCGAACAGCCTGTTGTTTTGACGGACAAGCCTGTTTATGACCATGTCAAAAGAGCTGTGGATGTAGTCTGTTCCGTCGCCGGTCTTGCCGTGCTTTCTCCGGTGTTCCTGGTGGTGATGGCTGCAATTGTTGCGAATGATCCTGGGAATCCGTTTTTTATTCAGACCCGGATCGGCATGAACGGCAAGGAATTCCGGATCTATAAATTCCGCAGTATGTACAAGGACGCTGAAAAACAGCTTGCATTGCTACAAAAGCGAAACGAGAGCAGGGGGGCAACATTCAAAATCAAGGATGACCCAAGAATTACCAAAATTGGAAAATTCATCCGGAAGACTTCCATTGACGAACTGCCGCAGTTGCTGAACATCCTGAAAGGCGACATGTCCGTTATTGGACCAAGACCGTTTATCCCGTCGGAACAGGAAAATCTTCCGCCGGACAGACTGTTTGTGAAACCAGGACTATCCTGCTACTGGCAGATCGGCGGCAAGAATGAATTGTCGTTGGCAGAACAAATCGCACTTGACAGAAAATACATCCAGGAGCGTTCTCTCTGGACAGATTTTAAGATTTTCTGCAAAACTATGATCCATGTACTCAGCCGGAAGAACTGCTGAATTCGTGAATATAAATAATACTGATCACACAGAGAACAGAATTAAATCATTTTAATTCATTAAAAAATAATAAAATCAATGCTTTTATTATTTTAATTTTAAATTTGTTTTATTTCTTTAAAGGATGGTGTTTGCGAGAAATGGCAAAACAAGAGGAGCGAAATCTGAATATTACACTCAAAAGTGAAGAAAATGAGGAAAACGAGATTATTATTTCTTTCTCAGCGTTTTTTGTACAGTTAAAACGATTTTTTATTTTCTGGATCGTGGCGGCTGTGATTATTGGAATGTTGATCCCGGCGGGTTCTGTCCTATTTGCGGCAGATGAGCATAAAAATCTGACAGCGGTCATCAGTTTTAATTATGACGGCGTTGAAAACGGTTACGCACCGGACGGCAGTACTTTGGACGTGTTGTCTTCTCTAAAAAATCCGTCTGTCATTGAGGCGACTTTGACATCCATGGGCGAACCATTGACATTGCTGGAAAATGTCCGGCAGAGTATTTCTCTCACAGGTAAGATCCCGGAAGATGCTGCGAATAAGATTAACATGTACAAAAATATCTATGAACAGGGCAATTTATCCGCTGGTGAAAAAATGCTGGAAGTCAAATATTTCCCGACACAGTATACAGTGACATTCAATTATGCTAAGACCGGTTTGAAAGCTGAAAAAGCAGTGGAGCTGTTCAATCTGCTGCTAGAAAAATATCACACCTATTTTTTGGAAACGTATGGATTTAATCAGGCACTGGGAAGTGCTGTAACAGCACTGGATTATACAACATATGATTATGCGCAGGCGGTGGATGTGTTCTCTTCCACGCTGACAATGCTGGAAGAATATATCGGAAATCTTTCAGAAGACGATGTGACAAGATTCCGTGCAACTTCTACGGGATATTCTTTCTCGGATCTCTCAGAATCCATTGATACCATCCAGGAAGTGGATCTGGATTTGATTTCTTCTTATGTTACTGTCAACAATGTGACAAAAGATAAGGCAACCCAGATTGATTATTACAATTACAGAATTGAATCGCTTACCCGTCAAAGAGCAATTGCCGAGGAGACGCTGGCAGGGCTGAACGCATCCATTGAGCAATACGAGAAGAATACAATTATTATTTACAGTGAGAATCAGGACACTTCCGAGTATGCACAGGCATCTGCCACATATGATGATATGTTCAATCGCAAAATTGAGGCACAAAAAACAGTTTCCAGCTGCACACAGCAGATCGATGAATTGCAGAAAAGAGTCAATGCGCTGAAAGGCAAAACAGCAGCGTCCAAAGACAAGATAGAAAAAGTGGAAGCAGACCTTGCAGCCTTGAGTGAAAAAGTCAACGATCTTCTGGACAAAACCAATCAAACGGCAAATGAGTATTATGAAACGGTTTATCTGGCAAATGCTTACAGCATTCTTGTGCCGGCAAGTACTTCTGCACTGCGTACCACCAAAAGTGTGATTAATTCCTCCATGGAATCATTGTTAGTTGTCGAGGCAGTGCTTGTGGTTCTCTATTTGCTGCTTACCTTTGTTCTGTCCATAATTTATGAGAACAGATCGAAAAAAGCAGAAAATACAGACAAGGCAGAATCCACAGCAGGTTCTGTGACGGTTGAATCGGAAGAAATTCACATTCCGTCTGTCAATGATGTGGAAACTGTAGAACAAGAAGTTTAACGATAGGAAATAAATGCAGAGCATAGAAATGCCCTGCATTTTTTATTGGATGTTAATTTTTTATGAATCTTTTAAAAGCGGCTTGCTTTTTTTTGGAAATTGTGTTATAATAAAATCAAGGAATGGGATCGTTCAAAAGTAACAGAAAGGGTTGGTGATCGTTATGCTGAAGAAACTAATAGCAATGTTCAGCAGTATCGTGCTGAGTATTACCTGTGTGCGTGGATTGCATGTGTCGGTCAATGCAGACTGGTGGAATGATTCCACGTATGTGGTTGGTGCTGACAATGTGATCTATGCAACAGGTGACAATATGATTCTGGAAGAGTATGAAGCTCCTGTTGGTGAAATCCATTGCAGTAAGCTTTTACAGCAGGCTGTTGCTGAAAATCCGGATATGAAATTTGCAGTTCAGATTGATGAAGATAATTTTGATTACGATGTTTATGAAAAGCAGTTTTGCAATGAAACACTGCTTGATGGTGTGACCTATACAGACATCAAAGAAAGTTTATATGACAAAGAATGGGTCAACTGGACAGATACTGACAGAGAATTGCTGAATAAAATTAAGGTTGAAGCAGATGCCTATGCGAGAGAAAAGGGTACAGAAATTTACAGACTGGAATTAGAAATGCTGCAAGAAAATGGTGTTGAATTGATTATGAAAGGTGATTATCTGGATTACATGATTGTTACAGCAGAACAGTTGCAGGAATTACCAATGAATCAAGAAATCGGCTACAAAGCAAGTCTTGCTATGCCATCCGCAGGCGACGTTACAATGGATGCTGAAACGGATATTATAGATGTCATTACGATCAACAGAGTGGTTGTCGGTGTTGAACAAGTTCTCGATGTACAGCGTATGGCTGGAGATATTGATCACAATGGTGTTCTGGATCTGTCTGATTCTCTTTTGATTTTGCAATATACAGTTGGTTTAGTGGATGATTTGGATGCATAAGGTAGTCAATACAAAATCCCTGCTGAAAAGCAGGAATTTTTTGCGTGTGTTGGGAGTTACTCTTGAGATTCTGAATTTCTATAGGATTAACCGAATAATTTTAGTAAATCCTCTGTGAGTTTTTCAGAACAGTTATCCGCATAAATTTTTCCCATGTCCTGTGACGGCGGAATTAATCCGTTATAATCAGAATAAATTCTTGTCAGAAGTATGGCAGAACCTTGTGCATCCTGTGCAGTGACTGTGACAAGATGATATAATAGTTTCTTATCTTCATCATAGCGGAGTTCCGAGAAATAACATTCACTGATATAATAGCCCTGCTGGTAAAATTCCAGGAAATTTTTTTCAAGATTTTCTCTGTATTCTGGTGCAAAGCGGAGTGTTGCATCATGTGAAACAATCTTCTGCTTTTCTTCACTCTCTTGTACTCCATTTGTTTTGAGTGTCGTGGCTGTAACTTCTTCTGATATATCTTCCTGACAACATACATAACGCAGACAATTCAGGAAAGCAATTTCTTCTTTGGAATTCTCTCCAGCAAAGTACTTTGGATCGATAATAAATTTCCCATCCAGATTACGCATTAGGCAGAAATTTATTCTTTGTCCATCCTGATAGGTCACCGAAACGACAGAAACCGGAATCACTTCTGGTGTGACAGTGTTTCCTACATAGCAAGTTAATGTTTTTATGCTTTCTACACTGGTATTTCCAAAAGCATCCTGATAGGTTTTTTCCAGATCTTTTTTCGCTTTTTCCAGAAATTTCTTTTGAAAAGTGTTATCATAGAGAGCAAAATCAAGATTTACAGAAACAGTCTGTAAATATTTCTCAAAGTCACCACCTGCAATAGCTTTGACAATTGTTTTAATTTCCATGTCCTGACAGATCGTTTCAAAGCTTAGGAATCTCGGTTTTTTGGTAATCTGTCCATAGGAAAGATAGCCGATTCCTAATAATAATGCACTGGATAGAATGCTCAAAGAAATAATCTGAAACAGATTCCGGCGAAATTTTTTTTGAATCCTGAAAAAAGATTTTTTTTCATCCGGGACGGCATTCGGGACAATTTTTGGGATTGGCATCTGTGCAAAGAGCTTTCGGCAGTTTTCGCATGTTGCAAGATGTTGTTTCATGAAGTCCTGACTTTCCGGACTGCACAGCTTTTCGCTATATAGGGGCATTAAATCTTCTGCAATTTTGCAATTTAAATCGTTCAAATCATTCTTACTCATAATATATCTTCCTCCTGTAATAATTTCATTAATTTTTTCTTAGCCCTGTAAAACATCACCCCTGCCCAGTTTTCACTTTGATTAAAAATCGCACCAATATCTTTATATTTCAATTCTGCAAACACTTTCAGCATGAAAATTTCCCGGTATGGTTCTTCAAGACAATGCAGGACTTTATGAATTTGTAAAGCTTGTTGTGTGTCATAAATCTGTTGTTCAAAATGGTTCTGTTCTGCATATTCCGGCAGAATTTCCAGGGAAATATTTTTTGTTTCTGCTTTTTTCAGATGATCAAAATAAATATGTTTTGCAATGGTACAGAGCCATGTTTTCATAGAACACTCGCCTTTGAATTGATTAATTGAAATAACAGCTTTCAGCATGGTATCCTGTAAAATATCCATCGCAAGATGTTCATTGCGGCACATTTGCAAAATAAAATAATATAATTCCGGTGCATAAGTCTGATAAATCTGTTCAAAATCCTGCTCCATAAGATACTCCCTTTCATAAATTTAGACGATCAGAAATTCAATCTTTTACAGGCTTCTAAAAAATTTCTGATAAAAAAACTGATGCAGAACGAAACTGCACCAGTTTTTTAAGTATTTATTATTAAGAAAATGAAATTTCACTGCCAGTTGCTTTTTTTGTCACATAGATCTTAGAGTCAATCCGGCTAATCAGAGATTCTACATGAGAAATAACGCCAATCAGACGTTTTCCGTCCGCTAGTTTTCCCAGTAATTCTACAGCTTGATTCAGAGATGTTTCATCCAGAGCCCCAAATCCTTCATCAATGAACATCGCATCAATCTGGATTCCGCCGCTGCTTTCCTGGATAATGTCGGACAATCCCAGGGCAAGCGACAATGCCAGCATGAACGATTCTCCGCCGGAAAGCGTACTCACATCACGCCATTGATTTGTCGCAAAATCGAGAATTTCCAGTTCCAGACCGGACTGAGAAACATTATTTTTCGCCGTTTCCCGACAACGCAGATCAAATTTCTGATTCGTCAGGACAGCAAGCCGTTGTCTCGCTTGCAAGATCACACGCCGGAAATAATACTGCTGCACATACGCTTCCAGTTTGAATTTGGATTGTCCGGAACCTTTTGTGCCGCTGGTAGTTCTGTATAATTCTTCATAATCCTGCAATTTCTGACTGATTTCGGTATAATTCCGGATCAGTCCGGGGAGATTCTGCGCAATTTTTTGGTTGGTACTGGACAGGAAACAAAGATTGTGATATTCTGTTTCCAGTTCTGCATAACGCTGTTCTTTCTGTGCTTTTTGGCGTTCCAGTTCTTCCAGATTGATCCATGCAGTTCCCATGGTTTCTTTCTGGAGCTTTTCCATCAGTGTCCGGCACTGTTCTGACCGGGACTGAAAATTCTGGATTTCCTGTTCCAGTTTCTGCATATCAGACTTGGATAATTGTGCTTCCTGATAATCTGCAATGGATACAAAATAATACTGTTCCAGGACATCCTGGAATTTCTGCTGACGCTGTTTCAGCTCCTGTTCCAGATGAAGTATCTGTTCTTCTGCCGTCTGGAGCTGTGTGGTGGAACGGTCAAACCGGGATTTCGCCTGCTTTTCAGCGTTCTGTGCCGCATTCTGTGCTTGCTGTAACTGCCGGATTTTCTGACGGCAGTCTGTCAGCTCCTGCAAGAGAACCTGTTCGCTTTGCTGTTCCAGTAACGGATTTTCTTTCCGAAGTGTTTCCAGTTGAGAGCTGTATTTTATATATATCTGTGATGTGTCGCTCAGTTTCTTTTCTGCATGATCACGGGATTTTTTTGCAATGTCAAGCTGATCTCTGGAGGGTGTGTGCTGGTGTCTGACAGCCGGGGCAGGATGTTCCCGTGAACCGCAGACAGGACAGGGCTGACCGGATTGCAGATTTTCCGCAAGCAGACCGGCTTGTCCGAGACAGAAATCCTGAAAAATCCGGGTATAATTCTGGCTTTCTGTTTCACAAAGCTGACGATATTCCTGTACCAGTTCGGAACATTTCCGGAGATTCTCTTCTGCTTTCCGGAGTTCCTGATATTTCGGGAGTGTCTGGTTCAGTTCATATTCTCTTTGATGTAATACAGGAATTTCTTCAGCATTCCGGTTCGCAGTCTGTAAAGTTTCTTCTGCTTTCCGGAATGCTGTTTCCTGTGCAAGCAAACTGCTGTGTAAAGCATTCCGGCTTTGTTTTTGAACACTTAATTTTATTTCCGTGTCTTCCAGAAGTTTTTTTTCTGCTTTCACATGCAAGGCATTCTGTGCCTGTTGCAGTTGCTGCTGCTTTTCCTGGATTGCCGGAATCTGTGTTTCCAATTCCCGGAACATGTCCTGATAACGGGAAAATTCCTGTAATTTCCGGTTGTTCTGCTGTGCCTGCGTCAGATTCCGGATCAAGGCATCCTGTGCCTGCCGGCAGATTTGTTTTTCGGATTCCAGCTCTGCAATGATTCTCTGATCATAGATATTTTGCTGTTCAAGCGCATTCAGATACATTCCGGCACAGGCAGCATCCCTGGGAGCATCTGGCTGGAATTCTTCCCGGAAACTGGTCTGTTCCAGAATAGAAAGTATGTTCTTTCGCTGCATTTCATACTGATCTTTCAGAATTTTATAGCGTTCCTGTAACTTTAATTCAAAATCGCTGTAAATTTTTGTATCGAATAATTTCCGGAACAGGGACATTCTGGTTTTGGTGTCCGCATTAACAATCTGTTGAAATTCTCCCTGTGCAATCATGACAGTCTGATTAAATTCACTCTGTGTCATTCCCAGCATTCCTTGAATTTTGCCGCTGACATAATCAGAACCTTCTTCCATCAGATAATAATCGTTGCACTGTTTCTGATAGAGAAACGCTTTTGGAGTTGGCGTTCCTCCGGATTTCGGAAATGACAGAATGCGTTTGACCAGAAAAATCTGATCTTGATGTAGAAATTCTAGTTCTACTCTGGATTTTTCCTGGAGTGGTACAAAATCAGAGTGCATATGTTTGTTTCCACGGCGTTTCGCATTACAGGTCTTGCCATAAAGCGCAAAAGAAATGGCATCAAAGATGGTTGTCTTTCCAGAGCCGTTGCTGCCGGTAATCAGAAATACACCGTCCCGGCTGATTTCTTCAAAGTCAATCGTGGTTTCCTGGGCGAATGTCCCGAAAGCAGTCATGATTAATTTTAAAGGTTTCATGGAATTTTAAACTTCCACCTCCTGTAATTTTCCCTGCAATTCTTCAAATACAGAACGGACAATTTCGAGTTGCTTTTCCGAGGGATCATGGGAATTATTCTGCATTTGGTAGAATATGCGGAACATGTCCACGGGTGATTTTTGTTCGATGATTTCAGAGGCAGAAAGTATCTGTTCTGTTCTTAATTTAGAATTTTCAATCCGGAATTGCAGCATTCTGGGAAAGCGATCCCGGAGGATTGCCCTTGCGTCCGGAACAGGATTTTCGTCCGTCAGGATAATCCGGACATAATCCAGTGACCGGGGCATTGCAAACAGCTCTTCAAAATTACCTTTGACAGTTCTTACATCATGGGGGAGCTGGACAGGGATAGTTCCGATCCGGATATGTTGCTTGTCCTGAATTTCCAGGATAGTAAAGCTTTTTTTCTGGTGTTCTTCTGAAAGGGAATATTTCAGGGGAGAACCGGCATAACGGATGGTTTCTCTGCCGCATTTCTGGGGCTGATGGAGATGACCAAGTGCGACATAATCGAATTTATCAAAAACAGAACTGTCAATATTGTCCAGTCCGCCGATGGAAAATTCTTCTTCGCTTTTGATACCGTTTGTGATATATTGATGTGCAATCAGAATATTTATTTTATGATCTGAAATTTCAGATTGCTCCAGAATAGTTTTCACGGCATCCTGATAAGAATTGATTTTTTGATCTGGATTTTTGTAAAAATCCCGGACTTTTGCAGGTGTGATAAATGGCAGTAAATAAATCTGGATTTCGTCATCCGGGTTACTGACTGCCTGGAGCGTTCCGTTGAATTTTTCCGGGACGATAATTTGATTTCCGGCTAATAATTTCCCCAGATAAGAAATTCTGCCGGATGCATCATGATTGCCGCTGATCAGATAGACAGGCTTATGCAGATAGCAGAGTTCTGTCAGAAATTCGTCAAAGGCAGCCATTGCTTCTGTGCCGGGATTGGCTTTGTCATAGATATCTCCTGCAATCAACACGCCGTCGCAGTTCTGTGCGGCTGTGAGTGCCTGCCGGAGGACGTTTTTCTGGTCTTCCAGCAGGGAATAATCGCCTAATTTCTTGCCGATGTGTAAATCCGCAAGATGCAGAAATTTAACAGCCATTATTTTCCGGTCATTGATTTCAGTTCAGAAATCAGTGTTAGATCTTCCTGGGATAATTTCAGATTGGTGACTGTCTTTCTTCCGTCCGCAGAAGTCACGCTGATTTCGATCAGACTATCTTCCGTGACCTGCTGACCGGCATACTGGAAGAACTGGATGAACTTGGGGTGTCTCTGCTGAAATTGTTCGAGCAGGGGCTTGATTTTCATTAATTTCATTGGATTCATGATAATAAGATACCTCGTTTCTTTTTTTGGAATTATAATATTTTTAAAAAAATAATAAAAATATATAATTTTAGTATAGCATAAATT
>CAMWTO010000023.1 GCA_947177205.1 uncultured Ruminococcus sp. | reverse complement strand
TACCAATCTTCTGACGAAGCCCCCACCTCTTAGCGAGTGAAACGAGCGTAGGTGGTGGAGAGTTCACTGAATTTTTAATGCAGGAGGAAAATTTCATGCAGTATGGTCATTTTGATCTCAAAAACAAAGAATATGTCATCACAAACCCCGACACGCCCGCTCCTTGGGTCAATTATCTGGGATCGCCCGAATACGGCGCAATTATTTCTAACAATGCCGCAGGATACAGCTTCGTCAAGTCCGGTGCAAACGGCAGAATTACCCGATTCCGTTTTAATTCCATGATGGCACTCCCCGGCAGATATATCTACCTGAGAGACGCACAGTCCGGCGATTACTGGTCGGCAACCTGGCAGCCCGTGGGCAAGGATCTGAAAGACTATAAGAGCGAATGCCGCCATGGTACAGCGTATTCCGTCATGACAAGCGACTATGCAAAGATCCGCACGGAGACGGTTTATTATGTCCCGTCCGGGCAGACTTATGAAGTCTGGAGATGCCGTGTCACAAATCAGGATGCTGTCGTCAGAAAACTGTCTGTCTTCGGCTTTGTGGAATTCACAAACGACAGCAATTATGAACAGGATCAAATTAATCTCCAGTACACGCAGTTCATCACCAGGACGGAACGGAAAGGCAATAAGATTTTACAGCATATCAATGAATTTTCTGAAGTCCAGGCAGACGGCTCAAATCATAAAGAAAGATTTTTCGGCTTAGCCGGTGCGGACGTGACGGATGCTTGCGGCAGTCTGGAAAAATTCATCGGCGCTTACCGGACATACAGCAATCCGATTATGGTAGAGCAGGGAGCTTGCAATGATGAAATGAATTTCAATGCGAATTCCTGTGGTGCGCTCCGGACAGAACTGGAATTACAGCCCGGTGAAACCAAAGAATTGATTTATCTTCTGGGACAGAAAACGGATGCAGAATCGGATATCATTCTGGAAGCCTATGCAGAAAAGAACAGAGTGGATGCGGAACTGAAAGAACTGAAAACTGACTGGCACAGTAAATTATCTAATTTTGAAGTCGAAACGCCGTCCGAGGCATTCAATAACATGCTCAATGTCTGGAATGCATACCAGTGCTTTATCACGTTTATCTGGTCAAGAGCCGCTTCGTTCTCTTATTGCGGATTACGCAACGGTTACGGTTATCGTGACACCGTTCAGGATATTCAGGGAATCATCCATCTTGATCCGGAAATGGCACGGAAAAAAATTGAGTTTATGCTGTCCGCCCAGGTGGATAACGGCGCAGGGCTGCCGCTTGTGAAATTTACTCACAATGCCGGACAGGAAAACACGCCGGATGATCCGGAATATGTCAAAGAAACCGGACATCCGTCCTATCGTGCGGACGATGCCCTGTGGCTGTTCCCGACCATCCGGAAATATATCGGCGAGACCGGCAACACGGCATTCCTGAATAAAGTAATTGTCTATGCCAACGGCGGTTCGGCGACAGTCTATGAACATCTCAAGAAAGCGATTGATTTTTCCCTGACACATATGGGAAAACACCACATGCCGGCAGGATTGCACGCTGACTGGAACGACTGCTTACGGCTCGGCGCAGAGGGAGAATCTACATTTGTGGCATTCCAGTTATACGATGCCATGAACATTCTTCGGGACATGGCAGAATCCCGGCAGGATCAGACTTATATCCAGTATCTGGATCAGGAACAGGAAGCATTAAGAAAAGCTTTGGCATCCTGCTGGGATGAAGACAGATTCATCCGTGGTATCCGGGACGATGATGTGATTGTCGGTAAAAAGAGCGATCCAGAAGCGAACATGTGGCTCAATCCCCAAAGCTGGAGTGTGATTTCCGGATTTGCGGATGCCGATCAGGCAGAATCTGCGATGAACAGCGTTCATGAAATCCTGAACACGCCCTACGGCGCAAAATTATTAGATCCTCCGTACAAACAGCACCATTTTGACGGCGCATTAATGCAGGTTTATAATCCAGATACGAAAGAAAACGGCGGCATTTTCTCTCAGACACAAGGCTGGTTGATTCTTGCGGAGAGTCTGCTCGGACACGGTGACAGAGCGTTCCAGTATTTTTGCGAAACATCTCCGGCAATGTTCAATGACAAAGCCGAAATCCGTGGCATTGAACCGTATGCACACGGACAGTTCACGGAAAGCAAAGAATCCCCGTTTGCAGGACGTTCCCACGTACACTGGCTGACTGGTACGGCATCCACTGTGATGGTCGGCTGTGTGGAGGGTATCTGTGGCATATATCCGGATTCTGAGGGCATCCGGATTAATCCGGCAATCCCACACGAATGGGATAGCTTCCGGATTCGTAAGAATTTCCGTGGCAAAATGCTCAGCATTCTTGTGCAGAATCCCAATCATGTGCAATCGGGTGTCAAATCCGCAAGCCTGAACCAGAAAGCACAAAAAGATTCTTATTTTAAATTCTCCGACTTGCAGGATATGAATGAAATTATTATTACACTCGGTTAATTATTAAAAATTGAAATAATAAAAAAATCAGCTCCGTATGCAGAATTTATCAAAATTTGCAGGGAGCTGATTTTTAATATTCAAATTTAATTTTTATTTTTTAATTGCGGAATGCGCTTCAGAATCAATTCATATAACGCCACGGATGCCCCTGCGCCAAAGATCCCCTGGACGGCATTTTCCGGAATGGATACCCATGCCGCTTCTACAGAGCCGTACAGAATCCCAGCAAACAGCGCATAACCTGTCATCATAATCAGTTCAGCGACCACAGCGGAGAAGATCCGCACCGGGGGAGAGAGGAATTTTTTGTGCAGGGTGTGGAAAATTTCAAACGAAACAAATGCCATCATAAATTTAATGACAAATGTCGCCGGCGCATAGATCGCATAACCAGAAATCAGATCCGAGAGCGCAGAGCCGAATCCTGCGGCGAATGCGCCATAGCCGCCGCCGAGTATCCAGGCGCAGAGATTCACAAGCGTGTCTCCGAGATTGATGTAGCCTTTGGACGGTGTGGGGATCTGAATCACGAGCGTTGCAACAGTAGTAAGAGCTGTCAGAACACCCGTAAGCGTCAATAACCGGATTTGTTCATTGCTGGATAATTTTTCTTTCATAAATTCCACTCCTTATAAAATTAAATTAAATTAAAAAATTAATTTATATTATAATATTATAATTCCTTTTTCCTATTTTGTCAATAGGTTTAGAATTTTTTTTAAATTCAGAAATCCTATTTAATTTTCCACAGATTGGGGAAAACTTGTTGAAACATTAAAAGTAAATCAGAATTTTAAATCAAGATTTTCCCTGTATAAGTCTTTTTATTTCTGCGCATACTAGTATTGTGAGTGCTGAAATCTCTCACAGATTTTTGTTATTTGAATTTAAAATTTGAATTTAAATCTCACAGAAAGAGGTATGAAATTTTATGAGTACTAATACTGTCTGGGATAAACTCTGTCTTACACTCCTGATTATTGGCGGCATTAACTGGGGTCTTGTCGGGATTTTCCAGTTTGACCTTGTCGCATGGCTTTTCGGCGGAACAGCATCTCTCCTGAGCAGGGTGGTCTACATTCTTGTAGCCGTTTCTGCGGTCTGGTCCACAACGCTTCTGTTCCGGGACAGCGAAGATTCCGGAGAAATCCGGACAATTGGCTAATCAGAAGTAAGAATAACATGCAAAACGAGAGATTCCTCCGTCTGTACGGCAAGAAACAGGCGGAGGATTTCTGTTGCAAATTTCAGGATCGTGTTAAAAATTTACAAAAAATTTACATAAATTTCCTACAAGCAATGCCAATGATATGATATAATAAAATTATATATTATATAAAGGTATAGGAAATGAAAAAGTGGGGTGTTCAAAATGAAATTTTTAAAATCTGTTGTTTCGGTTCTGCCCGCTTCCATGATGTGTTTTACATTTAATGGAGCAGTCTATGCACAGGCACTTGAGCAACAACCGGATGCTTTTGAAAAAATATCAGAAAGACTGTTAGAAAAATACGGTGTAAATTCTTAAAACTACAGTAGTCAATCAGTTGAGCAGGTAGTCGAATCCAGTTCAAAAGAACTACCAGTAATGATCTGGTGTACACAAGATATTGACTATAATGTGGTAGAACAGAAAGCTTTGCCTATTCTAACAGAAACTATGCAAACGGCATCTACATCTTCAGTATCTTCTGTAGAAGATGTTCTGGCAAATGCAGAATCACTTTCCGATGAAGTCATTCAGAAATTTATTGAGTCTGAACGTGCGGAATCTAGAAAAATGTATCAGGAACTCAATGGACAGTTTGTTGAAAAATATATGTCTAATGAAGATATTCTGTACATCAGTGAGTATTCCCCTGTTGTTTTTGCAAACCTGACACTGGATAAAGTTGTGGATCTGGCAGAATATCCTGATACACTGGAATTTTCTTATGGTGGTGATAATGGCGAAGTTGAAGAAGCATTGGATATAAGCGTACCATCTATTAAGGCTGATAAAGTTCATAGTAACTATGGTTATACCGGAAAAGGTGTCAAGATAGGTCAAATTGAAAATGGTGTTCCTGATAAGACCGACTCTCAATTGTCGCCAATTAAATCTAATATTCATTGCAAAGCTGAAACTCCTACGAGTAATCACGCCACATTTGTAGCTGATATTATGGTAGGTCAGAAAACAAGTAAATTTTCCTGTGGTGTTGCTCCAGAAGCGGAATTATACTCTGCTTCACATAAACAATTTGCCACAACAAGTGTAAATTTGATTGGACAAATTTCAGCTGTAGAATGGTTACTTTCACAAGGTGTTAATGTAATTAATGCAAGCGTTGAATTTGGTAATGATGACAGAAGTACTTATCAAGGCTGTGCTAAATGGTTAGACCATATTGCATGTGAACACAATGCAACTTTTGTAATAAGTGCTGGAAATAAAAACGACGAAACTGGTTTTAAAATCTTTAGTGGCGCAATGGCTTATAATGTTGTAACAGTAGGAAATATAAGTGATAATGGAAGTAAGAATATTTCAGATGATTTTCTTTGGAAAACCTCCTGTTTTTATCTTGAAAATACTGGATTTGCTTATAAGCCAGATTTATGTGCACCCGGAGTTAGCATAGCCAATTCAGCCTCACCTACAGGTGCAAATGGAACAAGTGCATCAGCTCCTCATGTAACAGGATCAATTGCATTGTTGCTACAGGCAAAACCTGTCTTGAAATTACAGCCAGCAACTGTAAAATCAATTCTTACTTCTTCTGTAAGCACAGATACAACAAAAAGATTTTGTCCGACAGACTGGGCTCCTGATTCTAATTATGAAAAATACAATAAATATGGGGCTGGATTGTTGGATATTGAGAAAGCTATTGATACAGCAAAAATGGCACATTATTACAACTCAGAATTAACTCCAGCCAAAAATGAAGAAAAGTTTACAATGAATGTGACTGAAAGTGAGAAATTAGTTCGTGTATCTCTTGCATTCCTGATGAATAGCACTTCCACCATATACAACGATGAAAATATAAATGCAATTCGTACTAGTTCATTACCAAATTTGAATTTGGTGATATATGCACCTGATGGGACATTGATTAGATCTTCTTCTTCTACAAATAATAGTGTAGAGATTGCAGAATTTACAGCACCTACGGCAGGAACATATACAATAAGAGTATATAAATATGGTTCTGCATTAACTGAAAATGTCAAGTATGGCTTATCATGGATTGAGGAGTGATTTTATGAAAAAGAAACTGGTTGCCTTGCTAAGTAGTCTTGCACTGCTTGGCGGGACTGCACAGGGTATGTTGTCTGCAAATGCTATTGCTGATACAGAGAACAATACAAATCCATATGTGGATTTCGATTACGAATCCTACAGGGAAAAATCCTATTATTTTAATTCTGATGGTGTGATTTACTATCAAGGAAGTTATCCTGTTTTGGGAAAAGATTGTTATGATAATAGCAGTTTTGATATTTGGATCAGAGCTCCGAAAGTCGTTGATTTCAGCGATGCTATTCAGGAAATCATGCAAACAGAAGATCCTTCTGCAAAACTGGCAGTTATCATCTCTCCAGAATGCCTGGAACATGTTGCTTTTGAGAAAGAATGTGCCCAATATGCAAGAGAACACACCCTGAAAGGCATGACCTACGAAGAAATTATACTCGATTTGCAGGCATTCGAGAAAGAAATTTCACAATTTGAAGAAGACAACTGGCGACTTTGTCACAACCTATCCAATAAGGAAATCGAAGCGTTATTTTTCCAGGAAACAACTGGTCAGCCAACCTGGAATAAGCCGTGGACAATAGAAGACTATAGCAATATTTACAAGGAAATTCAAGACTATAGTTTCCAGCTGGCTGAAGAAGAAATCGCCAAAGAGTCGGAACGTCTGGAATTTCTCGATTTTGAAATACAGGAAGCTCCCGGAATCCAGGCAATTGTAACGGTAGAACAATTGCAGAATTTTATTCCGAGTGACAGACTTGGTTACACCATCAGACTACAGTTTTTAGCACCCACATCAGAAAATTCCAATACTTCCAATATTTTTCCAGTGGAAGTTAAAACAGTTATAAGTGGAGATACGAATGACGATGGTGAAATCGGCGTAGTGGATACTATCGTACTCCAGAAATGGCTTTTAGGTGTTGGCGAATTGCCAAACTGGAAAAATGCGGATCTATGTGAAGACGGCGTGATTAATATCTATGACTTGCTGAAACTGAAACAGATGCTGATTGCATGATAATTATCATGATAACGAAAAACCCTGTTCCCGTGAGAGAGGAACAGGGTTTTGATTTGTAATTTAAAAAAATTAAGCGTTGAGCAGTTTTGCAAGATGTGCCTTTTTTCTGGCTGCATTGTTCTTGTGCAGCAGATTCTTTGCACATGCCTGATCGACACGCTTGATGGCAAGCTTAACAGCAGCCTCTTTTTCAGGTGCGTTATTGGCAGCAGCAATTTCTGCTTTTTTCATCATGGTCTTGAGATTGGATTTTCTAGCCTTGTTGGCTTCTGCCTTGGTCTTGTTGACTTTGACTCTTTTTTTTGCAGATTTAATATTTGGCATTTGTAAAAAAACCTCCTGAGATTTAAAAAATAAAAGATAACAGAGCACCAGAGAGACACATTCCGGGGAGCTGTTTCTAAAAATTGACAGTACGACTGTCTTATCTTATTTATTATAGCACAGGACGGAAAAAAAAGCAAGCATATTTTTCACGGTTTTTTGCTAAAAAATATTCCACTTTTTCGGCATATTTCACAAGAGAGCGCAGATAATAAATAAAATTTTAAATTAATTTTTAAATATATTAAATTTTTTTATGAGGTGATTTTATGCTTGGCTACAGAACGGATTTAGCACTGGAAACTGTCACAGGATTACAGGAAAAACCCAGAATCACAGAACATCACAGGGGAAATTATTTTCAGATTACAGAAATTGTAATTCCGGATGAAGATGCCGGCAGATCCCTTGGCAAACCGGCAGGACGGTATATCACATTAGAGAGTGAACCATTGTCCGGATTCTCAGATCAGTATGAACAAATGGCAGTGGAACTTGCCGGGGAAATCCGGGAACTGATTCCGGATGACGGCGGAATCCTTGTCGCAGGACTTGGAAATGCCAATATTACGCCGGATGCCCTGGGCGTTCGTGTGACAGAAAAAATTCTGGCAACCCGGCATTTGCAAAAAGAACTGACAGAACAGGATGACGATTTCCTGAAACAGCTCCGTCCGGTGAGTGTCATTGCAGGAGGTGTTATGGGGCAGACCGGAATTGAGAGTGCGGAATTTCTCCAGGTCGTGGCAGAACTTGTACAGCCTGCGGCAATTCTGGCAATTGATGCGCTTGCCTGTTCGGATCTGGAACGGCTTGGAACAACGATCCAGATTGCAGACACAGGGATTGCGCCGGGGAGCGGTGTAGCGAATCACAGAAAAGCCCTGAATCAAGAAAATTTTGGTGTTCCGGTGATTGGGATCGGTGTGCCGACTGTTATCGGGATCCGATCTATTGCGGAAACTATTTCTGAAACTGTTTCTGAATCTCTGCCGGAAGCCTTTTCCGGAATGATGGTCACGCCCCGGGACATTGACCGATTGATTTCACAATCGGCGTATATTTTAGCCTGCGGGATAAATTTAGCCCTGCACCCAGATTTGAAATATACAGATGTTGCAGGATTCTGAACAGGGGAATTTTTAGAGAATTTCCACAAATCTTATTGACAATATTCTGAAAATATGGTATGATAAAATTATAAGTGAATAAAAAATAAATATGTGAGATATTTTTTAAATTTTTTAAAAGGAGAATGATTTTGTCATGCAATTTTTTCAGAAAGTAACATCCGCCGTGACATCTGCTGTCCTCACAGCGTCGATGCTTGCCGGAGGCAGTGCCGCACTGTTTACCAGTACAAGCGCCGCTGACAAGGATGCCATCCAGATTGTCAATGAAATGGGTATGGGCTGGAATCTCGGCAATACGTTTGATTGCTGGAACACACGGGGCTGGACAACAGATACTGAAACAGCCTGGGGCAATGTGACCACAACACAGGACATGATTACGGCAATCAAAGCATCCGGATTTGATTCCATCCGGATCCCTGTGACCTGGTATGAAAATATCACAGATCCGGCAACGTATGATATTGATGATGCGTATCTTGCAAGAATCAAGGAAGTTGTCGATTACGCCTATGCCAATGATATGTATGTGATTGTCAACATGCATTGGGACTGGGAGTCTGGCGGTTCTCTTTGGCTGAACAAGGGCGCAGATGCTTTACCGCAGTTCAAGACAATGTGGACGGAAATTGCGAATTATTTCAAAGATTACGATCAGCATCTTGTATTTGAGAGTATGAATGAAGTCACATTTGATTATGATGTATTAAACAGTTTCAACCAGAGCTTTGTGGATCTGATGAGAGAATCCGGCGGCAACAACGCTGACAGACTGTTATTATTAGCCGGAAAAAATGACGATTTAACACAGACATGCTCGGATAGTTATGTTGTCCCGGATGATGACATGGTTGCTGTTTCCATTCATTACTATACGCCTTCAACGTTCTGCGTTGCGGATATCAATGCATCCTGGGGACATACAGAAACCTGGGGGACAGAAACAGAGATCCAGGATGTCTACAACAATTTCAACAAGATGAAAGAAACGTTTGTGGACAGGGGCATTCCAGTCATTGTTGGCGAATATGGTGTTCTGACCACAGAAAAAGACCAGAAAGACCGGGATGACATTAAATTATATTTAAATACGGTTGCCTCTACCGCTCTGGCAATTGACGGACTGAGCGCATTTCTGTGGGATGCCGGTAACGCCGGAGATATGCAGTTCTTTGACAGAAAAGAACTCAAATGGTTTGACCCGACGATTGAAGCTGTCTACAAGAATCTCAAGCAGAACGGCGCAGGCATTAAATTTGAATATACCAGCACCAAGGAAGTTACGATTCCATTGGCAGAATACAAGGACGAATACGGCTATACTGTAACTGTTGCAGGCTATGGCGCAAACGGTGAGAAACTCGAAAAAGTAATCCTCAACGGCAAACTCACAGGAGATGAAGCCGCCGGGTACGGTATCGGATTCTGTGCAAAGATAGATGGACAGTCCAATTCCTGGGCAGCAGAAACAGCAACTTTAGACAGCTCCGGCACAGGTACAGCAATCTTTGATGGCATTTTTGAAGATGACAAAATAGGCGACATCCCTTATGAATTCGAGTTCAGTTATCTCTCTATCCAGAACTGGTGGGGCGGTACGGCGGATCTGGATTCCGTGACACTGGTATTTGACAAGGGTGTGACGACGGTGACTGCCGTCAAGGACGACACCAAGCCGACACCGCCGGAAACACCTGCTCCGACGGAATCCGACACACAGCCGGACACACCTGCACCCACAGAATCCAATACAGAATCATCTTCCGATTCCGAAGAAGATTCCACACAGACACCGCCTGAAAACGTGCTCTGGGGTGATGCCAATGATAACGGAGAAGTTGACATCAGCGACGTTGTCCTTATGAATCGTGTCTATGTCGGCGTTGATGAAATCAGCGAAAAGGGACTGGCAAACGCTGACGTTGACCAAAGCGGAAAGATTGAATTAGCCGACTCCATGAACGTCTTGAAACTTCTGGTACATCTGCTGGAACAGAGTGACTTCCCGATCAGTCAATAATTTATTTTAAAATCACACACAAAGTCCGGTGTTTTTTGATTCATGACACCGGATTTTTAAAAATTCTTGACAAAGTTTTGCAATCGTGTTATAATAAAAAAGTTAATTGTCAATTATTATGAATCAGGGGGCAAATACAATGCAATCTAGTTTAAAAAAAATAATTTCCGGCGCTGTCTGTATGGCATTCACGCTGTCGTCAGTGTCTCTTTTAGAGAGCGTCATTGCGGATGCGGTGAACATTGAAAATGTTGCTCCTGTCAGTGCCACAGCTTCAGGTACATTGGAAAATGGTCTGGAATATGAAGTCTATGAAGATTATGTGGAAATTACAAAATGTGATACATCCGCAGGAGGCGAACTTATCATCCCCGATACAATTGACGGCTTGCCTGTCACAAGTATCGGCGCTCATGCGTTTATTGAATTTCGCCATTTTGAATCTGTCACAATCCCGTATAGTATCACCAATATCGAAAATATTATATTATCTACTAAGTCTTCTTTTCCATTGACGGGGATTCATGTTGACCCTGAAAACCAGTATTACATGGATATAAATGGTATATTATTTTCAAAAGATCAAAAAAAACTGATATCCTATCCCGCAGGAAAATCCAATTCATCTTATTCTGTTCCGGACAGTGTTACAAGTATTGGAAATGGTGCATTTAATTCCTGTTCTTCTTTGACATCTGTCACAATTCCGGATAGTGTCACAAGTATAGAAGGCAGTGCGTTTAGTGCTTGTTCTGCACTGGCATCCATCACAATCCCCGGAAATGTTGAGACTATTAAAAGTACAACATTTTATAATTGTTCTGCTTTGGAATCCATTACAATTTTAAATCCAGACTGTGAAATTGATGATAAAGAATCTACGATTAGCGACACAGTAGTGATCTATGGTTATCCGGATTCTACTGCACAGGCATATGCAAAAAGATATGACCGGAAGTTTATCGCACTGAATGAAAACCAGGATACAACGGATTCAGAAATCAATCCGGGAATCCTCTGGGGTGATGCCAATGATAACGGAGAAGTCGATATCAGCGATGTTGTGCTCATGAACCGTGTCTATGTCGGCGTTGATGAAATCAGTGAAAAGGGACTGGCAAACGCTGATGTTGACCAAAGCGGCAAGATTGAATTAGCCGATTCTATGAATGTTCTGAAACTTCTGGTGCATTTGCTGGAAGAATCTGATTTCCCAATAAAGGTAGAATAAAAAAATTTAAAAAAGTCCGATGTTTTGAGGATCTCAGCACCGGACTTTTAAAGCTTTCAAAAAAATAGCTTGACAAAGTGGCAGAATTATGCTATACTGAAACGGTTGATTATAAATTAAACTTATTATGAATTAGGGGGCAAATACAATGCAATCTAGTTTAAAAAAAATAATTTCCGGCGCTGTCTGTATAGCATTTGCTGTTTCATCAATGCCAATTCTAGGGAATGTCGTTGCGGATGCTGTAACTCTTGAAACTTCTGTCACTGTGAATGCAACTGCGACTGGCACATTAGAGAACGGTCTGAAATATGAACTCTATGAGGATCATGTGGAAATCATAGATTGTTATGAATTCGCAAAGGGTGAAATAATCATCCCCGATATGATCGAAGAACTTCCTGTCACAAGTATTGGAGAATATGCATTTGACCGCTGTAAATTATTAACATTTATTAAAATTCCGGACAGTGTTACAGATATCGGAGACTATGCATTTTCTTGCTGTTATGATTTGATGTCTGGTCCAATTCCGGATGGTGTGACGAGTGTCGGAAACGGTATATTTTATGGCTGTTCTTCTTTGATGGAAATTACAATCCCACATAGTATTACAAGCATTGGAGACTTTGCATTTTATGGCTGTTCTTCTTTGTCGTTTATCCCAATCTGGGATGGTGTCACAAGTATCGGGAACAGCGCATTTTATGGATGTTCTTTTTTGTCGTCTATCACAATCCCGGATAGTGTCACAAGTATTGGTGAACAGGCATTTTATGAGTGTTCTTCCTTGAAATCTATCATAATTTCGGATAGTGTCACAGAAATTGGACAGAGTGCATTTCAAGGCTGTTCTTCCGTGAAATCTATCACAATCCCAGATGGTATCACAAGTATCAAGGCTCAAACATTTTCTGGTTGTTTTGCCTTGACATCTGTCATAATCCCGGATAGTGTCACAAATATTGAAAGAGATGCATTTTGGGGCTGTTATTCTTTGACATCTATTACAATTCCAGATAGTGTCACAAGTATTGGAAGCGAGGCATTTATGGGCTGTTCTGGTTTGACATCTGTCACAATCTCGGATAATGTTACAAGTATCGGAATCCACGCATTTCAATACTGTTCTGCTTTGACATCTGTTACAGTCCCGGATAGTGTTACAGAAATTGGACAGGATGCATTTGAGGACTGTTCTTCCTTGAAATCTATCACAATTCAGAATCCAAATTGTGAACTCAGTTATTTTGGACTTGGAATTAGCATCCCCAATACTGTAACAGTTTATGGCTATCCGGGTTCTACCGCACAGGCATATGCAGAAAAATATAACCAGAAGTTTGTCGCACTGGATGGACCCCAGGACACAACAGCTCCCACAGATTCAGAAACTAATCCAGAAATCCTTTGGGGCGATGCAGACGATAACGGAGAAGTCGACATCAGCGACGTTGTGCTCATGAACCGTGTCTATGTCGGTGTTGATGAAATCAGCGAAAAGGGACTGACAAACGCTGACATTGACCAAAGTGGCAAGATTGAATTAGCCGACTCCATGAACGTCCTCAAACTCCTGGTTCATTTACTGGAATCGTCTGATTTTCCGATTCAGGCGTAATCTGAATTGCAATATAAAAATTAAAAATCCTGGTTATTGCTATAATCCGGATTTTTTTGTATTTTTCCGGAATCCGGATTGACAAATGTCCGTTTTTGTGGTAAAATTTCTATAGGTATGTGTGATTTTTTCAGAGGGAGGAATTTTTAAAAATTTATGGATTATTTTTCAATTATGGGCGACTCCATCAGCACGTTTGTCGGTTCTCAGCCGAAAAACTACAATGTCTACTATGACTATGAAAATCTGAAAAAAAACGCCATGCGCTCCCTCAGCGATGTCTGGTGGTCAAAAGTCATTTCCTATTTCCGGGGAACGCTCTGCCTGAATAATTCCTTTGCCGGAAGCTTTGTCGCCGGAAAACGCTTTCCCTCCGGTAACTGCGTCCAGAGGACGGAACTGCTCCACAACGGAGAGTATGCACCGGAATATATTTTAATTTATATGGGGATTAAAGATTTCGGCAGGGGTGTACCGATCCGGGGACGGAATTTTTTCCGGAAAAATCCGATCTATTTTGAGGATGCCTATACGCTCATGCTCCGGCGGATCAAATTGAATTATCCCAGTTCCGTGATTATCTGCGGTACAGTCGCCAGAACGTACCATGCCAGAATTCCAAACTGGCAGTTTCCGGAGAAATTTCAGGGGATTGCCCTGGAAGAATATAACGAGACCATCCGGCTTGTGGCAGAAAAACAGAAATGCCCTGTAGCGGATCTGTCGGCGAAAAAAATTTACTATGAAACGCTGGACGGAACGCACCCCACATTAATCGGACATGAAGAACTTGCGCAGGGATGGATGGCATGTCTGCATGATATTTTATAATTTATTTATCATACTCGCAAAGAAAGGGTTTTACTATGATTTTATTGGATGAATTAAAAGTTGAAATGAATGGCTATCGAAAAGAAGTCGACGAACTCGGCGAAGTGCTGGATATTAAAAATGCACAGCAGGAAGTGAAAACATTGCAGGAACAGGCAGCACAGGAGGGATTCTGGGATGACCTGGAAAATTCCCAGAAAGTGCTCCAGAAAACCAAACAGCTTGAAAACAAGATTGCTGATTATCAGAAAATTCAGCAGCGTCTGGAGGATATTCTGACAATGATTGAAATGTGCATGGAAGAACCGGACGAGGACATGCAGAATGAAATTGTCTCAGACATTGGCGGATTCAAGCAGGATTTAGAGGCAAAGAATCTGGAGACACTCCTGTCTGGTGAGTATGATTCCCGGAATGCCATTTTAACATTCCACGCAGGCGCAGGCGGCACAGAGGCGCAGGACTGGGCGGAAATGCTCTATCGGATGTACAACCGCTGGGCGGAACGGCATCATTTCAAGGTGGAACTGCTGGACTATCTGGACGGCGAGGAGGCAGGACTGAAAAGTGCCTGTATTATGGTATCCGGCGAGAATGCCTATGGCTATCTCAAATCAGAAGCCGGCGTGCACCGGCTTGTCCGGGTGTCTCCGTTTGACGCATCCGGACGGCGGCACACATCCTTTGCGGCACTGGAAGTCATGCCGGAAATTGATGAGAGCATCAGTGTGGACATCCGACCGGAGGACATTGAAACGGAATTTTACCGTGCGAGCGGCGCAGGCGGACAGAAAGTCAACAAGACCAGCTCCGCTGTCCGGCTGATTCACAAGCCGACGGGATTGGTTGCATCCTGCCAGACACAGAGAAGTCAGTATCAGAACAAAGATTATGCGATGAAAATGCTGATTTCCAAGCTTGTGGAAATCAAAGAGAGAGAACATCTCGAAAAGATTTCGGATATTAAGGGCGTTCAGAAAGAAATCGGCTGGGGCGCACAGATCCGTTCTTATGTGTTCATGCCGTACACACTGGCGAAAGATCACCGGACGAATTTTGAAAATGGGAACATCAATGCTGTGATGGACGGCGATCTGGACGGCTTTATTCATGCATATCTGAAATCGCTTTCACACGGGACATTAGAAACAAATTAAAAATTCAAGATGAAAAATAATTGGAAAAAATGCCTGCATACAAAAGAAATTTATGCTATGCCGGAGTGACAGTCGTCCCAAATAAGATATAACTGTTTCCGACTGTGCGGAGCTGAAAGATCTGGAATTAACAGAAGCTGGTAGTGATACAATTACAAACTGTCCGAAACTGGAAAAGTCCTCTGTGGAGACAGGGGACTTTTTTGTTTTTAATCTTTAATTCTTAAATTCTTAAAATTTAACTTTTCATACGTTTTTTGAAACAAAGCGATGCCAATAATCCGGCAAGCAGTGCCGCTGTAATCCCGCCGGCGGCGGCGCTCATCCCACCGGATAAGATTCCCAGTGCGCCTTTTTCCGCCACTGCATCCCGGACACCCTGCGCCAGTAGGTGCCCGAAACCCGTCAGGGGAACGGATGCCCCTGCGCCGGCGAATTCCACAAGCGGCTGATAAATTCCGACGGCGGAAAGAATTACGCCTGTGATGACATAAGCCGTGAGGATTCTTGCCGGTGTTAATTTGGTATAATCAATGAATAATTGTCCGATGGCGCAGATCACGCCGCCGACAAAAAAAGCCTTCACTAATTCCAGAAAGATTTGCATTTTAACTCACCTGCATTCTGATTTAAATTTATTTTAAATTTATTTTTAATTTTAATTTACTCGCTCCGGATTTCCACTAAATGACAGATTCCCGGAATGCTTTCCCCCTGTTGCGGAGACATAGCAGAGAGCAGTGCGCCCGTTGCGGCGAACAGGATTTTTTTGAATGTGTGATCCTGCAATTTCGGCAGGAAGTACCCGCACAGAATGCTTGCGGAACATCCGCACCCGGATCCGCCCGCATGGGTGTCCTGCTGCTGATCGTCAAACATCAGACAGCCGCAGTCCTGATGGACTTTCGTCAGATCCAGATTTTGCTTCAATAGTAAATCAATGAATAATTCTGAGCCAATTTTTCCGAGATCTCCGGTGACAATAGCGTCGTAATCTTCCGGGCAAGTCTTGGTATCGCCTAAATATCTCTGAATCGTATCCGCTGCCGCCGGTGCCATGGCAGCGCCCATGTTCGTGGAATCCGTCACACCAAGATCATTGATTTTTCCGATACAGCCGCCTGCGAGATATAATCCGGGATTTCCGGAATTTTCGGAATTTGCCGGATCAGAAGAAACAATCACTGCGCCGGATGCGGTGCAAGTCCATTGTGATGTGGGCGTTCTCTGTCCGCCATACGATAACGGAAACCGGAACTGCCGTTCCGCCGTGGAAAAATGCGAGGATGTGACTGCCGCCGTCCGGAAGGAATAACCGCCGTCAACGAGAATTCCGGCTAATAACAAACTTTCCGCCATCGTGGAACATGCGCCGTAAACGCCGAGAAAGGGGATTTTCGTTTCCCGGACGGCAAAGCTTGATCCGGTGCATTGATTAATCAGATCTCCGGCAACCATGCAGTCAATGTCAAATGGTTTTAATCTGGCTTTTTGAAGTGCAAGCTGAAACGTATCGGATTGGAGACGGCTTTCGGCTTTTTCCCAGTTTTCTTCGCCGAAAGAGGGATCCGGTTCAATTCGGTCAAAGTAATTTTTCATAGGACCTTCGCCCTCTTTTTTTCCGGCAATGCTTGCAAAACTGTAAATTCCCGGATGATTTTCAAAATTAAGACTGGAATAAATTCTTTTCGGCATGTAAATCCTCCTTGCATAATTTAAATATTTTATTTTGAATTTCTATTATGATAACCAGATCTGAAAAAAAAATACTGTTCTTTCAGAAATCAGAACAGTATGGAAGATTATTTTATTGTTAAATTATTGTCAGCTCATCTCTTTGAGATGAAAGAAAAATTCATCCAAAATCACCAATTCCAAGTACTTTTCCGTCATTTGCCCTTAACAACACATCAGGAAATGTGCCGGGAGTAGCTAAAATTACAGATGTGTCGACTAACTTTCCGGAAAGAGGATGTGTGAAAATCAGCCAAGCATCATACTCTTCGTAATAAGTAACGGTATATGGCGGATGATTGCGTTCAACTTTTATTTCTTGTCCCTCATAAATAGTAAAATCTGCCTCTATGCTGTCAATATAATCCTGCCCGCTGTATTCAATCAATATGGCTCTCGCTTTTTCTATTGCATCTTCTTCCGAATAGATACTACCTGCTGGAGAATATGGTTCAGCATTGTCTACCATATAATCAGCCTTTTCTTCTGCCCGTTCTTCTGTATCATATTCATGATATTCCATGAGAATTGCTTTTACAAGTTGTTTGTCTGCAATTTTTTCAGCATTTTCAGTTGTTTCTGTTGTTATGTTATCGGTTATTGCTGTTGTTGTCGTTGTTGTTGTACTAGTAGTTGCAGTAGTTGCAATTGTCGTATGAATAGTTGTCGTAGTCTCTGTTGTAGAAGTTGTTGCTGTTGATGTGCTAGTAATTGTTGTAGTCTCTGTTATAGAAGTTGTTGCTGTTGGGCTGATAATTGCCGTAGTCTCTGTTGTTGCAGTATCTATTATTTCTGTTTCGTTTGATTTTTTACAGGCAGTTGCCAGAAAACAAAATACAACGACTAATAAAATGAAGTTTAAAATATTTATTTTTTTCATGTAAATACCTTCTGATATGGTTACTTTTAAATAAAATTAATTTTATTATAACATATATTCTAAATTTTATCAAGTTCTTTTTTTACAGTTTTTTTTCTATGCAAAAAAGGCGGAAAAATCCGCCTTGCATGTATTATGGTTTCTCATTTTTCAGATCGCAGCCGATCTGCGCCAGCATGTTCCAGGTTTTGCAGTCCACATCTCCGGTCACAGGCAATGCGCACATATTCTGGAACAACTGCACAGCCTGTGCCGTCTCCGTGTTGAAGTCTCCTGTGATGGAAACACCGGGAATATTATTATACTGCTTGGAAAGTGCAAATAACACTGCCTGGATTACTGTCACCGTGAAACAGCTATCCCCGGAACGCATCACAGCATTCTTGTTCTGCGGAAAGGCATTCAGGCAAGTGGGTGTATCGTCTATCAGACTTTTATAAACAGTCACTATCTTATTCCAGGTGGTTTCATTGACTTCACCGTTGATGGTCAGTTTATAAATTTTCTGAAACTGCCGGACAGCTTCCTGTGTTTTGGCGTCATAGACACCGTTGGGAATCATGGGGGAAATTCTGGAATCATAACAGGAAATCACAAACAGATATTTTTGCAGTTCCTGGATATGTTCCTGTTTCTGTTCTTGTGTATACGCCATGAAATCAGATCACTTCACTTTCTGGGATTTCTAAAATGTTGAAATATTGAAATTTATTCCCCCCGGATTGTGTAGCCCGGTGCTTGATAGGGACGCTTGCCGTAGCCGAATTTCAGATCGGAATACAATCCGGCAATCGCATCCCATGCCACAACGCCCACAACACCATTTTGCGGCAATCCTGCAAATCGTTGGAATGCAATCACGGATGCCCTCGTTAAAGGACCGAAATACCCTGTATTCCGGACTGCCGGAATTTCCGGAATGGTTTCATGAATGAAACTTAGATACTCCTGAAGAATTCTCACATATTCGCTCGTTACGCCCTCCTGCATTACCTGTCCCGGATACGGAACCGGAATATAATCCGCAACATCCACCGGAATGGACTCTACAATTCCGGCATATGCCCGGAAAATAAAATCCCAGGTGGATTCATTTACGACACCTGTCTGCGGTAAGCCGAACACTCGCTGAAAGGATCTGACGGAATCTTCCGTCTGTTGGTCGTAAATTCCCGTGATCTCAATCCGTTCCACTTCTTCGTAATAGGCACCCACAACAGCCAAAAAATATTGCAAGCCCCGGACTTGTTCGTTACGCATATTCGGCACAAGTGTTTCCGTGAACTGGAACGGCAGTTCTTCAATCGTAATGCCCTCGGAATCCAGTTCTGCCAGATGTTTGACGCTGGTATAAATATATTCGATCTTGTACCAGGTCGCCTTATCCACCACACCCGTCTGCGGCAGATTGAAGATCCCCTGGAATGTCCGGACAGCCGATTCCGTCGCAGAATTATAAACGCCGTCTGCATCCGGGATTTTCGGGATTGCCGGGTAGTTCCGGGAAATCCGGTTTAACTGGATCTGCATTGTCTGCACCGGAATCCCGGAAGAACCAGGTGCAAGGACTTCCCCTGGATAGGACGATTCCGCCGTCCGGACAGGTGCATTCTTCACAATAGTAATATCATCTCCATAATAATATTGCAGAATTTGATAGGGCAGCAGACCCTGATTTGCCAGATCGACCGTTCCCCACTGGGAAAGACCGCTGCAAGTAACAGTCGTTCCGTTGCAGAACGCTGCAAATAATGGTTCAATGTTGCCCTCTCTGCGGATGTAATCATCAAACAGTTCATCCACAAGAGCGGAAATACTGTTGTAAATTTCTCTGTTTTCTATGAATTTCTGGTCATACTGCGTTACGGATGTAATATCAAACGGGTAGCCCCTGGATCTGTACCATTCTGTGTAGATCCGGTTCAGTGCAAACGATACAATCGCATAAATATTCGCCCGGAGTGCATTTTCCGGCCATGTCGGATAGACTTCACTGGATGCAACATTCTTGATATAGTCCGAGAACGGCAGTGTGACGTTAGCAGCATCCTCATCCGGTGCACCAAGATGGACGGTAATTTCTCTGGGAATAAAAGGTTCACCAGTCAGCAAGGTCAGATCATCTCCCTAATTATTTGTATTCACATCCACATCTTGAGACGGGATTTGCAGTGTTTCCGACTCTTCACTCACGGCAATCGGCAGCGGAATCATCGGGAATACCTGCCGGGATGTAATTCCGGCGAAAACAGGGACTTCCCTTGCTTCTTCCCGGAAATAGCCTGCGGCTTGAATCCGTATGTCGTAAACGGCATAAGGCTTGGCGTTTCCCGGCGTTTGTGACAGGGATGCCGGCGGTGCAGGGAGTGTCACGGTCGGCGTAATGCCGCTTTCGTCGGTTCTTAAAATATAATTCAGATTGGATTTGCCATCAATTTCGCTGGAGATGATGACTCTGGCATTTGGGACAGGATAGGCGCTGTCTGCTGTGGATGCGACAACATAGAGCATTCCTTCTGCGCTGTTATGTTTCTCATATGCTTCCTGTGCTGTCCATTCTTCCGGGAGCGACGGCACAGTTGACTGAATGTAATCCGGTAGAACGGGTTCTTCCAATTCCGGCTCTGGTTTACTTTCCGGAAGGACTTCTACAACTGGTTCAGGCTCTACTTCAAGAATCGGCGCAGGAATTTCAGGTTGTGCCATCACGGGAATAGACGCATCATCCTGCGGAATAGATGCCATTCTGGAATGCGGTGCAGGGCGTGGCGGTTCTGGTCTCGG
>CAMWTO010000022.1 GCA_947177205.1 uncultured Ruminococcus sp. | reverse complement strand
AAAATTTATTATAGCATTTCTGCCGTTAATTGTCAAGCCCATCCGGTTAAGATTCTGGTAATTTTTGTTAAAATAGGATAAATTAAAAATTGCTATGCCATAATTTTTTTAAAAATTTTAAGATTTTTTTAAGAAACTATCTGTATAATAGAATCAGTTTAAAACAAATTAAAATAAAATTTTCATGTGAAATTTTTGACAATTTCAAAAAGGAGTATGTGCGTTATGAAGAAACACAAGCATTTAAAAGCTGGAATAATAAGCGTTCTTGCGGCAACAGCCATGTGTACTATGATTCCGGTGATACAAAGTCCGGTTCTGGCAGCAGAGAAACTGACAGGTGATGTGACACTCGACGGCACCGTTGGCGTGACGGATATTATCCTGATGCAAAAATACCTACTTGAAAAAGAAACCATTTCAGAAGAAGCTTACTGGAATGCAGATGTGACGGCAGATCAGATTGTGAATATCTATGATTTCGTGGCATTGAAAAGAAAAGTATTAAACGAACAGGGTTTTATACCATCCGGAACGGGTGTCGTTGCATCCATTGTTTATGAGAATGCTGGCGTTTCTCTTTATGATGCAGACGGCAATCAGATTACAGCCGGGGAGGCATCTAATGTCATAGTGACGAATTCATGCTATGTGACAATCACAAAAGCGGGGGAATATAGTGTTTCCGGTTCTTGTGAAAACGGACAGATCAAAGTCAATACAGATAATACGGCAGAGCCAAAAGCCGAAGTCATTCTGAATTTTGAGGATCTGACACTGTCCAATTCTAATGCTGCGCCGGTTTATGTCGAAAATGTCGGAAAAGAAGTCACGATTTCAGCAAAAAAAGGTACTGTCAATACAATTTCTGATGGCACAGCACATACAGACAGTTATGAAAATAGTGACGGTGAGACGAAAGAAATCAATGCGGCAATTTTCTGCCGGGATGATCTGAAGCTCAAAGGCAAAGGCAAACTGATTGTCAACGGCAATTATCAGGACGGCATTATCACAAAGAATGATCTCAAGATCTGGAACGGCAATATTACTGTCAATGCACAGGACGACGGTATTCGGGGTGATAATTCCGTCCGGATCGGTGATCCTGATACACTGACTGCCAACGGTGGCGATGGCGATTATTCTAATCTAAGTCTGACTGTGACGACGAAATCCGGAGACGGCATCAAGTCTAATGAAACTACAGAGGGCAAGGGTTATGTGACAATTAACGGCGGTACGGTGAATATTACGGCCTATGCAGACGGCATTCAGGCAGAACAGGAATTCACAATGAACGGCGGCGATGTGACAATCTACACTTACGAAGGCAGTAACTATAATGGTTCTGGAAGCACCGGAAACACTGGCGGCTGGAGTGGTGGTTTCAGCTTCGGCGGTCAGGACGGCAATTCTAATAAATCGGATGTTTCCGCAAAGGGTATCAAGGCAGTTGGCTTGTATGATGAAGCAGATGCAACATGGCAGAGCGGTGGCAATCTCACAATCAATGCTGGCAATCTTGTCATTGATTCTTCGGATGATTCTCTGCATTGTGCCGGTGATATGGCATTGACGGGCGGTAATCTGATATTATCTTCTGCGGATGATGCCGCACATGCAGACCATAAGCTGACAATCGGCACATCTGGTGCAGGCACTTATGATGATGTTGTGATTTCTGTTCTGAAATCTTATGAGGGCATTGAAGCACAGCAGATTTATCAGTACAGCGGTTCTGCTGTGATTAACTCCATAGATGATGGCTATAATGCCGCAGGTGGTGCAGATGGTTCCGGCAATGCGAATGCAGGACCTGGCGGCGGCTGGGGACAAGGCGGCTGGGGACAGACATCTTCCGGCAGCAATGATTATCTCATGCAGTTTGACGGCGGATTTGCACTCGTCAATGCAACAGACGGCGATCATGACGGCTATGATTCCAATGGCGATATTGTTATTAACAGCGGTTATGTCATTTCCAACGGTAATGAACCATTTGACTGTGGCGACGGCGGCAGTTCCATTACAGTCAATGGCGGTGTCTGGGTGAGCAACTGTGGATCTGGCGGCATGAGTATGGGCGGCAGTGAAATGACTGCCATTGCAGCAGCAACCGGTTCAGTCAGTGCCGGTACAAGAGTTTCTGTTGTGGATACATCCGGCAATGTGGTTGTATCCTGGATTGCAGACAAGAATGTATCACAGTTCAAAGTGGGCGGCAGTGTGGAATCCGGTGTGACATTCCAGACAGGCGGCGAACTGAACGGATCGAATTATTTCCAGATGCTGGATGATAAACAGACTGCGGCTTATGGCGGAACCCTTTCCGGTGGTACGGCGTTGACGGCAGGATCGACGGATAAAGGCAACACCGGCAGACCGGGCGGCAGAATGGAAGTGAGAAACTTTTCCGGTAGAATGAACACTGGCAGAATGTTCAGAAAATAATTTTAAATTTTAATGAAAAAACTCCTGTGATTTCAGTCCGGGATCAAGATTTGATCCGGAAGAATCACAGGAGTTTTTATAATTTTTTAACTTTAAATATTTTAATTATTTTTCGACGGATCTTCGGACTTCTGCTGTCAATTCGTCAAGATATGCCTGTACATCACAGTTTGCAGAATATTCCGTCATATATTCTTCCCAGGAAGATTCAAAATCATCACTCATGACAATTTTTGGCAAATATTTGAATTTCATTTTATCAATATCCGTTTTGGCTTTTCCATAATCTGTATCATCCATGAAAGTACCTGTATAAGACCACATCGGATACCAGGGTGCATTCTCCGTGGCAGGATTGAGCATTTCCACATAAGTCTGTACACCATAGGCACTGAAACATTCTTTCATGATATCACTCAGGCTTTCATAGAATTCATTCGGCTGATGCGTAGGAGAATATGCATTGATGCCGTCCTGGTTCATCCCCCAGTAATAGGGGAAATATTTATAGACACATCTGTTTTGTGCGGCATATTCCGGATCGTGATTTTTTTCATACTGTTCATCCGTCAGATAGAAAATGCCATTTTCATCGACAGAATAATCCTCATCTTCGATACCCCAGAAACGCAGATTCAGGATTTCCGGGTCAAGCAGGTCATTGACAAATTTCAAAGCACCATCAACATCATCACAGCTTGTTGTAATGCCCAGTCCTGAGGAGGGATCAAACGCAATCTGCGAGTGATAATGTTCTTCAATGCCCTCTTCGATTACAACACCAAGCGGAACGTATTTGCATTTATCCGGGAGCTGATCGGCAGCATTGCGGAAATTCCAGAACTGATCTACCATTCCCAGGACGTTTCCGGATTTGATCCGGTCATAATACTGATTTGGGGAAAGCATGAAACATTCCGGATCAATAATGCCCTTGTGATATTCTTCATTGAGTTTCTGAAACCATTTTTTTGCAGTCGGTGTGGTATTATAGTCAATTGCTTCCAGTGTTTCAGGATCAACAATGCAAGCGCCGTCATTCGGATAGCCGTCCAGGAATTGCGGCGGATTGTCCAGGCAGAAAAAAATAGATTCGTCAGCAAGAATTTCATAGGCAATGTTCGGCTCTCCGTTTTCGCCGACCGGATTTGCTTCGATATATTTTTCCAGAAGATTAAAATAATCGTCCAGTGTAACAATTTCCGGATAGCCTGCCCACTGAAGGACTTTGACCTGCACCCAGAATGCCTCATCATTATGGATTGTATTTGTGTCATACATGTAGCATTTAGAAAAAGATGGAATTTTATAGATATGTCCGTCCGGATCACGGATTTTGTCCCATTCGCTTTCGGAATAGAAGTTTTTTAAATTAGGATAATCATCCCAGTATTCATCAATTGGAATAAATGCGCCTGCATTTCGAAGTTTCTGATATTCCGATGCTTCCGGATAGATAAAATCCGGGTAGTCCTCAGACATAATCATATTACTGATGATATTCGACGCTTCGTCTTTTTCGTCAATCCATGTTTCATCACACATAGCACCGATTTTTTCGGCAATCATCTGTTGAATTTTATTATTTTCGTTAATATCCGGACTGACAGCAGACAGGAAACTTGTAAAAACTTTGATTTCCTGTTCCTGGGACGTTTTTTCTCCGGCACAGCCTGTGAGCAGGGAGAGCGTCAGGGGAACGACAAACAGTTTCTGTATGTTTTTCATTCCGTTTTGTATATTATGTTTTAGTTTCATAGTTATAAAACCTCTCTTTTCTTTCAGAGAACCGCATCGTCATGCAGAAATTTCCGCTCTCACTGCCGGAATTTCCGGGATCTGTGATTTCCAGGCTGACATGACTCCCATAGTAATTCTTGATTCTGCTGTAATGATTATAAATATCACCTGCCTGGAAGTCAAAGTCCGTCTGATGCGGATAATCTTCAAATAAAGCCCGGAGTTTGAGAATCTTTCCGGAAGAAATCGGTGAATTTGTCCGGAACTGAATATGCAGGCAGTTTTCTTTGAAAAAAGCACGGACGGAAATTGCCAGATTCTCAGAAATTTCAAAATTTTCAGAAATTCTGACAATTCCGGAATTTTCCGGATTGATTAAATCATCCGCTGTCATAATCACAGAAAAGGGTAGCACTGTCACCTGTTCCGGCATCTTCTCCAGGATTACTTTGAAATGTTGGATATTTCTGTTCTGGAAATGTTTCCGGAGCATTTCAAATTCAAAATCAATTGCCAATGGTTCTGAGAAGTCCAAGTCTGGTTTTTCAATCGGATATTTTGCAAGACAGAGATTTTTAATATCCAGGTGGAGCGCTTGTAAACGGATCTGTCGTGTATTCTCATAGGATTTTTCCAAAGCATCATAGCATTTTTTGAGTTCTCTCTGATTGAATTGCAGACGATCAAAAAACTGAATACAATTGGCAAACATTTTGCCTAGTTCATCCGTTCCGTAGATAAGAGAATTTTCTGCTTGGGAAAGTGTTTCTTCAGAATGCACAATGGCATCAAATTTTTTTGTCCTTGCTGTCATATCCAGGACAATGACAATTGCTGTTATGACGGAGAGAAGAAACAGAATCAGAAATGGAATCAGATAAGTCATATTTCTAGTGATGATTTCCAGAACGGCGCTTTTTTGTTCTTTGGCATAATATTCTAATTCTGCTGTATAATAATTTTTTACATAGCATTTGTAATCTGATGTAATATTGATTTCATCTGCATTTTTTTCGTCTGTATTGCTGTAGATCAGTATGCTGTGGCTCATAACATAAAGATTGCCCCGAAAATCAAGCCGGTCAAAATAATTTTCAATCACAGCATTGCTCAGATCAATTTTCAGATAGCAATCGCCTGTACGAATTGTATTATAATCCAGTTTCCGGATCAAAGAAAAACTTTGGTTTTCCTTATCGCAAAATACAATCATCGGCTTGTTGAGTTCGCAGAAACGCTGATACCATTCTTCGTCTTTTGCTTTTGAGAGATGGACAATATTGCCGCCGGATGTAATCGTAGAATTATCCGTATAGATCGTATATTTTTTAATATTTTTATTTTCTGTAATAATCAGGGAATTGTTTTCTTGAAATTGGTAAAAAGCATCATAGTATGCCGCCGCCGAGGCATATTCTGTGTTCAGCAGATCATAGAGTGAATTATTTGTATAAATAGTTTTTGCAATGGCAACAATGTTTTCAATTGCAGTATCAATATATTGTTCTGTAGAATTCAGAATGGTATTTTCATTCTCGGTCTGATATTTTTCTTCCGCATCGGAAATTCCTTTGATCATGCCGCAGAAAAGAACGACAGAAGACAACAGAAAAAGCAGAAAAACGGCGGAAACTTTCTTCCCGATGCTGATGTCCGGGAGCGGGTTCAGTTTTTTGATAGAAATTTTCATTTTGTTCTTTTTCTTCTCCTTGTCAGCCTGAAATATTTAAAAATGTGATTTTCTGAATTTTAATTATCTGTCTGGCATGTTGAGGAGCTTTTTCAGTTCTGTCTTCTTTGCATACATGCGATCTTCGGCGTTTGCAAGCAATTTTTCAAATGCAAAATTTCCCTTTGCGTAATCATAGCCATAGGAAAGGGCACATTTCACACAATCTTCTTCGGGACTCAGAATATACGGAGAATCTGTGTCCAGTTTTTCAATCATCTGATTAATTTCATTGAAAGACTGATAATCCATGATGACAAGCAGGAATTCATCGCCGCCCATTCGGAAACAGAACGCAGAATCCCCGGTGAATTGCTGGATATACTCAGCGGCTTTCTTGATGACATAATCGCCATGCTCGTGACCAAGTGTGTCATTCATCAGTTTCAGATTATTGACATCGAAATAGATTACACATAAAGAGGAACTTTCTTTGAAAACAGATATCATGTTATTATAGTGCCGCTTGTTGAAAACCTGTGTCATCGCATCATGTGTGGCATCATAAATCGCACGGGCAAGATTTTCGGTGGAACTGTTGATGTCTGCCACCATTTTCCGGAGCGCCCTTCCAAGATAGCCGATTTCGTTGTCTTTTTCGATCAGAAACAATTCTTTTGTCTCAATGTTGGTATCCGCAGAAATCACGCCTGTGAAATCCATTGCTGTTTTCGCAAGTTTCTGGATTGGCATGAAAATCTCTTTTTTCATTGTATTTGTCAGATATTTAGAAAAGAACAGACCAATCAGAAGCATGACAGAAAAAAATATGGAAACAATCAGAACATATTTTCTGTAAATTGTATGATCTGTTTCCACAATGATATAACCTGCCAGACGGTCATCCGTTGTCCGCATAGGTCTGTATACAAAAATACTTTCTCCGGTTACTCGTTTCCATTCGTCTCTGCCGTTGATCAATTCCGCTTTGACGGAAGATTCATAGTCGTCATAGGAAACTTTTGTCCCAAGTTCATGATTCTGCGTATCATAAATATAATAGCCTTTGGAATCGCTGTACTGAATCATGGAAATTCTCTTGACGCCGGCTTGATTATGCTCTGTATAATCACAAAGATTTTTAAGTGTGATCGTATATTTCTCATCCGTTTTCCGGGTTGTGATATAATTTTTGGCATCATCAGCATTGATCGCATAGGCGGCGAAATCAGATGCCATGTCTGCAATCCTGGAAGAATATTCCCGGCAGGCTGACAGAATGCTGAACAGGGAACAAGCGAATCCAATAGTAATAAAAATAAATAAGACCGTCATAATACGGCGGTTGAGCTGATGCCGGATGGGTTTATCCAATAGTTTCACCTGCCATGTTTGTGATAATGATTCGTGACTGTCAATAATTACTATTATAATTATACAATATTTTCACAGTTTTGTCAATATATAATTTCAGATTCTCACAAAAAGCTGTGCAGTGGAAATTCTGCACAGCCTTTTATGGCGTATATTTAATTCATGATTAGTTTAATTGCTTTGAAATACTTCTGTTTCCCAGTCGCATGAGCCTTTGCTTCCCACGATAGAGGCATACACCAGGACGCAGGCGGCATCCGATGCATTGACATCACCGTCATCATTGACATCCGCCAGGAATCCAGCGAATTTTTCTGTTGTTTCGTCATATTCCGGGTTGAAACTTGGGTCAAGTCCGCTTCCTTTTTCTGCAACATAAACCAGAATATTTGCGGCAGAGGAGGCATTCACTGTATTGCTGAGATCAATATCGCCACGCATTGCAATATAAGCAGAACCTGTTTCCAGATCCTGGACAGATTCCGTGCCGTCTGGCAGAATATCTGTAATGGATGCTAAAATGACAGCACTATATTGATTTTCTTCCCAGGTTTCAAAAACGGATGCCGGATTCTGCTGTTTGAAATCAAGACGTTCCCAATCCGTGAAATCTTCCCATTCACCAGTGGAATCATCAGAATACACGGCACGTTTCTGGATTTCTGCGATCAGGTCGGATGCCGCAAAGACGGTTGTATCCTCTGCAAAACAGAAATATTCCTTGCCAGTAATCAGATATTGATATCCTGTGATTTCTCTTGAAATTATTTCGGTTGTCTGTGTGGACGAGGTTGTTTCATCCGGGATGATTTCTGAAATAGTTGTAGCCGATGTGGTCAATACAGAAGTTTCTGGAGCTTCTGGAGCACTCGTCGTAGTCTCCGGAGCTGTTTCTGTTGTCTGTGGGGTTGACATTGTGGATGTCATTGGTTTTTCAGATGTTGTTGTGGATTCCGCAGCGGAAGAAGAATCACTCGGGATTGTCTGCGTCGTGGTCGTTGTTGACGATATGGCTATATCTGTGGATGTAGCTGTTGTTGTTTCTGTTACAATCGGGATGGGAGATTCTCCCAGAGATTTGAACGGATATTTTTTTTCTTCTGCGAATTTCTGCGCTGAAGAATTATCATAGCCGTACACCGTGATAGGACTTTTCAGACTTGAACTTAATGTTGCAGGTTTCGATGCGCTGTTGTAGGTGTATTCTGTATCAAAATCCGGTTCATCGCTGACAAAAGGCGTTTCATCAGCTTTCTGATTGCTGTAGCCGGCAATAGAACTTTTATTGATGGTACAGTTCGGATTCAGGAATGTGATTTCTTTCAGAAGATCGTTTCCGCCGTAGGCATTGGAATACACATTTTGAACAGATTCTGAAAGTTTCACATCTGTTAGGGAAGTCTGATAAAATGCGTAACTGTTGATGGATTTCACCTGTCCCGGAAGTGTGATCTGTTTCAATGCAGTACAGCCATTGAACATGCCATAGGAAATCAGATCCAGACTGTCCGGTAATGTCACGTCAGCGAGATTTTCACAGCCTCTAAATGCATTGCTGCCGATTTCTTCCATGCTGTCCGGAATCACGACGCCGGAAAGTTTGTCGTTCAGGAACGCATTACTTGCAATTTTTGTCACGCCTGCCGGGATTTCATAACTGCCCGTTCTGCCTGCCGGATACTGACGAATTTCCGTGCCATCTTTGCTGACAAGTACGCCGTCGATGTCAGCATAATATTTGTTGTCTTTTGCAACAATGAAATTTTTCAAGGAATCACAGCCGGGGAATGCGTTCGCATGGGACGGAACAGTTGGGGTATCGCCAACGACGGTAGTCGTTTTAGTTGCAATTGTGCTGTAGCCTGTCATTCCCTCACTTGTTGCCGGTGGCGCAGTTGTTTCTACAATCTGCTCAATACCCGAAACATTTGCAGGGATGGCGATTTCTTCCAAAGCAGAGCAATTCTGGAATGCATTCGCATAAATATTCATGAGACTATCCGGCAGAGAAACAGACGTCAGGGAAGTGCAGTCCTGGAATGCCATACTTAGAATTTCAAGAACGCCCTCCGGGATCGTGATTTCTTCCAGTGCGGTACACCCTGAAAACAGATTGGACGGAATTGCTGTAATGTCTGCGGGAAGTCTCACGCTTGTCAGTTTCGTACAATTCCGGAACATACCAGACGACAAAGCAGTCACGCTGTCCGGAAACTGAATGCTGATGAGTCCGGCATTCTGGAATGCACTTTGTTCAATTGTCTGTGTACCATCAGGAATATTCAGCACAAGATTGTTTCCGGCGGAAGCAAAGGCATTGGATTGAATCTGTTTCAGATTTTCCGGCAGGATGACGGATTCCAGTGCAGTGCAGCCGTAGAACATGTAGCTGGAAATGATCTGCATATGATTGGAAAGTTTTACATTTTTCAGATCTTTGCAGTTTCTGAATATACTGTTGGAAACAGAAGAATAACTGTATTCAGGCATTTCCAGGATGACAGAATCCGGAATCGTGATTTCTGTCAGACCGGAGTTTTCAAATGCACTTGTATCGATACTTGTTACAGAATCCGGAATTGTGACGGATTTCAGATTTGTACAGCCTTTGAATGCAGAATTGGCAATGCTGTTTACACCGTCCGGAATGACAAAACTTTCTGTGTCTTTTCCGGCAGGAAATGCTATCAAAGCAATTGTTTCTGTTTTTTCATCACCGGCGTAATTCATATTTTTTTTGTATAATACGCCGTCTACCTCGTAGACATAAGTATTTGCCGCCGGGACTTCAATTGCTGTCAGATTGGGACAGCCTGCAAACATATTTTGAGAAGAAATATTTGTTTCACGGTTCAGTGTGATTGTAGTGAGTCGGGATTGATAGAATGCGTTGGAACCCAGATTAATATCCGCAGGGATTGTATAATGTCCTGTCCGTGCAGGGGGGAACATTTCCATCGTTCTGGAGCTGGAATAGGAACTATTTGATTTCCGGAACAGAATGCCGTTCTCGGATTCATAATTCGGGTTATTTTCATCTACATTGATTGTCTCAAGTGAAGGCAGATCATAAATCATATTATAATAACTACTACTGTAACTTCCCAATGTCCGAATAGTTGTGATCGTTTCCGGAATCGTCAGTTCTTTGATCCCAGTCAGGTTAAATGCTTTCATGTCCAGTTCTGTCATGCCTTTGGAAAGCGTGACGGATTCCAGAGCTGTACACTGCTGGAATGCAAATGCATTCAGTGTTACAAGAGAATCCGGAAGAATGATCTCTTTGAGAGATCTGCATCCGGCGAATGCGTAAGATTGCAGTGTTGTCAGGGATTCCGGTAACGCAATAGATTCCAGTGCATCACAGCTTGCAAATGCACGGGTGGCAATCTGTGTTATGGTAGACGGTAATGTAATGTTTGTCAGACTCCGGCAGCAGGTGAAAGCGTCATAGTTGATAGCGGTTGCACCCTCCTGAATGACAACATTTGTCAGATTGTGACAGCCGTAGAAGCCAGTGACATTGCTAACAGAACCGGGGATGGTGATTTCTGTCAGTCCTGCGCCCTCGAATGCACGGGAATCAATGGTTGTCAGCGTGTCCGGAAGTGTGATATTTTTCAGAGAAGTACATGCCTTAAATGCCTCTGATCCGATCTGTGTCAGTCCGGACGGCAGATCTACGCTTGTGAGATTTTCACATTTATAAAATGCACTCATTGGAATACTGATGATTGTATCTGGAATGGATACGGAAGTAATCCCGGAATTAGAAAATGCGTGAGAGGAAATGCCGGTTACGGGAACGTTGTTGATTTCCGCCGGGATGGTAATATTTTCAGCATCTGCTTTTTCCAGTCCGATAACCGTTGCATAATTCAGATCCGGATAAACTGTGTATTTGAATGTGCCGTCCGAGACAGATTCTGTATTCTGGACTGTGCTTGATGTTGTCTTAGCAGTCACTCGGGTTGTTGTCATCATTGTCGTTGTTGCCCGTGTCATAGTAGTGTAGGGGGCTGTTGTGGTCGTTGCGGGATCTACCATGTCACTCACGCCGAGACTTTCAAATGCGCATTTATAATTCAGTGCATAGCTTTCTGCTGTAGAATTGTCGTAGCCTTTGAGCGTACCCAGAAAACTGGAAGTTTCTTTTGTTTCGCCGTTTTCATCCGTATATTCACCGGTTGCAAATGCGTTGTAATTGATTGTGCAATAGGGATTTTCAATTGTGATGACAGCAAATGGTGCAATATGCCATAAACCGTTACTGCCAATATTGGAAACTGTTTCGGGGATTTTGACTTCTTCCAGTCCACGGCATCCGGAAAATGCATAGTTAGGAATGGATGAAATCCCTGCGCCGAATGTAACACCGGTTAATCCGGTACAGCCAAAGAATGCAGATTCACAAATATCTGTGACAGTGTCCGGAATTTCAAAATTCCCTGTCAGTGTACTGCTCGCTTTGTAAATGATAGTTTCGTCTGTGTCCATCAGAACATTGTTGACTAATTTGAAATATGGATTTTCTGGTGCAAGCGTGAGTTCTTCCAGCACACATTGACCGAACAGGAATTTTGAACTATAAGTATTGGAACAAATGCTTTTCAAAGTAGATGGCAGAGAGACAGAAGTCAAAGCATTGCATCCTCTGAATGCGTAAGAGCCGATTGTAACAAGTCCTTCCGGCAGTTGGAGTTTCTGTAAAGCCTGACAAGATTCGAAAGCATTGTCTCCGATGGAATACAGCGAAGCGGGGAAATGAATCGTTTCCAGGGTTTTGCAATACTGGAATGCAGAATCATCAATGACAGTGACGCTGTCGGGGAGAATGATTTCTTTGATGGCAGAAACATCATTTGATTCCAAAGCAAATGCTTTGTAGCCGATTCCAGTGACAGGAACGCCGTCAATTTTGTCCGGGACGGTGACAATTTCGTCTTCTGCGGTCTTGTTATAACTGATGATGTCCACATGATCTGCAAATTTCTGATAAGTGAAATTTCCCGTTGTACCCTGTTCAGAGGCCGTTGCAATCATGGAAGAAAGCGACAGATCCGGCATTTCCGGCACATACATGCTCATTGCCAGGATACTGAAAGTTGTCAGGGCGGCTGCGATTTTTTTTAAATTCATAAATAAATCCTTAATCCTTTCATGGGTTTTTAAAATGCATTTTTCATTTTAGCACTTTTTTCAGTGATTGTCAAGATATTTTTGACAGATCAGAAAAAAGTGCTAAAATGAATAGAAAAATGCCAAAAAACATTAAAAATTATTAAAAATATTACAAAAAATAATTTGCGAAAAAATATTCACAAAAATCAGTTGACAATCCAGAAAAAAAGTGATAAAATATAACTACAGAACAAAAGAAAGAAGATAAATAAATTTTAATTATTAAGGAGAATTTTTTATTATGAAAAAGAAAAGAATTAAACCCGTCTTGATGGCGATGGCGATGGCAATGGCGGCCGCTGCAATTCCCATGCCGTTCAATGCTGTTGCGGCAGACAGCTATGACATGCAAGTCAGCGTCAATCTTGCAGGAGAGAAAAAAGAAATCAGTCCCTATATCTATGGCATGAACCAGTATGGCAATATTAACAATTACAAAAATGTGACAGTGAATGCTGTCCGTCAGGGCGGTAACCGGTACACAGGCTATAACTGGGAGACAAACTGGTCAAATGCCGGTGAAGACTGGGTGAACAGTTCCGATACCAATATCGGCGATGACAAGGACGGCGCAGGCTATGCTGCAAGAAAACTATCCGAGGAATGCCAAACCTACAATGTGCCTTATAAAATTACAACACTCCAGATGGCAGGTTATGTTGCTGCTGATAAAGACGGTACAGTGACAGAAGCTGAGAAAGCACCGTCTGCAAGATGGAATGAAGTTGTTTTCCGGAAAGATGGCGAATTGTCCCTTACGCCGGATTTAACGGATGGTAAAGTCTACATGGATGAGTATGTGAACTTCCTCGTGCAGACGCTCGGCGATGCATCTACGTCTACCGGTATCCAGGGCTACAGCCTAGATAATGAACCGTTTCTCTGGAATGATACACACCCGATGTTACATGGGGAAGAAGCCGGTTGCAACGAATTGATCGACAAATCCATTGCGCTTGCCAAAGTCGTAAAAGAAATTGATCCCAAAGCCGAAACGTTCGGCGGTGTCCTCTGGGGTATGCTCCCCTGTATTACAGCAGGTTCCGGAGAAGTAGCCGATCAGGAATGGGAGGCTATCAAAAGCAATTACGGCTGGTATGTGGATTATTATCTGGAAAGCATGGCAAAGGCAGAACAGGAAACCGGTACAAGATTACTGGATGTCTTTGATGTCCATTACTATGCACAGGATTGTGCGACGGATGAAGCCAGATTACAGGCGGCAAGAAGTCTCTACGATCCGGAATATGTAGAAAACAGCTGGTTACAGCCCTGGAATGGTCAGTATTTCCCGTTCCTAGCAAGATTGCAGGAATCCATTACAGAATATTATCCGGGAACAAAGCTTGCTGTTTCTGAATATAATCTTGCAGATATTGCCAATGAAAAAGTAACCGGTAAATCCGTTGTGGCGGCAATCGCTGAAACGGAAGCCCTGGGTGCATTTGCTCTTAATGATGTCTATTTTGCGACATATTGGGGTACTCTCCCGGATTGCCCTTATGTAGAATCTGCCATCAATCTTTATACGAATTATGACGGCGAGGGAGCAGCATTCGGCGATACGCTCGTAGAATCCAAAACACAAGATCTGTCAAAAGCCGCATCTTTTGCCGCAATTCAGGGGGATGACGATTCTGAAGTGACTGTCGTACTTTCCAACAAAGACAGCTCCAGTACGGAAAAAGCTGTCATTGATATTTCCGGTTCTGGTTCTGATTATCAAAGTGCTGTTGTCTATGCGATCACACAGGACAGCAATGAAATCCGGATTATTGATGTGCAGAATGATTTGTCCGGCAATCAGATTCAGGTGGAATTGCCGCCGCTCTCTGTGGCGCAGGTTGTCATCTCTGATGAACCGACGGACAAGACACTCTATGAAGCACCAGACATCCGGACAGAAGAGAAATCCTATAATTTTGATGAACTGGAAGATAAGGACGGTGCGAAGATCATTCCGCTTGGCGACAAAGCACATCTGAAAGAAATCAAGATCGCTGTGGAAAGCCATTCTACGGAGGGTTCTGCCTATTACAGCGGTGGCGGCGGTCTGTGCTTCAATGCGCTGACACCTGTTGACGGCGGTGAAGCATTCTGGGGATGCAAGAATTATTCTTATTCCAATGGCGTGACGGAAATCGTGATCCCGTTTGATGATGAATTTACAAATGGCGATTCTGAAACTGTTCAGGCAGTTGTCGGAGATGATACGGCGGAATTGCAGACAGGCTGGTGGGTGTTCTCTGAAAAAGAGGGCGATGCCGGCAGTGATGTTGTGGTTGATTATCAGAAAGTGACACTTGTTTATGAATATGACGGAGAAGGTACAGAGCCTCCGGAGTCATCAGAATCATCTTCTGAACCGTCCGACACAGTTCTCTGGGGTGATGCCAACGACAACGGAGAAGTCGACATCAGCGACGTTGTACTTATGAACCGTGTTTATGTCGGCGTTGACGAGGTTACAGCCAAGGGCTTGACAAATGCGGATGTTGATCAGAGCGGAAAAATTGAATTAGCCGACTCCATGAATGTTCTTAAACTCCTGGTGCATTTACTGGAACAGTCTGACTTCCCGATCAAGGGAGAATAATTCATTTTTAAAATCAGAAATAAAGTCCGGTGTTTCTTGTGAATTCAAGGATGCCGGACTTTTTTAATTTTATAAAATTTCTTGAAAAAATAGTGAAATAATGCTATACTAAGATAATCAATTATCAATCAGGAGGAAAACTAAATGAAATCTGATTTACACAAAATCATTTCCAGCGTTGCCTGTGTGGCGTTTGTCGTTTCGTCAATGCCGGCTTTTGGGAATGTCGTCGCTGATGCGGTGAATCTTGAAAATCCTGTTGCTGTGAATTCTACTGCAACAGATGACGGTGCAGTTGACATCAGCGATGTTGTTCTCATGAACAGAGTTTATGCTGGTGTTGATGAAATCAGTGAAAAAGGTTTGGCAAACGCTGATGTTGACCAGAGCGGCAAGATTGAATTATCCGACTCCATGAACGTTCTCAGACTTCTGGTGCATTTACTGGATGAATCTGATTTCCCGATTCAGGGATCATAAAAATTAAATTATTTTAATATTTTGAATCCGGGAGAATGCTGAGAAATTCTTCCGGATTTTTTGATTTTTACAGAATCTCTTGACAAATCAGAAAAATAATGGTATAATAGTACAAATTAAAATTTTATTAAAATTTTAAATTCTTGAAAGTGAGGTTATTTCTGATTATGTTAAAGAAAAAAATAACAGCCGCTGTGACATCCCTGCTTCTGGGAGCGGCATCCCTGACAAGCACTTTTGCGGCTGTCCCCACCAGTGCCACAGATCTGGAACTGGACAATTATGCAAAACTACTCCAGTATTCTCTCTATTTCTTTGATGCAAACATGTGCGGTGACAGTGTCGGCAAAGATTGTGCTTTTTCCTGGCGTGATAACTGCCACACGGGAGACCAGATTTCCGGCGGATTCCATGATGCAGGTGACACGATTGAATGTGGTTTGACGATGGGTTTCACGGCATCCACACTCGGCTGGACTTTCTATGAATACAGAGAACAGTTTGAAAAAACCGGAACGGATGAGCATTATAAAATCATTATGGATTATTTCAATGATTTCATCAAAAATTCCACAACGCTTGTAAATGATGAAGTGACTTCACTCGTGTATCAGGTGGGGGATGCCGGTGCTGACCATAGTGTCTGGTGTGCACCGGAGACGCTTTATGACCGTGGCAGTAATGAAACTTACATATCCACCAACGGTGCAAGCGATGTGGCGGCACAGTATGCGGCGGCGCTTGCACAGAGTTATATCAATTTTGGCAATGAAGATGATCTGCGCTATGCCGTTGCATTGTATCGTTTTGCTGACAAATACAGAACTGTGACTTATGAGAATGCCACTTATGCAAGAGAGGGCGTGCAGGATGACATTTCCTGGGCTGCCGGATGGTTGTATCTGGCAACAAATGAAGAAAAATATCTGACAGAGAGCAGTAAATATACGCAGTATAAGGACAACTGGACATATGATTATTTTTATGGCAATGCCTGGCTCGGTGCAGGAATTATCAATGCGGAAATTACTGGAAACTGGTCAAATGTGACGAATTACATCACAGGTGTTGTCAATGCCAATCAGGACAAATATTATGTCATGGATTCCTGGGGGAGTGCAAGACATAATACATTAATGCAGTTGTGTGCACTGGTAACTTCCAAATACGACCAATCCGGCGTGGATTATTCTGAATGGGCAAAGAAGCAGATGAATTACATCCTCGGTGAAAATGATGCAAATGTCTGCCTGGTAGTTGGTTATAATGACGTTTCCGCAACATCTCCGCATCATCGTGCGGCATCCTGCCTGACAATCAGTCCGGATTGGCACGAATGGAATAACTGGAACGGTGATTATGCCACAACAAACGGACATACATTATACGGGGCGCTCTGCGGTGGTCCGACAAATTCCAGTTTTACGACTTATAATCCGTCCGCAAAAGATGCTACATCGAATGAAGTGGCACTGGATTATCAGTGTGGCTTAGTTGGTGCGGCGGCAGCATTGTATGCTGTTTACAATACGGGGAATGTGGTAGCAGAAATTGGTGATGATGTGACAGTCTATGCTTCTGAGAAAGCTGTTGCCAACGGGGAACAGCCCACGCCGTCAGAATCAGATCAGCCGTCCGGCACAGTTCTCTGGGGTGATGCCAACGATAACGGAGAAGTTGACATCAGCGATGTCGTGCTCATGAATCGTGTCTATGTTGGCGTTGACGAGGTTACAGCCAAGGGCTTGACAAATGCGGACGTTGACCAGAGCGGCAAGATTGAATTATCCGACTCCATGAATATTCTCAGACTCCTGGTGCATTTACTGGATGCATCTGATTTCCCAATCCAGGGAGCATAATAAAATTTTATGAAGCATGAAAAAATTTCTTTTTCAGATACTTCTGCTGTCCGTCTTTGATTTTGTTTCGTTGTTTCTGCTCATAACATTATGTCAGGCGGTCTGCGCCGGATTGCTGAACTGGATCTGGAAAAAGATAGTTTCAGAAAAATTTGGGTAAATTCGGGTACATTCAGTTTTTTTGTCACTTTTCTATTGATTTTCCGGGGCAGATCTGCTATAATTAAGATAGTAAAATTCTGATAATTCTATGGAGGTGCTTGTGATATGAAAAAAACGCTTGCATTTTTGTTGAGTCTGTCCCTGATGAGCGTGAATTGTTCCGCTGTTGCGACAATTGCGGAAGATTCTCCGGAAACGCTTGCTCCGACCGGCGTGGAGGATTCTGTGCTGACATCCGGATTGCACACAGTCATCGGAATAGGTACTTATGCAGATGGGTATATTCTGGATAATGGTTGTTGTATCACAGATCTGGATATGGAAGAATATGCAGAAACGCCGTTTGCGCTGCAATATGGAGATGTTGTCGAAATTGATTGCGACACAGCCACAGGAACATTTCCGAAATATTATGAGTTTGAGCCGGGTGTCCGGATTCGCTCCCTGGGCAAAGCGGAGGAGTATTATAAAGACAATCTGCAAGAACTGGTTGTCACGGAAGTACAGGAGGATAAAATCATTCTTGCGGAAAGAAATCCGGAAAACTCAGAAAATCCGGCTGTCTATGAGATGAGCCGAATGCATCTTTATCTTAGAGACTGTTTTGCTGGTATGTTGGGAGATTTCAACATGGAAGAAGTAGAAGTCGGGGATTATGGTGTATTTGCCGTAGATCCGGCTACACAAAAAGCAGTCTGTGCTGTAGAGGTTCATTATGGCAATGCAATTGATACCAGTCAGACGGCGGAATTTGAATTGATTGACATGTCGAACAATTCCATTTTTGTAAAGAGCCTGGAAACGGAAGAATATTATCATCTGGAATTAAATAACAAAACAAAATCTGTCATGAGTAAAGAGACATTCTGGTCGCTCTCCAGTGGAGATGTCCTGCTGTTTACGTTAGATTCTGAGGGAAATCCGGAGATTCCGCTGAAAGTTACCTATGAAGCAACTATAGAAGATTTTATCAAGTCTGGTATGCTGTACACAGTCATTGGTGTGAACCAAGACGGCACGAGTTTCTTTCTGGATAATTCCTGCGAACTGACTACATGGGAGATTGAACGATATGCGGAAACGCCGTTTACGCCGGCGTATGGAGATCTGATATGCGTTGAATTTGCTTGTATTTTGGAAACATTCCCAGGGAAGTTTGGATTGAATCCCGGTGTCCGGATCTATCCCGTTGGCAAAGCCGGAGATTACTACAAGGATAATCTCAAAGAACTGGTTGTCACAGAAGTGGAAGAGTACGAAATCTTTTTGACAGAAAAGAATCCTGAGAACCCGGAAGAACCTGTTGTTTACCAGTTAAATAAAGTTCATCCTTGGGTGAGCGATTATTATTCGGCAGATCTGAACGGCTTTGATGTGGATACGCTTGCGGTCGGAGATTCCGGCGTATTTGCAGTAAATCCGGATAATCGGGTTATTTGTGCTGTGGAAATTCATGCCGAAAAAAATCCGATACAGTCCGATATGGCAAAGGGCGATGTGAACGGCGACGGCGAGGTTAATATTGCTGATGTAATCCTGATAAACCGTGTGTATGTCGGTTTGGAAGAGATCAGCAAGGAACAACAGGAAGCAGGCGACATTGACAAGAGCGGAAAATTGAATCTGACAGATTCAATGCTTATTCTATGGTATATCGTTGGTCTGGAAAATTCGTTGGATCTGGATTTTTGAAAATAAAAAAATGCTCTCTTTCTCAAGAGGGCATTTTTTTGTTTAATTATTTTAATAATAATCCGAGCAGTTCCTGCGGTTCTGCGATCAGCGTCTGTGCATGATGTTTCAGGAGAAATTCCCGGTCACGGAACCCCCATGTCACGCTGATACAGGGAATTCCGGCATTTTGTGCCGTTTGGATATCTACATCAGAATCGCCGATATAAATGGCTTGTTCCGGAGCAATCTGCAAATCTTCCAGAACAGCAAGCACACTGTCCGGCGCAGGTTTTCTACGAACACCGTCTTTTTCTCCGGCGATGCTGTCAAACAATCCCGGAAAGTACGTCTTACACAGGGACTGTACGGCATAATCTGCTTTGTTCGACACAACGGCTGTCCGGATGCCGGATTCTCTCAATGTCCGGATCACTTCCGGAATTTGTTCATACGGCGCTGTGTGATCTGCGCAGTGCTGTTGATAATATGCTGTAAAATTCTGGTGCACCTGGTCAATCTGTTCCGGATCAGTTACATCCGTCGGAACGGAACGTTCGATTAATTTCCGGATGCCATTCCCGACGAACTGCCGGACTTCCGGGAGCGTCCGTTCGGGGAGCTGATTGTTTTGCAGGGCATAATTGACACTAGAATACAAGTCTTCCAGCGTATCTAAAATTGTGCCGTCCAGATCAAAAATTGCAAGCTGATAACGCATAAAATCCCTTCATTTCTATTATTTTTAATTATTAATTAATTAATTTATTTATTTATCTATTTTTTAATACTAAGAACCAGAAACAGAAGTACTTCCAGTCCGGACAGAACAGAACAGGCGACAAATAAAATGCGATTGACAATGCCGCTCGAAGAGCATAATCTTAAACTGAATCCGTCTTTTTTCGGATAAAGCAATTTCAACTTTTTCTTGTTCAGAAGATCAATGGCAAGATGTGACAGAAAGCCGACTGTAAAATATTGCACAAACGGCAGATAAATTAACGAGAGAGAAATATCCAGTGTTGCAAGTGCCAGAAGGGAGTGCATGAAAGACCGGTGCGGCTGATTTTTTCCGAACAGACAAATGCTGACAAATGCCACCATTCCTCCCAGAATTTTTAGAAAATTGCTGTGATTCCAGATTTTTCGCCACAATCCGACCTGAAATACCAGATCAATTATTACAGCCAGTACGACAATCACAAGAAGCAGCGGCAAAATCTGATTGGCTTTTTTATTTGCAATAGAACTGTCAACATCCAGATCGCTGATTAATGCACCGACAGCACCCATAGAAACAGCCGTCAGAATGCCCGTAATCGTATCCGGACGTGTCACGGCAAGCGTCGTGGCAATGCCAACGACCATATGTGTTTTACCTAACAAAACAAATTCCTCCTGTAGATATTTTTTTAATTTTTAAAAACTCCTATTGACAAATCCATAAAAATATTGTATACTGAAAACAATATAAGAAA
>CAMWTO010000021.1 GCA_947177205.1 uncultured Ruminococcus sp. | reverse complement strand
AGAATTCCAGCCTTCCAAGCTGGTTACGTGGGTTCGATTCCCATCACCCGCTCCAAATTTTTTGTATGCTTGATAAAAAAGACTGAATTTTCAGTCTTTTTTTATTTTTTAAAAAATTTTTAAATTTTTTTAAAATTTTTTTCATTTTTACTAAGATATTTTTGCAATCCCTGCGTCTAATCTATGGAAGCTAAAAAAGTTTCCAAAAGGAGGGTCACAGGATGGATAACGGTGCAAGTAGCTACCGCCGTTTCCTGGCTGGTGATGATTCTGGTATGGTGGAGCTGATCAGAGATTACAAGGACGGTTTAATCCTGTATCTGAATACACTGACAAATAATTTGGATGATGCGGAAGAACTCATGGAGGATGTTTTTTTTAAACTTGCCGTGAAAAAACCCAGATTCCACGGAAAAAGCTCTTTTAAAACCTGGCTCTATGCCATCGGACATAATATTGCCGTGGACTATCTGCGCAGAAATGCCCGGATTTCAGGCGTTCCCATTCAGGATTGCAGTTCTCTTGCCAGTAATGAAGATGTTGAGCAGAACTATATCAAAGAAGAACAAAAAATCATGATTCACAAGGCACTTTCCCACATGAAGCCCGATTATCAACAAGTCATCTGCCTTGTGTTCTTTGAAGAATTTGATATCGCTGAAACAGCCCGCATTATGCACAAAAGCAAACGGCAAATTTCCAACATGCTCTATCAGGCAAAGCAATCGCTCCGGAGAGAACTAGAGAAAGAAGGCTATCACTATGCGGGATTATAAAACCGTTGCACAGCGTGTGCTGCAACGCCGTGATGCGTATGTTCTCGCTCAGAAACGAAAAAAGCAGATGATCATAAAATATGCAGCAGTCCCGGCTTGTCTTTTTCTTGTCATTGGTGCAGGCGTTGGAATCTGGAAGCAGACCGATTCCGGCAGGCATATCCTGAAGCAAAACGCAGTGAAAATGACAGAAGATGCAACTACTGCAACTGCAACAAGTGCAGAGAATCCAGGAAATTCAGAAAATTCAGAGAATCTGAACAGCATGGATTCTGCATTGTATGAAACTGAAAGTCAGGATAGATCTGATGATCCGACATCAACGCAGACCGGGGAAATTTTACAGGCAACTACAGAGCCCATCCAGACAGATGCAGAATCAGAGCCAGGTCATGAAGCAATTTCAGAAACCCGGCAGACAGAGCATGTGATTACAGAAGTAATCAAGTTAGAATCTCCGGTTATGCAGGAAACAAAACCAGAACAAAATGGAGTATCTCCGTCAAATTCGACAGATCCGACAGAAAAGATACCAGAGCCCACCGTCTCAATAGATGAAAATACGGCAACAGTATCGTCTGATCCGTCAACTGATCCTCCGGAATCCAATCATATACCTGAACCGACTGAGACAAAGCAGGATGATCCTCCTTCTGTGCCGGATGCAACAGGACCAAAACCAACGGAGTCAGATGATTGGGAACCATCCACGACTGCACCACCCCAAGTTCCTAATGTGGTGCCATCTACGACAGATTCAGGCAATTCTTATGAACCTTCGACGACTGCCACAACGGCATTTACAACATCCGCCACGACTTCCGCCAAAAAGCCGACGAATTACACGATTACAGTGGAGGAATTTACGCCGACAAGGGAACAATTAAGCAATGTGACACAGGAGATCGTTTCTCTTGAGTTTACAGAGAATTATAATAGTTTTGAACAATTATTTAAAAATTCCCAGGCGACTGTCCGTTGCAGAGTGGTTTCCGTCGCATATACAATTTTACAAGATGCGCCATATACTGTCTATACTATTGAGATCATAGATCCGCTTTGCGGATCATTTATCGCAGGCGACAAGCTCAGCATTGTGCAGTATGGCGGTTATCTTGTGCCGGAAAATCCTCCTGTTGATAATGACTCGAGCAATGAAGTGAAACCGCCGAGCGCTCAGGAGCAGACAGAACTAATTGAACAGCAGATTGCCGGTTCTGAACCGCCTGTGGTCTCACAGGAATATGTATTATTTCTGAAACCGGATGATGTGTTTGACGGCGCATATGAGACATTGCATGAAAATGAAGGTATGTTCCGGTATGATCCGAAAACAGGGAAATTGATCCGCAGTGTGGTGCAGGATGCTGCGATCAATTCCAGTTCTTATAGGCAATTACTGAAAGCAGGCGCAAATTTTATTAATTAAAATTAAATTTAATTTTTTCAAGCACAGAAAGGAAATTTTGATGATGAAGATGAAGAAGAAAACCAGAAAGAAATTAGCATCCGTTCTAACGGCTGCCATCATGATGAACAGTGTGGCATCATTCTCACCGCTGATGACCAGTGCGGCATTGCCGTTTGCACTGAGCTGCAACAAGGATGAGTTCATGGTCGGAGATGACGGCACTGTCACTTTTTACTGTTACAATGCCTATGCAAAGGGTGATGAATGCGAAGTCGGATTAATTGCTGACAGAAGCACTTCAACAGAGGATACGATGCCCGCCGTTATCATGATGTATGATGACGGCGACCCGGAACATGGTGACAGGCAAGCCGATGATGGCATTTATAGCTGTAAGATGCAGATAGACACCAGCTATCCGGGAGTATATAGCTATCATGCCAAGAATATGACATCTGGTTCTGATATGATAATGACGACTACTGAGCCAATCTCAATCAGGATACTGGATGAATTTACAGAAGAAGATAAGAAAACCATGCAGGAAGTAAACCAGAAACTGGATAATTTCCAAAGGAAATGCTATGCAGAGGGCGTCAGCGGCGACGATTATTACAATGCCATGTGTGAACTTCTCAAACAGCTCAAGAATGAAGGATGGATTGAAAGTTTTGACCCGAAAGGCGATTTTCAGGATGCGGACGGCATCACGTTCTATTATCATACCGGCAAGAAAGGAAAAACACCGCCGGAGATTATCTGCGTAATTCCGACAGAGCCACTCCCGACAGATGAGCCAATGCCGACAAATCCGACAGAAACAGAACCAGTCCCGACAGAATCCAAGGAAAACAATAATGAATTGCAGGAAGGACAGGTATATTTCTCCGGCATTTACCAGTATAGGAAGAATGACACAGGCATCACCATTACAGCATGTGACAGGGATGTGACTGGAAAACTGGAAGTTCCGGAACAGATTGACGGTCATACGGTGACAGCAATCGGCGAACATGCATTCTATCTTTGTGCAACGGCGACAGAAATCAGATTGCCGGAGACTGTGAAATCCATTGGAAAACAGGCATTTACCTACTGCTATGCCCTGGAGTATGTCAATATTCCGGATGGTGTGTCGGCAATTGAAGATGAAACATTCCTGATGTGCAAAGCTTTGAAAACAGTGGATATTCCGGAATCTGTGACAAGCATCGGTGTGAGGGCATTCACGGAGTGCGAAGCACTGGATGACATCAAGCTTCCGTCTGGTGTGACGAATCTCGGCACGGAAGTATTTCAGAAGTGTGTTTCCCTGGAATGGATTAATATTCCGGATGGGGTGACAGAAATCCCGGACAATGCGTTTTTAGGATGCACAAGTCTGAAAAATATAGAGCTGCCTGAAAAAACAGCAAAAATCGGCAAAATGGCATTCATGCTCTGCAATCTGGAGTATATCAAAATCTTGAATCCGGATTGTGAAATTGATGAAACATTTGCAACCACAACCGGCAGCAGAGATACCGTATTCCAGGGATTCGTTGGCAGTACCGCACGGGTATTTGCAGAACAGTACGGATATCCGTTCACTCCTCTGGGTGAAATCATTCCTCCCACGGAATCTACAGATCCGTCAGAAGATCCCTCCGAAACAACAGAGCCATCAGAAGATCCCTCTGAAACAACAGAACCGGTAAAATTCTTATGCGGCGATGCAAACCAGGACGGCGAGCTTGATATTTCGGATGTCGTACTGATGAACCGTTGTTATGTTGGTGTGGAAGAGCTGACAAAAATGCAGATCCAGGCGGCAGACACGGACGGCGACGGCAAGATCTCTCTGACAGACAGTATGAACGTCCTGAGAAAGCTTGTTCATTTAATTGATAAATTCCCCGTTGAGGAGCCAATTGAAGTACCAATGGATCCTTTACCTCAGCCACAGGCATAAAACCTGATATTCTTTATGAACCGAAACCGCCGAGCAGTTCGGAGCAGACAGAACTCATCGAACAGCGGATTGCCGGTTCTGACGCCAGATGATGTGTTTGACGGCGCATATAAGACATTGCATGAAAATGAGGGTATATTCCGGTATGATCCAAAAACAGGGGAATCGACTTGCAGTGTGGCGCAGGACGCTGCGATCAATTCCAGTTCTTACAGGCAATTACTGAACTTAGCAGCAAATTAATTTTATCACACAGAAAGGAAATTTTTATGATGAAGATGAAAAAGAAAACCAGAAAGAAACTTGCATCCGTCCTGACGGCTGCCATCATGATGAACAGCGTGGCAGCATTCTCACCGCTGATGACCAGTGCGGCACTGCCGTTTGACATTAGCTGCAACAAGGATGAATTCATGGTCGGAGATGACGGCACTGTCACTTTTTACTGTTACAATGCCTATGCAAAGGGTGATGAATGCCAGATTGCACTGATTGATGATAATGTTGACGTGGCAATTGACGTAAACGGGAATGTTCCGTCGTGGGTTGCTGCTTATATGTATGATGACGGCGACCCGGAACATGGTGACAGGCAAGCCAATGACGGCACTTATAGCTGTAAGATTCAAATAGACACCAGCTATTCAGGAGTATATTACTACTATGCAGAGGATAGGACAACCGATCCTTATATAACAACTAAGCCGATCTCAATCAGGGTACTGAATGAATTTACAGAAGAAGATAAGAAAATCATGCAGGAAGTAGACCAGAAACTGGATGATTTCTGCAAGAAATGCTATGCAGAGGACATCAGCGGTGACGATTATTACAATGCAATGTGTGAATTTCTGGAACAGCTTCAGAATGAGGGTCTGATTAAAAGTTTTGCTCCAAGAGGTTATTTTGATGATATCAACACCGGTATCACGTTCTATTATCATACTGGCAAGAAAGGCAAAACACTGCCGGAACGTATTTGTGTGCTTCCGACAAACCCTCCAATACCAACAGAGCCGACGGATGCACCTAATCCAACAGAACCAGAACCAATTCCACCGGAAACATCAAACAACAATGAACTGAAAGAAGGTCAGGTATATTTTTCCGGCATTTACCAGTATAGGAAGAATGACACAGGCATTACGATTACAGCATGTGACAGGGATGTGACTGGAAAACTGGAAGTTCCGGAACAGATTGACGGTCATACGGTGACAGCAATCGGCGAACATGCATTCTATCTTTGTGCAACGGCGACAGAAATCAGATTGCCGGAGACTGTGAAATCCATTGGAAAACAGGCATTTACCTACTGCTATGCCCTGGAGTATGTCAATATTCCGGATGGTGTGTCGGCAATTGAAGATGAAACATTCCTGATGTGCAAAGCTTTGAAAACAGTGGATATTCCGGAATCTGTGACAAGCATCGGTGTGAGGGCATTCACGGAGTGCGAAGCACTGGATGACATCAAGCTTCCGTCTGGTGTGACGAATCTCGGCACGGAAGTATTTCAGAAGTGTGTTTCCCTGGAATGGATTAATATTCCGGATGGGGTGACAGAAATTCCGGATAATGCATTCTTGGGATGCACAAGCCTGAAAAATATGCAATTGTCCTACAAAACGGCAAAAATCGGAAAAATGGCATTCATGCTCTGCAATCTGGAATATATTAAAATCCCGAATCCGAACTGTGAAATTGATGAAACATTTGCAACCACAACCGGAAGTAGAGATACTAAAATTTATGGATTCGCCTACAGTACCGCACAAGCATTCGCAGAACAGTACGGCTATCCATTCGTTCCCCTGGATGAAATTCCTCCCGTAGAATCTACAGAGTCCTCCGAAACAACAGAGTCATCAGAAGATCCCAAAGAAACAACAGGACCGGTAGAATTCTTATGCGGCGATGCAAACCAGGACGGTGAGCTTGATATTTCTGATGTCGTATTGATGAACCGTTGTTATGTTGGTGTGGAGGAGCTGACAAAAATGCAGATCCAGGCGGCAGACACGGACGGTGATGGCAAAATCTCTTTGACGGACAGCATGAACGTCCTGAGAAAGCTTGTGCATTTGATTGATACGTTCCCGGTTGAAGAGCCAGGATTCACCGATCCTGTGATAGATCCACTTGAACCTCCAATTGCTCCCCCAGTTGAATCTCCAAATGATGCACCTCTGCCAACAATTTCACAGCCACAGGCGTAAAATTTGATCTCCTCTTGTAAAATAATAAAAATAACTGCCGCCGGATGCATTTCACAATGCATTCCGGTGGCAGTTATTTTTTTAAATTTTATCCTGATTTACAGACTTATTTCAGGGAAATCCTGCGCTGTGTCAGCCACTTGTCATAGAGTCGCTCATAGTCATTCATGTTGACGGAAGTTGTGCTCATTCGACAGAATTTCAGTTTTCGGGATGCAATTCCTGTAAGGGCGTATTCCGATTCAAACGGCGTCAGCCTAGAGATGACATAATTGCTGATTTCCGTTGACAACGGCAGTACAACGGCGTGAGAAATCAGAATTTGTTCTGCTTCGGCAAAAGCCGTGTATCTGGTGAATTTATCACCATAATTCTCCGTTGCCTGCGTGTATTTTTCCTGCCAGTTCTGAAAAATTTCCTGCGTGACATGATATTCACTCCGATCCCAGTAAGTATAATTCTGTCCGGACTGGAACGGTTCTGCCCAGGTCTGCGGATCCATGTAATCCGCTGTGACAGAGCATTTCATAAAAGCAAAATTTCCAGATTCCCGAAGATTGGCTTGTCTGGAGGCATATAGTTCTACCTGGATGAAATCCGTGCCGAGCGTTGTTTCAAGCTGTTTTTTGACAAGTTCGCATTCCTGTTCCAGATGCGGCACACTGGAATCATACGGCATAAAGACCTGAATCGGGAACACTGCCCCTGCATTGGTGAGTTCTTCCCTTGCCAGATCCCGCAATTCCTGTGCCTGTGTCGGGTTGTAAGAATCCGCCGCTGTGATTGGCGCAAGGGCGGTGAACTGTGTGTAGTCCGTTCCTGCACCGAACGTGAATTCTTTCGGCGTAATTGTACGATTCAGGAAACGTTCCGGCTTTCGGGATTCATACAGGGAAACTAATTCTACAGGGTTGATGGCGTGAATGACTGCCTGCCGGAAATTTTCATGATTAACGGCAATTTTCCAGTTCTGCGGATTATATTTTTCATCAAACTGCGGATCAAAATTAAATACATAGAAATAACTGGATGTGTGATCCGGCTGCATGGGATGGACAAGATCCTTTGTTTCTGCATCATTCATCCACTGATCGAGGGAATCGGGGGAAATCAAAATCCGGTCAATCTGGTGACTAAGGAAAGAATCTTCTTTAAATTGTTCCGGATTTTCGGAATAGATCAATTCCAGGCGGTCAATATAGATATTCTGCTTGTCCCAATACTGGGAATTTTTTGTCAGGATCTGTTTTTCATCCGGAATGTCGTCCGTCAGCAGATAAGCGCCATTATAAAGAATATGCTGATAATCCTGTCCAAAATTCTCTCTGGATTGTTGCAGGAACTGCCTGTTGACGGGCAGGAAAGCCGGACTGCTGAGCAGATCCAGGAAATACGGACATGGAGAATCCAGTGTAAACACAAGCGTATGCTTTTCAGGCGCTTGAACGCCAATATCCCGTGGGAGAATTTCCCGGATTCGTTCGCTTGTTTCCTGTGTGTCTTCTGTAAATTCTGTGAATTCTGTAAAACCCGGATCATTTTCAGAATTTTCCGAATACCAGGACGGATAACTTGTTGCAATCTCTGTTTCTTCTGTTTCTCCGGTGGTTTCTGTCGGATCGGATGTTTCAGATTTATTATTTTTTTTCTGGTGCAGGCTTTCCCGGATTTCTTCCGCTCGTTGGCGTTTTTCATCCCGGATGCCGATCCGGTGCGCTGTGTATTCATAATATGCCTGCGCATTCTGAACTGCCATGTGTGTGGTGTAACATGTCTGCCATTCGGAATTATTTTCAGCGTTGTTGATATATTCCGCCGCCGCCACCCAGTCATCCGCAACGACTTCCGCATAAGGGTTTCCCTCAGAATCCAACCACTGGACACCTGGACGGATCTGAAACGTCCACTGTGTCATGCTGTCATTGTAACTCCAGCTTTCCGCAAGTGACGGGATGATATTCCCATAGGAATCATATTCGACAAGGCAATCAATTGTATTTGCCAGGATGGTAGAGAGTATTTCAGAATTTGTCGCAAGATAATTATAATCCTGGATTTTTTCTGTTTCATATATCCGGAACAGATTATTTTCTGATACGGATGTTTTCTTCGGAACGGAAACGGAGTCTGTTTCCGGACTGCAAGCCGTCAGCAGGAAACATGTTCCGGCACAGACAACGGCAAGCAGTCTCCGACAGAATCCGGCATTACATAACATGGAATTTAAACGGATCATAACGCTTGAAAGAAGCATCATTTTTCTGAATGTTGAGAACTGTAGACCACTCGTCCATTTTTGCCTCGAATGCATCGGAATACTTAGCAACCCGGGCATTATAGATAGTATTCTCATTCCAAAGATCTTCTTCCGTCATGCGGTCACGGATGGCATAGCGTGTGACGAGATAATAAGCTTCGTCTTCTTCGACAAGATAAACTTTGCCATAATCGGCATCCGTGATGGAAAGCAGCTGATTGTATGCATCTTCACTCGGTGTATAGTAAATTTCTTCATCGTCTTCATAATCTTCAGTATTGATGATAGAAATCACAGATTCATTGACATAAGAAACCGTTTCAGTTTCCGTCTCTGTTTCGGAATCAGTATCAGATTCTATGCTGTCATCTGTTCCCGATAACGTATCTTCTTCAGAAACTGTTGTTTCTGGTGTCTCTTTTTCCTGATCAGATAGCGCATCATCAGTTGTCTCCATAGCAGCAGATTCAGAAGCAGATTCAGAAGTTTCCGTGGTCACAGTTTTTGTTTCTGTTCTGGCAGTCGTTGTTGTCAAGGATTCTTCCGGAATGCCGGCTTCCTGTTCAGAAACAGAAGTCATGTAGTAATCATAATCATCCTGGATGCGATTCATTTCGGTCATGACGGCTTCTGCACCGCCGTCCTGGTAGGCTTTTTCTGCCTGATTCTGGTATTTTTTTGCTAATTCCAGAATTTCTGCTTTTTTGGAATCTTCCAGGACGTTCCCTTCGCTGTCGTGGAGATCAAACTTGACATACTGCGCACGGATGTTGTTTTCAGCATAGTAATCCTGTAATTCTTCTTCTGTGACGCCTTCTTCTGCACCAACTTCATAATAATGATCAAAAACAGCTTCGCTCTTGTAACTGGATGTCATGACCTTGCGGAATGATTCTTCGCTTACGCCCAGTTCTGTCATGGAGTCTGCATAATAACTCCAGTAATATTCGAGCATGCTTTCGAGTTGTTCTTTTGTTTCTGCATCCAGTTCCAGACCAAGTTCATCAAATTTCTTTTCTGTCGTCACAAAATCGACGCAAAGCTCTGTTGCCTTGTCTTCTACCCATGTACGAATGTCCTTATTGTCAAGATACAGCGTTTGGAGCATCTTGGTGTCTGTCGTGTCCAGGCTTTCATTTTCCGAAGAAAGCTGTGAAAGCGCATTACTATAGGAAGAATTCAGATAATACAGATAGACACCTGCCGGAACAACGTAATCATCAATTGTCATTGCCGTTGTGGTATTATAGCCACAGCCTGTGCAGGCTGCAATCAGTGTGACAACAGTCAGGACAGCAGGGACTTTTTTAAAAGAAAACATGTTTTTTACCTCCGATGATAGATTATAATAGATCATCTTTATTATACTACAAAATCAGAAATAAGTCCATAGCTTTTGCAAAATTTTTTCTGAATTTCACAGAATTTTCAGAATAGACTTGCAGTACTTTATAGGATATGTTATAATAAAAATACAGATTGATTCAGGAAAGGCGGTAAATTATATGAAAAGAGCTTTGATCACAGGGGCAACGTCCGGAATTGGCTTGCAGATGGCAATTTATTTGCATAAGAACGGTTGGGAGCTGACACTGACAGGCAGAAATGAAGCCATGCTTCGGCGTATGGCGGAGCGTTTCGGACGTGATACCCGGTATCTTGCATTGGATCTGGCTAAACCGGGCGCAGCAGAACAATTATTTGATTTATGCAAAGATACCCGAATTGATTTTTTAATTAATAACGCCGGATTCGGCGTATTCGGGGATTTCACGGAAACATCTTTGGAACAGGAACTGGAGCTGATCCAGGTGAATATTATCGCATTGCACACATTGACGAAGTTATTTCTCCGGGAATTTGTGAAACGGGACAGCGGCTGCATCCTGAATGTGGCATCCAGTGCGGGCTTTATGGCAGGTCCGAAATTATCCAGTTATTACGCATCAAAGAATTATGTTGTCCGGCTGAGTACAGCCATCCGGGAGGAATTAAGACGCAGGCATTCGCATGTGAATGTCAGTGTGCTGTGTCCCGGACCTGTGGACACGAATTTTAACAACCGGGCAGGCGTGAATTTTTCCATGAAGCCGGTTTCTGCAAAATATATTGCACAATATGGGATTGCAGGCGCATTGGCAGGCAAGGGGATTTTAATCCCGACACTTGGCATGAAACTTGGTGTACTTGGTGCGAAACTCTGTCCGGAATTATTGACAAGCCGGATTGTGTACGAATTGCAGAAACGCAAAGAATCTTATTAAATGAAATAATAGAAAAAACTCTCCTGAAACGAAATCAGGAGAGTTTTTTTATTTTTGGATTGGGGGCGTTTACGCTCTCTTTCTCCGATTCCTGCGCCGTCTAGCGAGGATATAAGAGGCGGTACTGCCGCACATCAGAATGATTCCTACTGTGTGACTTCTTCCCACGCCGGGACCACCAGTAGAAGGCATGGAAATTTCATGGCTTTCTATTTGGGTATTCCGGATCGTGATTGTGCCGTCTCCGGGTTTTTCGGCGTTGATGCAATAATCTGTGTTGCCGTCACCATCTTCAAAGAGATAACTTACATCAAAAGGAGCAAAATCTTTTTCATCTTCGACTACCCAATAGTAATAAGGCACATTATTGCCAGATGCATCGAGACCATATACAGGAAGATCTTTTACAACCTTTTCCCAGTCATTCGTTGTGGTGATTTTCACTGTGTATACATCCAGACCTGTTTCTTGCTCTGTCTGCCAGACTTCCAGTATTGTATCATCGTCTGTGTCTTCCGGTTTTGCCTCGTGGTCTGCGAATGCATAGAATGTTGCGACATTCTGGAGGGAGAGCATTGCGGGAGCAGCATCACCATAACTATATACAATGTCTTCAACTGTGTAGGAGAAGTCTCCTCCATTACAATTTAATGAGAATTCCAAAACTCCAGAAGTTGCATCCCAGTTTTTATCAATTTGGAATTTATATGTCTGACCTGTTTGTACATCAGTAGTAGTAAATAATTGATTTTTCACCCAGGGAGTATTAATATCTGGATATAGGTTTATCTCCAAATAACGCCAACCTGCAGTTGAAGAATCATCTATATGAACTGTTATAGAAATACTTGTTACATTACTAAAATCTTCCGGCAAAGAAACAGTAGCAGGTACCTCCTTTGTTACAGAACATGGTTGGAAATTACTAACATTAACACTGAAATCTGCAGTTCCTGCTACTTCACCATTAGATTTCTTTCTTGTCACTGTAATAAGAGTTTTTCCGGCACTAATTGCTTTAACATTACCATTTTCATCTATAGTTACAATGCCTTTGGGATAGGATGAGTACTCAAATGTGCCGTAATTCGGAGTTGGGTTCAACTGGAACTCACCACCAACCTTTAAATTTCCCTCTTCAGGACTGTTAGACAGTTCAAATGTTGTGGAAAGATTTATTGTAAGATTTGTGCTTGCATTATAGCCCTCTGCATCGGTTGCGGTAATGATAACAGTACCATCTTTCAAGCCTGTTACTGTACCATCTGCGTTAATGCGGACATAGCCCCTCGGTTCTGCTGAATACTTTACCTCGCCAATAGCATTTGTTACTGTTAATGTTGCAGGCTCTGTATCTTCTTCTAACGTAATTGTATCAGGACTAATTGCAAGAGTCATATTTGAAACTCTGACATTAATCTCAAAAGATTCCTCTTTTGTTTTTCCATCCGGAGTTGTAGTTTCCGCAAAGATAGTAACGGTTGCATCGCCCTTTGTTCTGCCTGTAATGATAATTTCCTTATCATTTTCCGGATTAATTACCGCCGTTACATTATCATTGTCTACAAAAATATTTTTCAATGACTTGTTGGCTTTTACTGTTACAGTGTTAGAACCCTCAGCATTGCTAATAGAAACCGTTTTGGGTTCTGCATGCAGAATCAGGTCTACACCATTCGGCACATCCTCAGGATTGGTAGAACGATAGATATTCATTGTGACGCTCTTGGTGTTCTCTGGTGCTTTACCATCTCCCCACTCTTTTTTCAGTTTCAGGGAGAGCACTCTTGTATTTTTGAGTTCGAGCTCAATGTTACCATTTGCAACGGCTTCTTCATCATTCTTTGTGTACTCAACTTTGTAGCCATCCATTTCGGCTTCTTCTACCTTATAGTAATACGTCTGTCCGGCATTGTCTGTAACAGGAAGATTTTCGTATTTGTACGTCCAGATGTTTCCATCCTCATTCACTTCATACGAAGGCATATCAATTTCTACTTCTTTCCAAATAGGATTTCCGTCCTTATCCACATCGTCGGCTACTCTGCGCATCAGTGCAAGGGAGATATTGTTTCTTTTGCTTGTGTCTGCACTGTCACCTTCCCAGGTCTTTTTTACAGAAATGTTTGTTTTGGAAATTTCTTTTTTCTGGTTTATGGCAACAAGTGCTATTGACGTACCGGCAACCTGACCGTCAGTGTTGTTAGTAGAATAGCTGATCTCCCAACTGTCGGATAACTTCTTGCCATTGCCATCGCTGTCTACTTCCTCGATATAGAACTTAGTATCAGCCGGGATGTTACCAGAAGTATTGTTAATATCCACAATTGCTTGCCACTTGTTTTCCTGATTGAGTTTGACATTATTAGCAACATAGGATTTTTTTGGATTATTACCTTCAAATCCTTCATAGTAGACATTCAGATTAATCTCCGGCAAACTGCCCGTGTTATCTACTTTAAGCTCGCCATCTTCATTATAGATGTCTACAATCGGCTCTCCAGTTTCATCAAGCCACTGCTTTTGCACGATAAGCGCATTTCTTTTGTTCGTGATCTTAATTTCGGTATGACCGTTGTTGGGATTGCTGAGCGCATAGGTTGGTATATACTTATCGGATTCCTCTGTAGTCAGCCCTAGGATACCATTTTCTTCCAGTACATAATAGTAGTATTTTTCTATTCCTTTTTCGTCATCATCCATCGGCAGACCCGTCCAGGTATAAGACCAGTCGTTTTCTGCACTCAGTTCAACATCCTTATAAATTTGCTTATCATCATCATTTATTTTGGTCATTAATGTTGCATGTGCATGAATTTCAGCTGTCAGCTCTGTTTGCGTCATGTTTGCAATATCAATTTGAGTTGTTGCCTGATACAGACTTACTTTAATTTTATGATTCTTGTGATTTGCTGCGCCGTCGCTCCAAGTCTTGTTTACGGTGACGGAGGCATCTACTTCTTTCTTGCTCTTGTTGGTGACTGTAATTTCACCGGTATTATGATCCAGATTGAACACACAGCTTATGACATAATCATCCGTATTAATTCCGGTTTCTTCTGCCCGGAAGCTTGTGTACTTTGATAAGTCTATCTCTTTCAGAAGGTCGGTAATGTTACGTTCCCAGTTTTTATCCTTCTCAAGTTGAATTCCACTAAGGATTGGTTCTTTTTCTTCTTCAAGTCCATAATCTTTTTGAACAGAACCATAGATGTCTACTGTAATCGAATTTGCCAGAATTTTAACATCACTTAACGGATTACCAGAAGCATTCTTCCAGACTTTTTTCAGCATTAATTGCTGAGAATTTGTGATAGTAATGTTAGAATCTGTATTGGCAGCATTTCCAACATAAGTCGGATAATATGCGCCAGGTTCGTTGTTTTCAGTTCTATAAACGCCGTCATTAGATAACGTATAAACTTTACCACCAATTGTGTAAGATTTTTCTTTCACATAGTAGTAGATCGGCTTGCCGTCTTTACCATTTGGCAGATCTTTCCATACGCCCGGATTAGTCGAACCAGGTGTTACGGTCTGAACTGCGTTGAAATTTGGATCCATGATGCCGAGTTTTGCAGCATCTGCAGGGATTGCATCACTTGGCATACCGCTAGAAGCTTTGGTATGAGACCAGTATAATTCTACCTCAACGTTACCACCATTATTCTCATTATGCCAGTTTTTCGTTACATCAATGTCAATCAACTGGTTGTTCGGGATTTCAATATCTTCACCAGATTTTACCTGAAGCACCTGGTTAGATTTAATGCCATCCGGATAAGAAGTCATCACACTGTTGTACACGAAGTAATACGTAGAAATGAATTTTTCCAGGAAATTAGCATAATCTGTGCCGTTGTACTCTGTAGTGCCATTGTTCAGATATTTTACTATCAGAGCTTCAATAGACGCAGAATTAGTCTCATTCGACACCGGGAAATCTTTTAAATTAGAACCCTCATAACCCTTAGGTACTTCTATTTCTATCAACTTATAAAGTGTATCTTTATCCAGTGAGAGAGATACAGTGTACTGCGTATTAACATCAATTTTAATTGCACCATTTGCTACAGTCTGATTATCAACGAAATCTGTCCATTCTGTAATTTCATTTTTTTCTCTGTTAATGACGCTTGCATATTGCCATTTTCCTGTTGTCTTGTCATATCTTGCAAGCAGGAATTTTGCAGACAGATCATTAATGCCATAATTTCCGACATCCACTTTCTTGACTTTCGGGAGTCTGTTCGTGGAAATAGTACCGCTGGACTTAGAAATCTGATATTCCTTGTTTTCTACAGAATCATCCGCAGACGCACTGTCAGAATATAACTTTGCGTAGTTGGAGAATGTAATTATATCTCCGGCAGGCGGTACCATGCCGGGCGCCATAACCAGAAGTTTGCCCTGTGAATCTCTGTCGGAACTCTTACAGCCGTTCAGGACAGAGGGGGTGTTGTGATTGGCAATTAATTTATATACATAATCAATTGCAATGTGTGTTTCGTCCGGGATAGTCAGTTTCAGCAGAGCCGCACCTTTTTTGTTATCCTGACTGTTAACGCCGTTTTCATTGCTTTCAAACTTGAGTGTATATTCTGACTGGTCAAGGCGTGTCTTGTTACCGTTTGCATCCACCTTGTACAGTCTGATGTTGTTCATCAGCACGTCAACAAGGTTTTCATTATCTTTTTCTGTTAGGTTTTTATCCTTGTCAAAATAGCTTTCTGTTTTGAAAATATCTTCAATGTCAATTGTATCGCCATTTGATAAATTCTTGCCGTCGGGGTTGATATCCAGGGAGAAGCCGACATAGCCGGGGATGCCCTGTGATTTGTATTTTTTGGTAACCAGATTAGAGGATGCTTTGTTTACAATTACGAAACTTGCAGAATCGGAATCCTCTGTCTCACTTCCGTCATCGTTAACCTTAATAACATTGTTTTTGATTTCGTAAGTGTCTTCATCAAGCAAAGCATTCAGATCAGAACATTTAATTTTAGTAGCATAGCAAAGCTGATAAGTTGTTCCTGGTGTAACAGATGGTTTAGGAAAATAAACCCTGTTCTCTTGTTCATCATAATAATACCGTTCACTTGCTTGACCAATAACATACTGTTTGCCACCTGTTTCTTTTGCGAGAGGGGTAACACCAATCAAATTTGGAGTATTTGGTTCCATATTTGAATAAACTGAATGGGGACGATAATAATAACCATCTGAACAATAGGCACCTAATTTTTCTTCCATAGATGGATCAAATAATGAAGAATAATCAAAAAGCGATCCATTTTCAAAGTAATTCATTCCATTAGCTTCTGATTCTACAAGGGTAAATCCAGGCGGAAGTTGATCATATGTGGAGCTGTTTTTACCTGGTGTATCAAAGGAAATAACCCAGTTGAAAACATAATAGTCTTCTCCGTCAAATGTCCTCTTAAATGCAGTGCTGCTAAGAAAGGCATCTTTATCCATAGTAACTGTTTCTTTTTTTGCATTCAGATTTTGATTTACAACATCTTTTTCAACACCAATATTTTTTTCAAATTTATTTTTGATCTCATAGACACTTGTACGACTATAGCCATTTTCATCAGCTTCTATTTTGAATCTTCCCTCACCATCAGGTGTTTTGTAACTATCACCATTAGTAAGTTCTTGGTTTCCAACCTTTTCAACAAACCGATAATAATAATCTTCTCTGGTGATTATTCCATTCTCATTTGTTATCTTTTGTTTTGGAAGATCAGTAATTTCTTGCCCTTTCCATTTTGTTGTAGTAGTTATAATATTATTGTTATTATTTTCTTGGGACTCACTAAAATCTGATTCGCTAAGAGTAATTTCCGGATATCCCTCTACAGGTAACCAAGTACTGTCACTCTGGGTTTTACGCTGTAATATGAATGTTACAGTTTTGCCATCTATACTTTCTCCTGAATCATTATTGATTTCCCATGTTTTCTGCGGTGTAATTGCAATTTTTTCATATTTCTGAAATTTGTTTGTAATAGTGAATGTTTTACCGTCCGCAGTTTCCTCAGAGGCGTATGTTCCTGTGTAATAGCCTGCGTCTGTTGTCGCAAACTCCGGATTTTCCCATTTCTCTTTAGGTATCGAATATACTGTGCTACCATACTTATAACCGATTTCTACAATCCGGTATTCGTATGTTTTTACAGTACCATCCGCAGTAGTATATGACTCAAGATTATCAAAGGAGCAATTCCAACCATTGTCTGAATTTAGTCTTTTTTCTTCTACTGTTTTCCAATTTCCATCAGCGTCTTTTTTCTGCAATGCAACAATAATTTCGCTTGGTCTGTTTTTGGAATAATCATCATCCTTATACCACTCTTTATGCGCATTAAGGCTGATCTTTTCTTCATGGTATTTATTTGTAATTGTAAGTTCCTGAGAGGCATTATTTTGGTTTGTTTCTCCGCTATTTGTTATCTCATAAACACCAGTATGATTATTCTTAGTTACAGTAAAATAATTGTTGGTGATTTCCTGTTCATATTCATCCAATTCCACGATCTTATAGAAGTAGTAAACAGTGTCTTTTGGACCACCATCATCATTTGCATCAGTCTTTGACTTCAGGAGATCGCTTAACGTTGTCGTCCAGGATTCGGATGTAGCATTGCCAGTTAATGTAATAATATTTCCATACTGTTTCCATTCAGTATTATCATAATTACTATTATCTTTATTTCCGGTCTTTGTGTTGTATAACAATTTCACCTTGACTTGACTAGGACGTACAGCTGCGTCATTGCCCTGCCAGTTTTTGCTAATTTTAAGTTCCAGTTTTTCTTCTTTTTCAGGATTATCCTTTTCAATTTCATATTGATCAGTTTTTTCACCATCTCCGAAACCAAAGCCAGTATTCTTAAATTGATATTTTCCAAAATCGGCACTCTGTGGGATTGTAGCAGTCGTACTATACTTGATTTCTACATGATTATAACCTGCTTTATCAAGTGCATCGGTAAATGTAACTGTAAAGCCATCTGATGTTTTACTAATTGTATAACCAGAAGTCAGTTTTGTCTTGTTATTGGATGTCGTTCCAGCCCATACTTCAATAGGGTCTTTTATTGTATGTGTTGCACCCTCAGTAACAGAGAGTTTGTCTGTATACGTTTTGCCTGCAAACGTACCATCATTTGTGATGTTTACCGTCCAGTCTATTGTTTGTTCAATTGCTTTGTTACTGGTTACAGTATTCGGTCCAGAAGCATTAGTTTTCGTTTTTGTAAGTGTATTTCTCTTAGTTACTGTTTTTGTTACTCTGGTCGAATGCGTATTATTGTCACTGATATCATTATCCACATTAGTAGAAGCTCCATCTGTCACATTAGTCAGATCTACTTGTGTGGTGTATTTAATAACAACATTTTCACGGATATTACTATTGTTCTTAAATGTTAAGGTGCCGTTAGATACTTCTACGAAGTCAGAGTTTTTGTAATCTTTTCCGCTTTGACCTGTAATAGAAACGAATTTGTTAACATCACTCGGGAACTGACTGTCCGTCAATGCGTAGTCATCTAATGAGATTCCGTCCTTTGGCGTAACCGTAATTTCCCAGGTAATCTCATGTTTATCTGCATCGTAATTATTGCCATTTTTAGTAAAATCAATCAGATCAGATTTTTTTCTATAGGTAACATTAGCCGGTGCTGTTTCTGTGTGTGTGCTCTTGGGCTCCTTGACTTCTACATTATTTGTGACCGGATTTTCTTTTTCTGACTCACTGACAACAGTTTCATACGTAATAGTTGCGCTTGTTCCGCTAACATTTCTTAAAGTCAAAGTATTACCCTCTATTTTTCCGTTATTGTCCGAAAGCGCAACATCATTGATTTTTATATTCTCAGCAGAACTAAAAGCCGCATCCGTCAGCACATAACCATCCAGGGAAGTATTATACGCACTGTCGCCTGTAACTGTAATTGTCCATTTGATTTTACCGGTATAGGTACCATCTTTATAGTCTGGTTTACCTGATTTTTCAACAGAAAATGGCTTGCGAGCCCAGGCAGATCCGTTATCTGTTGATTTGTAGTCACTATCTTTCTTTTCTAATTTTGCAGTGTTACTTATAGACGTCTCATAACTTCCAATAGGTGTATCATATTCAATTGTTATCGGGGTCGCTGTCAAATTTTGATTGAATGTAACTTTCTTATCTGAAAAGGCACCTACAGTATTATCATTCTCATCTTTAATTGTTACATTTTCCGCATTCTCAAACATTGAATCCATCAGCTCATACTGACTCAGATCAACTCTGCCGGGGTTATTTACTGTAATTGTCCAGTGGATAGTACGATCATCATAATCTATAACACCATTTCCCTTAGTGATACTAGCGTCCTCTTCCTGGAATTTGACAGGAACTTCCTGACCAGCAAAATTGATAGTGTAATTGTTATTTGCATTATTATTACGAGACAATGTGCCATCAAATGAAAGAGTACCCTTAACTTGACCAGTTCCGCTGTTAAGATAGTTAATATAATCATCAGTAAGTGTTATTAAAATGTAGTCATCTTTGATTTCGTAGGTTCCTGCTGCAATATTTTCACGCTCTTCATCACTTAGACCTGAATAACGATTAAGATAATCGAAATAATAGTCTGTATCTTTAACAAGCCCGATTCTACTTTCAGAATTAAGGAGAAGACCAGGACTTTTAAGTTCAACATACATGTACCGATTATCTGAATTTTCACCTGATACAAATTTATTCTTCAGATTAGGAAATTCATAACTTAATCCAAAATTTATACTCAAGTTATTACCTGTAATTTCAAGATCCGATAATGAATTTTCATTATTATCATTAATATATAGGCTAGTAATTTTGCATCCTTCATTACCATTGCGGATTTCCACTGCATTAGAATATTCGCTAGAAGCTGACTTAGAGACAGTATTAGCGTTAAAGAGTGACAGCAAAGTCAGCCCGTCGGAATCCGGATTGTCAGAATTCTCCTCCGGGAATGTTTCATCCTCATAATCATATGTCATACTGATGGCTGGCATAATCAGACTGAACGGAACTGCCACAGAAACGATCATGGACAATGCTACCAAAAACGCCAGATATCTCTTGCCTTTCTTGTGATCTTTCACAATTTTACTCATTGTTGACTGAAAATCTTTCATGAAATATTGCCTCCTTTAAGTAATTATCAAATGATTTATGCCATCCACAATAAAAATACAATGACCAATAACCTGATCTGGCAGAGGTTTACTAATTATCTGATTGTTTATGCAAACCATACCGTTTCCCTCCATATCAATCCAATCATCTGCCGATAACACGTTCAAGTGGAAGAGCGCAGAAACAGACACTGCATCACATGTCTGGACTTCGTAAGCTATTCCTTGTTAATTACATTATACAAAATTTATGTAGTAATGTCAAGAGGATTCTCCTGTAATTGATGAATTTTCTGCATTTCCAACATAAATTATGTTAAAATTTTGTATAATTTGAACAAATATCCAATTATATATTTATACTATTAGTAATAAAATTAAAGCCGTTCCTATCATATTGTCATAATACTATACAAAAAGCAGAAACATTTGTATGTTTCTGTTCTGATGTCAAGCTGTATATACATTATATGCAGTAAGCAGTAATTCCTACGGAACTTGAAATGTCTAAAAGCGAAATCAGCATCATTGTCAAACTTAAAAAGATGGCAGTTATGATTGAGATACTTTTAAAATATTTCCACATGGATCATAGATAAAAATAAAAAAGCACTCACAAAACTGTGAATGCTTTTTCAGCGCGGAAAGAGGGATTTGAACCCTCGCGCCGCTTCTTACACGACCTACTCCCTTAGCAGGGGAGCCCCTTCACCACTTGGGTATTTCCGCAAATCATGAATCAAAAAATATAACGGAGAGGGTGGGATTCGAACCCACGGTACGTCGCCGTATCACTAGTTTTCAAGACTAGCTCCTTAAACCGCTCGGACACCTCTCCAGTCCTTCGCAGCATACAACAGAATTTTTTCTGAAATTCTGTGTTTCTTAATCAGCTTTTTTATTATAGCATAATTTTTTTGATTTGTCAAGTGATTTTCAGAAAAAAATTAGGAAAATTTTAAAATATTTAAAATTCTGGATTTTT
>CAMWTO010000020.1 GCA_947177205.1 uncultured Ruminococcus sp. | reverse complement strand
CAGAAGATTTCTGTTATAATAAAATTAAAAATAATATGTTATTTTAAAATTATTTTTAATTTATTTTCAGGAGTGATTGTCGTCATGGTAGTATCGGAAAAACCGGAGAAATCAGAAACATCAGAAATATCCGAAAATTCTTCAAGACCGGGAAAATTTAAAAAAATTCTGGCAAGTGAATGGCTGCAAGTGCCTGTATTCTGTGCAGGCTCTGTCTGCAGCGGATTCCTGCTTTCACTTGGTACCATCAGCGGCGGGACTTCTCCCCTCGCCGCTGCACTTGCCGGAATCTGCAACCCCTTGTACGCATTTTGTATGCTCCTGGGGAGTCTGCTTGCCTATGCCATCCGCCAGGCGCCCGAAGAAATGCAATTTGTCTTAATTGCCCTGGTGAGCGTGACCTGCATGAGAATTTTATTTTATGAGCATCATCCTAATTCTGATTCTGATTCTAATTCCTATCAGAAAGCCAGTGTCATGGGAGTATTAACGGGAATTTCCTGCGTGATCTCCGGACTGCTTCTCTCTTTGGTATTTGAACACCACACCGGGAAATTACTGCTCTATCTTCCGGAAGCATTCCTGACCGGTGCGGCGGCTTATTTTCTGGCGGATGCGGTGCAGAGTCTGCGTGAAAACCGGAAAATTATATTAAATCCGGGAAAAAGTTTTACATTTGCCATCTGTTACCTTCTGGGGATTACGGCACTGTGCGGCATGGATTTTCAGTTCTGCAACCTGGGACGGATCACAGGCGTTCTTTGTACGCTCCTGGCGGCGAGACAATTCAAACAATCTGCCGGAACACTCTGCGGAGCACTCACCACCTGCGGAATTGTCCTGTGCAGTGTCCCTTTGGGAATGCCTCTGTTGTTTCTGCCGGTGACGGCAATGCTTGCCGGATTTCTCTCCAGGACGCCGAATTCTGTCTTAATTCCGGCATTCTTTCTGATGCAGATATTCAGCAGTGCCGTCCTGGACAGCAGTATGGAACTGGTTAAAATTTTGGTAGAACTCATGATTGCCTGCTGTATCTATGCCATGTGCAGTAAAATCGAATTACGATATTTTATCAGTATTCCTGCGGTAAATTCCATCGGACAGAGGCAGATTATCCAGCAGGAACAATTTCTTGGCGATGCTTTGGAACACCTCCGGGAAGAAACATCTGCCGTGATGCGGCATCTGACCGTCGGCAGCATTCCGGATCCCATCGGACAAGTCCGGGAACATGTCTGCAAGGACTGTCCGCAGTATCAGACCTGTTGGAAAGTCAACGCCGCACAACAGCAGGCTTTGCAGCAACTGTTACACACGCCGTCCATCATGCCGGAAATTCTGGAACATTGTGTGAATTTTAAAAAGCTTTCGGAATCCATGATGACTGCCAGTCAGAAACATGCGCTCCAACAAATGCAGAAAGTCCAGTTATTGCAGACCCGTGCCATGACGCTGGAATATCTCCGGTTGCTGGAATCGCTCACGGGAGATTCCGCAAGGAGACGGGAATGCAAATTCTGCGAAGCCGAAACGGTCTCTCTCAAAACACTTTTGCGAAGCTGTGCGATTTCAGAAGATGCCTGTTTTATTTATCAGTTAAAAAGCAGGCGTTATGCTGTGGAAATTTACACAAAACAGGAAAATTTCCCGGCAGAAACAATCCGGGATATTCTGGAACAGCAGTTTCATGTGCTTTTTGATCTGATTCCGGTGCAGGGAAAGAGCTGTTTTAAATACTGTTATGTACAGCAAGCACCGTGTCGGATGAATTCCGCCGTGCGGAGTCTGAATGCGCCGGCGTACGAACGGTGCGGCGATCATGCGGACACGTTCACGGATCCGGCAGGCAATCAGTATCTTGTGATTTCAGACGGCATGGGAAGCGGCAGCACGGCATCCCTGGCATCCAGAATTGCGGTGAAGACGTTCCGGAACATGATTTTATGCGGCATGTCACCGGAATCCGCCATCCAATTAGTGAATACAATGTTGATGTCAGAAACGAATACAGAAAATTTTGCAACGCTGGATATTCTGGTGCTTCATGCGGACAGCAACGAACTGACGTTTTACAAATCGGGAGCGGCGGCGACGTTATTTTACCACAATAATTTAAATTCTACCCCGAATTTAAATCATCCGATCGAAATCATTTCTTCCCGAAGCTTTCCGGTGGGAATGATCCCGGATGCTGTGCCGTCCAGGGAAAAACGAACCGCCTGTCACGGCGACCAGGTGATCATGCTTTCTGACGGCATTCACGAGGCAGAATATCCCTATATGAAGCAACTGCTGAACCGGCATTTATCACCGGAAGAAATTTTGCAGGAAATTTTTGAAAAAGCCAGTATTTTTCATGGCGGAGAAGTCCGGGACGACATGACAGTCATCGTGGCACAAGTAATTTATCAGAATCAGAATCAAAATTATGTGAAACATCATTCCAGAAATCATTCTAAAAATCATTCGGGAACTGTTCCGAGAAACATGACAGGAACTGGAGAAGAAATCAGGCAGGATCTGACGACAAATACCAGAAATTAGAAAATTTTCAAAAAAATCTTTGTTAATCTTGCACAAAAATTATTCTAAAATTTATGCTACTCTATAAAATTTTGCTATCTGTTCCGAAAATGCTTGCAAGTATTTGCATTTTCTGTTAAAATAGAGATAGCAGGGAGGCGATACGCTTATTATGAGTAATAAAACTATAAAAAAAGAAAATCCGAATGACTTCCCCCTTTATCTGTTCTATCAAGGGAAAAATTCAGAAAGCTACCGGTTCTTCGGTGTGCATTCCATCACGGAAGGGAACGTGAAAAAATACAGATTCCGTGTCTGGGCACCTAAGGCAAAGAGCGTTTCTGTGGTCGGAGATTTCAATCACTGGGACAGAACTTGCAATCCCATGGAGCTGATTGCAGACGGCGTGTGGGAAACAAGCATTGCAGATCTGGCGCAGTTCGATGCGTATAAATACAGCATTGAAACACAGAAAGGACAGATCCTTACCAAGAGTGACCCCTATGCGTCACACTATGAGACACGTCCTGCAACAGCATCCAAAATCTACGAAAGTGATTACATCTGGCAGGATGCCGCATGGCAAAGAGAAAAGAAAAAACGGGTCATCTATAAGAGTCCTATGAATATCTATGAAGTGCATCTGGACTCCTGGAAAAAGAACCCGGATGGCTCTGTACTGGATTATGTGGCATTTGCTAAGCAGATTATTCCATATATCAAAAAAATGTCCTATACCCATATCGAATTCATGCCTCTGACGGAATATCCCTATGACGGTTCTTGGGGCTACCAGGTAACCGGCTATTTTGCGCCGACTTCCCGATATGGCACACCAGATCAGTTCCGTGAAATGATTGATCTGTTCCACCAGGCGGAAATTGGTGTCATTCTGGACTGGGTACCTGCCCATTTCCCGAAAGATGCGTCCGGATTGTGCGAATTTGACGGCTCTTACTGTTATGAATACACAGATCCTAAAAAAATGGAACACAAATCCTGGGGCACAAGGGTGTTCGATTACGGAAAGGGTGAAGTGCGTTCGTTCCTGATTTCCAGTGCCTGCTGCTGGCTGAGTGAATATCATCTGGACGGCTTGCGTGTGGACGCTGTGGCATCTATGCTGTATCTGGATTATGACCGGCGTGACGGTGAATGGACAGCGAATGTCAATGGCGGCAATGAGAATCTGGAAGCAGTGGAATTCTTCCGGAATCTGAACGAATGCGTTTTTGCAAAGCATCCGGATGTCCTGATGATTGCAGAAGAATCCACGGCATGGCCTCTGGTGACAAAACCGACGGACATCGGCGGACTGGGATTCAATTTCAAGTGGAATATGGGATGGATGAATGACATGCTCCAATACATGTCGCTTGACCCGATCTACAGAGCATTCAACCATGATAAATTAACATTCTCATTTTTCTATTGTTTTTCTGAAAATTATGTACTGCCGATCTCTCATGATGAAATCGTCTATGGCAAATGTTCCATGATTAATAAAATGCCTGGATTCGGACAGGATAAATTCTCATCTTACAGAGCATTCCTGGCATATATGATTGCCCATCCCGGCAAGAAAATGCTGTTCATGGGACAGGAATTTGCACAGAGCAATGAATGGAATTATCAGACACAGCTTGATTGGGATTTATTAGACATTCCGGAACACAAGCAGACGCAGGATTTCGTGGCGGAATTAAACAAGCTCTATCTGGATACGCCAGCACTCTGGGACAATGATGATTCCTGGGGCGGATTCAGTTGGATTTCCCATGATGATTATAAACAGAGCGTGATTGCATTCCGGAGAATTGCAGATGACGGCAGCGAGATCATCGCCGTTTGCAATTTTGTGCCGGTCACACGGGAAGATTACAAGATCGGCATTCCATTTGAGGGTGAATACGAATTATTATTCAGCACGGATGATAAAAAATTCGGCGGTAAAGGTCTTGCTCTGGAACATTATGAAACGCTCGAAGAGGGAATGCATGGCTTTGACCAATGTATTTCGCTGACGCTCCCGGCGTTGTCTGTTCTGTATCTGAAACAGATCCCAAAGAAAAAGAAATCTCTTGCAGAACTTGCGAACGAGATTGCAGACCGGAAAGAAAAAGAACTGGAACAAAAATCGAATAAAAATCTTGAGAAAGATTCTGAAATTTCTGAAATTTCTGAGAATACAGAAGAAATTCAGTTGGAATTTGATACAGATTAAGTATAATTAATTTTACTAATTATTTTAAAAAATATTAAAAAAGATAATATATTTAAAATTTAAAATATCATGATAATCTCTGTCCGGTTTCCACCGGACAGGTTATCTGAAACAGGAGGAATTTCTTTTATGAATGCTAAGAAAAAAGTCATTGCTATGCTTCTGGCAGGCGGACAGGGCAGCAGATTATATGCCTTGACGCAGAACGTTGCAAAGCCGGCAGTTCCCTACGGCGGCAAATATCGAATCATTGATTTTGCACTCTCCAACTGCACCAATTCCGGCATTGATACCGTCGGCGTGCTGACACAGTATCAGCCGCTTGTCCTGAATGAATACATCGGCAATGGTCAGCCGTGGGATCTGGACAGAAGATATGGCGGTGTGCATGTGCTCTCTCCGTTCGAGACCAAAGAGGGTGCAGACTGGTTCCAGGGTACGGCAAATGCCATTTATCAGAACATGCGCTTTATTGAACGGTATTCCCCGGAATATGTCATCGTTCTCGGCGGCGATCATATTTATAAAATGGATTATTCCAAACTGGTGGAATTTCACGAGGCAAACCAGTCCGACGGCACAATTGCTGTCATTGATGTTCCCAAGGAAGAGGCATCCCGTTTCGGCATTATGACATGCGATGCGGAGAATCGTGTTGTCAGATTCACAGAAAAACCGAAAGAACCCGAATCGACACTGGCATCTATGGGCATTTACTGCTTTACATGGGAAAAACTGAAAAAATATCTGATAGAGAATGAGAATGCAAACACCGGCTCAAAAGACTTCGGCAAGGACATCATTCCGGCAATGCTCGCCAACAAAGAACGCCTGTTTGCTTACACATTCGACGGCTACTGGAAAGATGTCGGCACATTAGACAGCCTCTGGGAAGCCAATATGGATCTGCTCAGTCCGTCCGTTCCGCTGGATCTCTATGACCCGAAATGGAAGATCTATGCACGTCACAACAACATGCCGCCGCAGTACATCGGTGAAACGGCACAAATCGAAAATTCCATGATTACGGAAGGTTCCAACATCAACGGTAAAGTCGATTTTTCCGTGATTTTCTCGAATGTCACGATTGAAGAAGGCGCAACGGTGAATTACTCCATCCTGATGCCCGGCACAGTTGTCAAATCCGGTGCGGTCGTGGAATATGCCATTGTCGGTGAAAACTGTGTGATCGAATCCGGCGCAAAGATCGGCATCAGTCCGGAAAATATTGAAAACCGGGACGACTGGGGCATTGCCGTTGTTGGTCACAATGTGAACATTTCCGGTACAGCTGTCATCAAGCCTAAAGAGATCATCTCAGAAGATATTTAAAATATTTAAAATATTCAAAAATAAAATTTTGCAAATACTGAGGAGGCTATTTCATGAGCGTCAATACAAATGTACTTGGCATGATCTTTGCAAGTCTGCATGATTCTGCCATGATTGAATTAACAAAACAGAGAACAATGGGATCTATCATGTTCGGCGGACGGTATCGTCTGATTGATTTTCCATTGTCAAATATGGCGAATTCCGGCATTACGCAGGTCGGTGTCATCACAAAATCCAATTACGGCTCTCTCCTGGATCATCTGGGAACAGGCAGTGAATGGGATCTTGCCAGAAAAAAAGGCGGTCTGCATCTTTTGCCGCCATTCAGCCAAAGCGCCGGAGACGGCGTTTACAGAGGTCGTCTGGAAGCACTGAATAATGTCTGGAATTATGTAGAGGCATGCAAGTGTGAATATGTCGTTCTCACAGACTGCGACTATGTTGCGAATATTGATTATGAGAAAGTTCTGAAACAGCATATCAAGACAGAGGCAGATATTACAGTTGTGTATGGCAAATATGATTATAATAACGAAGAATCTTCCGGCGTGGACGTTCTGGAACTGGATGAAACCGGCAGAGTCAATGCGCTGCTGATTGATCCCCAGATCTCCGGCACTTGTAATATCAGTCTGGATATGTTTGTCATCAAAAAGGATTTTCTCCGGAAACTTGTCAAAGATGCCGCAAGCAGAAACCAGTACAGCCTGATCCGTGACTGTTTACAGCCGAATGTGAAAGAATTTAAGATTATGGGCTATGAATTTGACGGTTATTTCAGCCGGATTGACAGCAAGAAACACTATTTTGAAGCCAATCTTGCACTGCTCAAGCCGGAAAACAGAAATGCGCTGTTCCAGGCAGACAAGCCGATTTATACTAAGACCGGCGACAATGGTCCTGTAAAATACGGTCTGGAATCCAAAGTCAGCAATTCCCTGATTGCAGACGGCTGCATTATCGAAGGAACGGTAGAAAACAGTGTCCTGTTCCGTGGTGTCAAAGTCGGCAAGGGCAGTGTTGTCAAGAACTGCATTCTCATGCAGGGGACGAACATCGGCACGAACTGTGCCTTGACAGGGATTATCATGGATAAGAACGTCACAACAGAGAATGGACGTGTCATGACAGGTTCTGACAGTTATCCGGTTTACATCGGCAAAAATGCAAAACTTTGATGTCAGCCAGAATTAATTTTATATAAAATTTAGGAAAATTTATAAAAAATTTACAAATTTTCAGAAAAAGGTGATCTGCTTTGAATATACTGTTTGCGGCAAGTGAAGCCGTTCCGTTTGCCGCCTCCGGCGGTCTGGCGGATGTGATCGGTTCTCTCCCGAATGCGATTCATAACAAAGGACATGAGTGCCGTGTTGTGATTCCGTTATATAAATCCATCCGTCCGGAACTTCGGGCGCAGATGACATTCCTGACGAATATCACAGTGGATGTTTCCTGGCGGAAACAATACTGCGGTATTTTCACGGCAATCTGGAACGGCGTGACGTATTATTTTATTGATAATGAATATTATTTTGGTCGTGACGGTCTCTATGGATTCTATGATGACTGTGAACGTTTTGTATTTTTCTCTCGGGCAGTCCTGGAAATGCTGCGCTGTATTGATTTCCAGCCGGATGTGATTCATGCCAACGACTGGCAGACAGCACTGATCTCTGTTTTCTACCAGGTATTTTATAAATATCAGCAGGGCTACCAGAATATCAAGAATATTTTCACGATTCATAATATCCAGTACCAGGGCAGTTACGGCAGAGAAGTCCTCAATGAAGTCATGGGCATCCCATTGTATCACATGGGAATTCTCGAATATGATGGTGCGATTAACATGATGAAAGGCGCAATTGAAGCCGCTGACAAGATCACGACAGTGAGTCCGAGTTATGCCTGGGAAATTCTTGATCCGTATTATGCGCATGGACTGGACAGGATTCTTGTGAACAAGCAATATAAATTATCCGGGATTTTAAACGGCATTGACCAGAATCTGTATAATCCGGAGCAGGATGAATTAATTGCCAAGAAATTCAGTGCAACGAAGCCGTCCGGCAAGAAAGCCTGCAAGGAAGCGTTGCTCAGTGAACTGGCATTACAGGAGGGCGATGAGCCGATAATTGGAATTGTCACAAGATTTGTGTCTCACAAGGGCATTGATTTGGTGCGGTATGTTTTTGAAGATATTTTGAAACTCGGCTATAAATTTGCAATTCTGGGGAGCGGTGAAAAAATTTATGAAGATTTCTTCTCAGAAATGCAATCACGTTATCCGGACAAAGTCAGTGTTACGCTGGGATTTCATCCGGATTTAGCCCGGAAAATCTATGCCGGCGCAGATATGTTCCTGATGCCGTCCCAGAGTGAACCTTGTGGACTAGCACAGATGATCTCGATGCGTTACGGCACAGCGCCCATTGTGCGGGAAACGGGCGGGCTCCGGGATTCTGTGAAAGACAGCACCGCCGGAAATGGCAACGGTTTCACGTTCAAGAGTTACAATGCACATGACATGCTCGATGCCTGTGAGAGAGCGAAAGCCTGCTACGATGATAAAAAAGCATGGCGAGCTTTAATCCGTCGTGCGATGAAAAGTGATTACAGCTGGGATGTTTCTGCGGATGCATATATAAAAATTTATCTGGAGCTTGTCAGCCATTAAATAGCAAGAAATTTAAAAAAGCCCTGTGTTATGCAGGGCTTTTCTGATTTTAAAATCATGAAATAATTCTTGCAATCCCTAAGAAATTATGTTATAATAAAAATAGTAAATATTATTTTATTTTACAGAAAGGAGTCTTGCCGTGAAACGGCTTACCATCGGAATTTTAGCGCATGTGGATTCCGGAAAAACAACACTCGCAGAGGCAATGCTCTATACTGCCGGAGAATTGAGAAAATTAGGGCGTGTAGACCATCAGAATGCGTTTCTCGATACAGAACAACTGGAACGGGAACGGGGCATTACCATTTTTTCGAAACAGGCGTTACTGCATTTTCCACAGCAAGAAACAGAATTTGTATTATTAGATACGCCGGGACATGTGGATTTTTCGTCTGAAATGGAACGGACGCTGCAAGTCCTGGATTATGCCATTCTGGTCATCAGTGCATCCGAGGGAATTCAGAGCCACACAGAAACACTTTGGAAATTACTGGAATATTTCAGAATTCCCGTTTTTATTTTTTTCAATAAAACAGACTTGGCTTTCCGTTCCCATACAGAAATCATGCAGGATCTCACAAAACATTTCAGTCCCTGCTGTATTGATTTTACAGATTTTACAGATTCTGAAAAGTTTAAAAATGATCTTGATTTTTGTGAATTACTAGGTGCATGTGATGAATTGCTCATGAATCAGGTGATTGCAACTGGATTCGCAGAACCGGAATCCATCGCACAGGCGATTTTGCAACGCCATGTATTTCCCTGTTGTTTCGGATCTGCCTTAAAATTGCAGGGCATCCCGAAATTTCTTGAGATTTTGCAGACATTCACGCTCCCCCTGCCGGAACATACGGACTTCGGTGCGAAAGTCTACAAAATTTCAGAAGATGACCAGGGCAGACGGCTGACGCATTTGAAAATCACTGGCGGGACGCTTCATGTGCGGGATGTGTTAAATTATAATAATTTCATCTCTGAAAAAATCAGCCAGATCCGAGTTTATTCCGGCGCAAAATTCCAAACCGTGGATGCCATTCATCAGGGAGCTGTCTGCGCCGTCACAGGATTATCAGAATCTTACGTCGGACAGGGATTCGGCTGTGAATCCAGTTCCGGAAAGCCTGTTCTGGAACCAATTCTGCGATATGCTGTCATATTACCGGAAGAAATTTCAATCCACACGGCTTTGATCGCATTCAAAAAACTGGAGCAGGAAGATCCGCAGTTACATGTGAATTTTTCAGAGGCATTGCAGGAAATTCATGTTTTGTTGATGGGCGAGATTCAACTTGCGGTACTCCGGCATATCTTAACAGAAAGATTTGGTATTCCGGCACAATTCCAGCCCGGCGGCGTGGTCTATAAAGAAACGATTCAGAACACCGTCGAGGGAATGGGACACTATGAACCGCTGCGACATTATGCTGAAGTCCGGTTATTATTAGAACCGGGCGCACCGGGGAGCGGTCTGCAATTCTCCAGTGTCTGCCGGGAAGATGATTTAGATCGCAACTGGCAGAGATTGATTTTAACACATCTGAAAGAAAAGCAACATCTGGGTGTCCTGACTGGGTCACCTGTCACGGATCTGAAAATCACGCTGACGGCAGGACGTGCACACAAGAAACACACCGAGGGCGGAGACTTCCGGCAGGCGACCTACAGAGCTGTCCGTCAGGGATTAATGCAAGCCCAAAGCGTTCTGTTAGAACCGTTTTATCAATTCCGGATGGAAGTCCCTTGTTCTTGTGTGGGCAAAATTCTGACAGATCTCCAGAACAAAGGCGCTGACTGTACCGCTCCGGTACTGCATGGAGATTTCTCCATTCTGGAGGGCAAAGCACCTGCCGTCATCATGATGCAATATCAAAATACATTACTGGAACTGACCAGGGGACGGGGAAAATTATCCTGCATTCCCTGTGGTTATGCACCGTGTGCAAATCCGGAAGAAGTGATTCAGAAAATCAATTATCATGCAGAATCAGATTTGGAAAATTCTCCGGATTCCGTGTTCTGTTCCCATGGATCAGGGGATCTTGTCAAGTGGGATCAAGTCCAGCATTATATGCATACCGAAAGTATTCTGAAATCTCAGAAAGAAATAAAAATTTCTGAACCTGTAAAACCCGTCAGACAGGCTTATACAGGCAGTCTGGAACAGGATGCGGAACTCATGAAAATTTTTGAACAGACTTATGGGGAGATCCGGCAGAAAAAATATCAGGATACCCGAAATCAAAGAACTTTGCTGCATACAGAATCTTTTAAAAAATCATCCGGCTTGCCGGAATATCATCCAACGCCGGAACGTTCTGAATATCTGCTGGTAGACGGCTATAACATCATTTTTGCGTGGGATTCCCTGAAAAAAATTGCTGCGGAAAGTCTGGATGCCGCAAGAGCCGAGCTGATCCGGATTCTGCATAATTATCAGGGCATGAAACAATGTAAATTAATTTTAGTCTTTGATGCCTACAAAATCAAAAATAATCCGGGGAGCGTGGAACAATCCGGCGATTTCAGCATTGTCTACACCAAAGAAGCCGAAACAGCGGACACTTACATTGAACGTGTGACACATGAATTAAGCCATGATCATCATGCAAGAGTACGAGTTGCGACTTCTGACGGCATGGAACAGATGATTATCCTGGGCAACGGCGCATATCGGATGAGCGCCCAGGAACTGTGGCAATCCGTTCTGAATACAGAACAGGAAATTGAAAATTATTTGAATACATAGCATTTTTTATTTTTTGATTTTTTTAATTTTTGAATTTTTTAAGTTTTTAAGTTTTAAGGAGATGTTTTTGTATGACTTGTTCTCACTGTGGTGCGAATCTCATAGACGAAACCGTCTGCCCCTACTGCCGCTGCCGTGTCGAATTTCCAAAGCAGAATGCACAGGATACCCAGAATTTCCAGAATTCTCATAATCCCCAAGATTCTCAGAATTATTCTGCGTTTTCTTCCGGAAAATTTTCCGAACTCCCCGTGAAAGCACGTCCCATGCCGCCTGCTATCCCCAAATCAAAAAATCTGCACCCGGATCAGATGCGTTACAAAAAACCTGCCCTGCTGATGTGTGCGCTCGGCTTCATCGGAATCGGCGGTCTGCATCGGTTCTACACCGGGAAAATTTTCAGCGGTCTGCTGTATCTGTTCAGCTTCGGTCTGTTCGGGATCGGCACATTAATTGACCTGATTTTGATTCTGATGAATTATTTTCATGACCGGAACGGCAATCAATTACAATAGCTTATTAAAATCCGGAGCAGATTCTTTCTGCTCTGAATTTTTTTAATTTTAAAAAAAATTTAAAAAAACACTTGACAAATTTTCAAAAATATGCTATACTATAAAAGCTGGTAAAATAAAAATTGCTGATGTGGCACAGTCGGTAGCGCAACGCCTTGGTAAGGCGTAGGTCACCGGTTCGAATCCGGTCATCAGCTCTGAAATTATTGTAGAAAAATAGGCGTTTTCTGTTTGTGCAGAGAACGCCTGTTTTTTATTTTTTCCAGTTGAGGACACTATTAGGACACTATGTAAAAAATTTTACGCCTCTCTCACCAGCTGCAAATTATCTGTTTTTGTAATTGTCAGCATAGTATCAAGCACACAAGCAGCCTGTACATCAGCCTCTTGTACCAGATGCAAGTATTTATTTGTCGTATTCCATTCACTGTGTCCAAGCAGAACCGTCAATTTTCGCCGCACTGTTGCCTGTGAAATTTTCGGATTTTCTGCATCCAGAGTACCATCTTGCTTCTGTCGGACATCCCCTTGCAAATAATTTACAAACTGTTGAACATGTGCAGGACGAATTTCTTTTAACATGAAATGTCCCATCATGGGAATAATCAGCTTGTCAATGATTCTGGAATACTCTGCCCAGATACGGGGAGAAAGTACATTTTTTTGTATTTCCAGATACTCCGGGCAGAAATCAGCCAGCTTTTTGGAGCTGTCCAGAGTGACATTTCAACTCACACGCCCCACGTAGGGCGGAACTTAAATTATATTATATTATATAAGTTTTTCCTGCATCATCTATCAACTCCTTGTTTATGATTATAGCATAAGTCTGTACCTATGTCAATAGGCAATTAGCATAAATTTTTATGATATTTTTTGTTTACAGTGTGATTCTCATTTATGCTATAATAAAATGGGGAGGTGATACTATGGCTACCAGTAAAAAAGCTGTCGCAAAGTATAAAGCAAAAGCTTATGACAGAATAGAAATTCTTGTGCCAAAAGGTGATAAAGAAAAAATAAAAGCCCATGCTGAAAAACAGGGCGAAAGTTTAAATGCATTTATCAAACGAGCCATTCGGCAATGTATGGAAGATGACAGCTATAAATTGTAAATTTTCTATGAAACTTGTATGCTTTCATACAAGTTTCTGCCTTTTTTGCTTTTTAGTGAAAGGGGTTCACATGATGGATTTTTACGAAATATTACAGCATTTTGAAAATGTGAAAGAAATCGGCAGAGGGCAATTCGCAGTAAATTGCCCTATCTGCGGTGACAGGAAACGGCACTTGTATCTAGCAGAGCGTGACGGCAAGATTTTGCTGGACTGCAAACATGGCTGTGCGTTTCGTGATATTGTGGAGGGAGCTGGACTGAAAACAGCAGACTTCTTTCCAGAAAAGCCAAAGCGTCCTGCTTGGGTTTTTTTGAGAGAGCATATCTATTCGGATGAATCCGGACAGATCCTTGCCAAGAAAGTGATTTATGATAAAGGAGACGGCGGAAAAACTGCTGTCTGGTACAGATTGGAACGAAAACGGTGGATCAAAGGTCTGAATGGTCTGAAAGTACCGCCGTATCATGTGCAGAATCTGAAGAACTGCCAGAGTGTGATACTGGCAGAGGGCGAAAAAGACGTGGAAACCATTGAGAAAATGGGATTTTGTGCGAGCTGCTCCCCGAACGGTGCAGGCGGCAAATCCAGTTGGGTAAAGGCACATAACAGATATTTCAAGGGAAAACAAGTGATAATCCTGATGGATCACGATAGAGCAGGCAAAGAGCATGGTATGATTACCGCCAGAAGCCTGTATGGGACGGCGGATGCTGTCAGAGTAATTCCCTCTGAAAAGATTTATCCAGAGCTGAAACCCAAAGGCGATATTTCAGATATTGTGCTGGCAATTGGACAGGAAGAAGCAAAGCGTTTGCTGATGGAAACGGTCAGGACTTCTCCGGAGTGGATGCCGACGGCATCAGAACAGCCAGAATCAGAAAAAATAGAGAAAGTTCATGCCGAACCAGAATTATTACAAATGCTCCAAGAGCGGATGCCGGAGCAGTATTCATGGGATGATAAGGGCATGGGCAGATTATTTGCAGAAGTATTCCGGAAAGAATGCCGGTTCAATACCACTGCAAAAGAATGGTTTCATTATAACGGAAAACTATGGGAGCTGGATGCAAGCAGTATGACCGCCTTGCAGAAAGCAAAACAATTGTCAGATGCATTATTAATTTACGCTGCGAATTTACAGGATGAGCGTACAAAATCGGATTTTGTCAAGTTCGTTTCCAAGTACGGACAGTTGAAATACCGGACGACCATGATCAATGATGCAAGAAGCGAATATCCATTCAGCCGTGAAGATCTGGACAAGAATCCGGATTTATTCAACTGCCAGAATGGCACTTACAACTTGAAAACAGGTGAATTTTATCCGCACAGATCAAAGGACATGCTTTCTAAAATTTCCAATGTGATTTATGATGCGGATGCATCACCGGAGCTGTTCGAGGATTTTGTGTGTGATATTATGATGCAGAATCCGGAAAAAATGGATTATTTACAGCGTATTCTGGGCTATGCTCTGACAGCAGATACCGGCTTGGAATGCTGTTGGTTTCTTTATGGTGCATCCACCAGAAACGGCAAGGGGACGCTCATGGAGAGCATTGCTTATATGATGGGCGGAACAGGCGGTTATGCCATGACAATGAATCCGGAAACGCTTGCCCGGAAACAGAACAAAGATTCCCGACAAGCATCCGGTGACATTGCCCGACTGAATGGATGCCGGTTTTTAAACTGTTCCGAACCACCGAAAAATATGCTGTTGGACGAAGCCTTATTAAAAACTTTGCTCGGACGTGATACGATTACAGCACGTTACCTGCATGAACGAGAATTTGAATTTATTCCACAATTCAAGCTGTTTATTAACACAAACCATCTGCCACAGGTCAGCGATCTGAGCTTGTTTCGTTCTGACAGAGTCAACGTGATAGAGTTCTTAAAGCATTATAGCCCATCTGAGCGTGATAATACCCTAAAAGACCGTCTCAAAGAGCCGGAATGTGTTTCGGGCATGTTCAACTGGTGTCTGGCAGGATTGCAGAAATTCCGGCAGTCCGGAGCTGTTCCGCCTGCGTCTGTACAGCAGGCGACATCTGCTTACCGAAACAAGTCTGATAAAATGGGCAGATTCCTTGCAGAATGTTTACAGAGTGACACAGAACAACGTATGACAGCAAAAGATGCCTATGAGGAATTTAAAGACTGGTGTTCGCAGTCTGGTTACGGCACGGAAAGCAAAGGCAATTTCCTGACAGAAATGCGAACAAGAGGCTTACTCCATGAACAAGAGAAATTACAGGATGGAAAATGGAGCAGAAATGTTCTTGTCATTCCAGCCTCTTAATCCGTTTTAGAAAAAATAGAAAAAAATATGTGAGCATGACTCTATATGCCTTTATAGAGTGCTTACATCATTTTTTCTAAAAATTCTAAATTGCGATATATGGCTGTTTCCATAAAATGAGGTGAAAAATTTGTTAAGCAAAGAAATATTTTTAAAGCAAGCAGTCATTCTATGTGATACCAGAGAACAAAAAAACCAGCATATCTTGTCAGCGTTTGACACGATAGGCGTAAAATAGGAATGCAAAAAATTAGACTTCGGAGATTATAGTTTCCGGGTTGGTGAGAAATCATTTGAGCTGGTGTGTGCAGTGGAACGCAAAGCCGGTATAGACGAACTCTGGCGTAATGTGACACACGACAGGAAGCGTTTTGAGAAAGAAATAGATGCTATGTCCGCTGTGTCTCATACAGCTACCCTGATCATTGAGAACTGCCCTGACAGTTGTTTTCTGAAAAATTACAGGATAGATGATAGAACAATGCTGATGCAGGGACGGAAAGTTTCAGAAATCGGCAAGCAAATCTATGCGACTCTGCAAGCGTGGAGCTGCGGTACGGACTGAATGTGCATTATCTATCCAGCAATCAGGGTACAGCTCCGTTTTTGCTGAATCATTTCTACTATTATTATCATAATTATGAGAGCCTTACAAAGCCACTGAAAGCGGCAGGATAACCTGTTGACAAATGTTGACATTCCTAAAATTCAGGCTTTGCAACTTGTCAAAACTTGACATTTAAAAATTTCTCTGTTAGAGCTGTACAGGGGATTCAGAAACAAATCAAGAGCAAACCAAGCAAACAAACTATAACTTGTTACAGTTTCATGTCAAAGCGGCGAGAATGACAAAAGAGTGTTCCGGAAATTCCAGATCACAAACCTGAGAAAACCTGAGAAAACTTGAGGTTAAGAAAAATCGCTACGAGTGATTTACTGGTAGCGATTCTTTTTTAATTTAGCCTGTTAAGATACATTAAAACATTTAAAGAAACTTTATGAAATTTCTTGACACAATAGAAAAAATGTGTTACAATAAAATTAATCCAGAAAGAAAAGGAATGAATTCCATGCAGGAAAAGTTATATACAAAAAAGCAAGCCTGTGAATATCTGCAATGCAGTCTTAGTACGATAAACAGAAGAATAAAGACCGGCGAACTAAAAATATTAAAAAATGGTCGCATAGTGAGAATAACGGAATCAGAGCTTGATAAACTTTTAACAGGTAATATCCAGAGAGATAGCATACAGTCTGAACCTGTATCATTACCAGAAAGTTGGTTAAGAAAGTAGTGAGGTGATTAGAAGTGCATCAACAGGAATACGACGAAAATTTTATCATGTGTCCGAAAATTGATTTTGCTTTCAAAGAGATCATGGCAAACCCGAAAGCACTCAAAGGCTTTTTAAGTGCCGTTCTGGATATTGCACCAGAAGAAATTAAAAGCACAGAATTAAAAAATACAAACCTTAGAAAGATACATGAAGATGAAAAGCAAGGCATTCTTGATGTTCGGCTCGTTATGAACAATGAAAAAGAAATTGATATTGAAATACAATTGTCTTATATGGCAACATGGGCAGACAGAAGTGTCTTTTATGTCTCTAAAATGCTTGTAGAACAAGTAAATATTAATAAACGTTATTCTAATATCAAAAAATGTATTGGAATTAATATTCTGGATTTCAATTACATTTCAGAAGAAAAGCGTTTCCATACGATTTATCATATTCACGAAGATACAAGTCACAGGGTTTACACAGATGTAATGGAATGGCACTTGATCGAACTACCAAAACTACCAGAAGAAACAGACGACACACCGCTTGACAAATGGACACGCTTCCTGAAAGCGGAAAGGAGAGAAGAATTTGAAATGATTGTACACGGAAATGAATATCTGCAATCTGCTTTTGATACTCTCAACGTCATCAGTCAGGACGAGCAAAAAAGACTGGCATACACAGCTAGACAAGTCGCTTTATATGACAAGAATGAATATGCTTTTGAAAATTATGAACGTGGCAAAGCCGAAAAAGAATCTGAATTAATTGCCAAATGGAAAGCAAAAGGCATGACAGACGAACAAATCAAGGAGCTGTTGAATTAAGTAAATCAACCTGTAAAAAAGAGATTCTCTTTTTACAGGCTGACAGCTCCAACAGCGATCACAAAGAAACTTTCGGAGCTGTTTTCTCTGCTATGTGTCCATCAATGGCATATAATTTGTATGAAAGCGGAAAATTCCGGATTCGCTTCAAATCGCAACAGTGTCCGTTACACAGAGGGCAAGCACTTCTACCGCCTTACAGGTAACGACCTTAAGGAATTTAAAGCTTGTCGTAAATTTGACGACAACCTTAAATTTGCACCTTCTATTATTCTCTGGACAGAGAAAGGCGCACTGCTCCAATTATTCGACTTCATTCTCTTTCAGAAGTTTTGCTATTAATGTAAGTACTTTCACTCTTTGGGAGAACGTCAACTTGTCAAATGTTTCTGCAATATAATCCCCTTTCGGACTGCTTGTATTAATATTTGCATTATTGTTACCGTTTATATTCCCTGTGTTGAGACTGTTACAATGATTATGGAAATCTATTTTACTAGAATCAGTCTGAAAAAGCTGTATGCCGTCATGACAATTCCATGTTATAGTATGATTAACTACATTCTCAATATAATAAATATTCAAAATTTCTCCTTTCCGGCTTGATATATGCCTTTTATGTAATTTGCCATAGCTTATATTGCTACGGTAATTCTTGCGCCGTAGTTCTGGAATGTATCACATCCGCCAACAATGCGGAGCTGTTCGGCATGAACTGCTAAGCCCTTGTCCAGCACAGCAGATACAACAGACGCAACCGATGCTGGAAGATAACCAAGCTTTGCTTTGAATCTGCCTGACACTGTGGCAATCACAGCCACAGCATTCTTGTCATATGGATTCTGTGGCTCTCTGTACAGCTCCACACGAATCAAATTAACCGGATATGTTGCAAGCAGTGCAAGAATGTTCTGTCTGCCTTCAAACGTCACACCGGCAACTTTCGTTTGCAATTTACGGCTCTTGACAATTCTCCATGCAGTAGAGAGTGCAGAGCTTCTGGAAAAGCCCTTGCTGAACAGTCTGTTTGCCATCTGCATCAGTTTCTTCTTAAAATTTCTTGTCATGGTTGTATACCTCCTTTTTAGGTTTGGGAGTTCTTGTGTCCTCTACTGTTATTATTATATCATATACACGGCTATATGTCAAGACGTAATATTGCACAAATATATAGCCGTGTATTTGTTTATTTTACATATAGACGTGTATGGCTTTTTGTGCTATAATAATAGTAAGGAATAGGAGGTAATACTATGGCAAAATATGACGAAAAATCAAAAGAACGGACAATGAAATACATGAAAGAAAAGAGGGATAAACTGACTCTGAATCTTCCTAAAGGAAAGAAAGACGAGTATAAGGAACATGCTAATAGAAAAGGAAAGAGCTTAACAAACTTAATTGTTGACCTGATAGAAGAGGATATGAAGAATACTAATAACCAATGAAACAGAATGAATAAAAGAGGAGCTGACAGCTCCACAGGAAAGGAGAATTTACAAGATGTTTACAATCAAAAGAAAAGACATGGAAAATGCCACAAAACAACCAGATGCCAAAACGAAATTTGCAAGTACTGACAGCACCATATATGACAGTTTCAAGCTGAGTATCTGGAATATGATTGACACGCTGAAAGATCTGTCTGTATATGATATGGCACAATGGATAAATCACATTGACCGCTGGATAAAAAATAAAAACATGGAGAATACAAAGAAATACGGCAGGGGTTGTATTGTATTTGTGGATTTGGGCGCACAGAATTTCCGTTATGAACTATCTTATACGCATCCTGCTGTCATTATTGCTGAAACTAAAAATATGGTGCTGATTGTTCCATGCAGTTCTAAGCGATATGGAAAACGTAATTCCGGAATTATAGACGCAACATCAGCAGACGGATTCAGCAGCAATACAGGTGTTCAGGTTGACAGTTTCCGTTGGGTGCATAAGAACAGAATCATATCAGAAGTAGGACGTGCAAAAGGTTCTGTTCTGGATAAGATAGACAGCTACATATTAAGCATCACACCGTCATATAAAAAAGAAAAATCGGAGCTGAATGCCGAAATAGAGCGTTTAAAAAACAAATAGCCGATTTGACGAAAACAGTGTAATATTTTTGTAAAATCTGCATAAAATAAAATGTCAGCAAAAGTTGTTGACAAACACTGAATTTTATGTTATAATAAAATTACAGAGAGCGCAACGCTCGAACGCTGGTACTTGTTATAGTATCATATCACAGAATCAAAGCAGGCTATTACGCCTGCTTTTTTCTTTTTGAAAATGATAGTTCCGAAGCTGTCAGTTCTCCTTAATTTTCAGGACACTATGAGGGCACTAACAACACAAAAAAACAGAATCCATTATGAAAAGCTACGAGAACAAAACGTTTTATTTTCCCCATAAAATCAATATTTTTAAAAAGTTGTAAAAAGTAATAAAAAGCTCGGCAACACATTGGTAAGGCGTAGGTCACCGGTTCGAATCCGGTCATCAGCTCCAAGTTATTTTGGATAACAGGTATTTTCTGTTGATACAGAGAATGCCTGTTTTTTATTTTTAATTTTTTATCAACATATGTGCTGAAAATTCCGGATCTGTTTTTTACAAAGCCTATTCCATTTTTGAGAAAAATATGGTATAATAATCATAGTCCATGATGTGCAGGGCAGCAATGAAATAAAACCGGAGGTGAGAAATTCGTACATATGCAAGCATTGTTGCTGACATGGGCGTACGCATCATGTACATGGGAGTGACTATGTTCAGAATCGCAAAAGGCTACGATCATGTTTCCAAAACAATTCGTATCCCGGAACCGCTGGCAAAGGAGTTGGAAACTTTGGCAGCAAAAAATGACATCTCTTTGAACCGGCTGATCAATCAGTGCATTCAGTTTGCTCTGGAAAACCAGGAAGAACAGGAAACCACAGAAGAATGTAAATAAGCAAAAAAAATAAATACAAATCAGTCCGTGTGTTCAAAAATGATGCAATCATGACAGTATCACTGCAAGCAGTTTTCCAGGCAGAATTGTAATTATTTTTAACACTATTTTTAACTCTATCTTTTTTACAATATATCCTTTATAATGATAGTAATATTAATTAGAAAGGACAGCGTGCAGATGCCATGGAAGATTTAAAATTTCAGATTCAGAAAAAATATGAGACCATTACAAAGACCATACGTCTTCCGGAAACACTTGGGAAACAGTTGGAAGAACTGGCAGTACAAAATCATATTTCGTTCAATGCTCTGGTGATCCAGTGCATTCAGTTCAGTCTGACATATTTGGAGTAAACGGAGGCTTGCAGATATGACCCGACTTTCTCCGGAGTCACAGAATCAAAGGAGGTGTGGCGGTTGACACAGCGTTAATACAATGATAACCATAATTATCATAATCATCATCTGAACATAGTTTTATAGCTCACCTGAAAAGCATTGCACTGACTCACATTAGTGCAATGCTTTCTGCTTAGGAATCTGATTGGGATTTGTATATTATGCATAAATTAATAGTTGTTTTAAAAATATTTATGTAAAAAACATAGAAAAGCTAAAAAACCTATTGACAAAATCAGAAAGAGGGTGTATAATATAGAAAACAACGGGAAGAAGCGTACAATAAAAATACAAGGTACGATCTGAACGTGAAAAAGCGAAAGTCGATTCGCATGATATTTGGCAAACTCATTGAAAAATGAGGACGCAAAGCTATAGGGGCTAA